>JAFTAR010000186.1 GCA_017455495.1 Prevotella sp.
CATGCTTGTAGCGGTAGTAGCTGCCCTTGCTGCCCAGCAGCGCGGTGAGCTGCAACCGCACGCCCATGCGGGCGTCGCGACTGCGCAAGCGGGCAAAGGCTTGCTCAAAACCTGCCGCCATCAGCACCTTCTCCGCCGCAGCGAAATAGCGGCAAGGCTTCTCGGCCCAAGCCCGTGGCAGCAAACAGCAAGTCCAGTCCGTGCTTTCCATTGCAGCTTGGTAGGCCTGCTGTCGCAGACACTTAGCCGCCTGCATGCAACTCTCGTTGCCACACACTGCCCACCCGGCGGGTATCTGTCGAAATTCAATCATCTGCTCAGAGTTCGTCTTCTCGGGATTCGTTTATACACTGTCTACACTAACTAAGTTCGGCCTATTTTGTTTATTTCCAGCCATATATGCGTAAGTGTATGCGGTGTATATAAAATTCGTACTTTTGTTACTTAAGCCTTGAGCAGGCATGAACGATTTGTTTACCATCTTTCATAGATGGCTATTGTGGGGCGTTCGCAATTTCCCACTCGTCGAGCGTGCGTTTCTCGATGCTGAAGTGGATGCCGACCTTGACCACTCGGCGCCCGTCAGCCTGGTATGGGATGGCGTAGCCACGACTATCAATCTGCTCTAATGCCTGCCGTGCCGCTCCGTGTACCTTTAGCTCGAAGACATATATGGTGTCTGGAATGTAGACCACCATGTCGATGCGGCCTGTGGAGACCTTCACCTGCGTGCGGACGTAGACGTTGAGCATGGAGAAGATGAGGTAGAGTGTGTACTCATAGAACCCCTCGGCGGTGGCCGCATCCTCCAGTTTCTTCTTGAATCCTTCAACGTATGGGATGGAGGCCAGATAGGCCTGCATCTCGTGCATGGCAAGGTTGATGTCGTTTTTCTTCAAAGCACGCCAAAACTTCAGGGCGAAGCCAGCCTGGACATCTCCCCCACCTAATCCAGTATACGTGGGTAACAAGCCTTGAACAAAGCCAATGCGCACTTCTTGGTTAGGAATAGACAATGCATACATTTGCGCGTCACGGTCATACCCCTTGATGGTCAAGTATCCACTTTGGTAGAGCAGGGGGAGGGCGGTGGTCATGGCTTCGGTTGGCACGTCGAAAGAGGTGGCAGGTGCCTCTATGTCGTCCATTCCTGTGATGTCTGTACGGAAGTGCTGCATCTGCCGGATGAGGAACGTCGGCGTACCCGTGGAGAACCAGTAGTTGTCGAGTTTCTTGTCCCTGAGAGCGTTCAACAGACTGAAGGGATTATATACTTCGGGCGATTTCTCTGAGAAGTGGTAACCGTCGTAGCGTAATTTTAGCTTGGCATGCATCTCCTCGGGCGTGCACTCGTATTCTTCGGCCATAAGGCGGATGTCTTCGCCCATACATTCCGTTAGTTCCTGTTCTGTAATGCCACAGATGGCTGAGAACGCCGGCAACATGGTGACATTGGTCAGGTTGTTGAGCGTAGAGAAGATGCTGAGTTGCGAGAACTTGGTGATGCCTGTAATGAAACAAAACTTGATGTACGGCTCGCAAGCCTTCAGTGGCTGGTAGAACTCCTGCATCACCCTGCGCATGTCGTCTAACATCTCCGACTTGTGCAGCACTTCCAACAGCGGAGCGTCATATTCGTCGATGATTACCGCCGCCTGCTGACCAGTATGTTGATAGGCGCGGCGAATGAGACCAGAAAGTTTCTGCCCTGGCGTCTGTTCAGACGCATTAGCTCCGAACATCTGCTCATAAGGCTCGATGATGTATGACAAGGCATGTCGTAACTCGTCTGCTGACTGTTGCCCCTTGGCCACACTCAGGTCAATGTGAATGACTGGGTACTGGTGCCACTCCTGTTCCAACTGCATGATTTTCAGTCCTTCGAACAGCTCACGGTCTCCGTCGAAATAGGAGTGCAGTGTCGATGAGAGCAGCGACTTGCCGAAACGGCGCGGCCTACTGAGGAAAACAAAGGTACTATACTGCTGTAGTTTCCACACCAAGTCTGTCTTGTCTATGTACAGATAGCTGTTGCGAATAATCCGCTCAAATGTCTGTATGCCTATGGGGTATTTTCTGCTCATCGAGTGCTGCGGGAATGAAATGTTTTGAAAACTATATACACTATCTGTATTCGTGTATAATCGACATGTTTCCAGTGGGTTGCGTGTGTTGTCAAGGTGTAGGCAGTGTAGTCACTGTTTTGCGCGCACTAAATATTGCTTGCTGTTGCCTACCCGCCGTTGTTGCAGGCCAGGGATGTTGGCCAGATAGCGGCCAAAGCGGGTGACGCCGTTGGCCTGCAGACCGGCACCGACGGCACGCCGCAGCCGCTGATAGATGGCGGTGGGCGAGAGCCATTCGCCGCCCTCCTCCTCACTGGCGGCCACGTCGTAGTATTCGTTGAAGTAGAGCACGGCTGGTGGCGTAATCTCAAACTGGCGGTTGTGGGCCATGATGTCCTTCACCTCCTGCTCGTCGAACCAGTACTGCTCGCCGTCGACCACCGCCTCGACGGCTTGGGCGTAGAGCTGCTCGTAGTTGGGACGGCGGCTTACGTCGATGGGACCCGTCAGCCGCACGCCGATGAAGCGGCGGTTGCCCGTGGGGTCGGCCAGCACGGTGGCCTCGTTGGTGGTGGCGATGAACGATGCGCGGCGCGGGAAGTCCTCGACGTGGCGACCGTAGGGCCGCTTGATCTTCACGCGGGGCAGCTGGATGACGTTCTTGAGGAATCCCTCCTGAATGCGGGCCGGTATCTGGTTGAACTCGTCGAGATTGATGAGCAGAAAACTGTGCATGGCCTGCAGCGTCTGCCGCTTGTCGCTGACATTGAGGCTGTCGGTGTAGCCCCACTGCAGGGTGTCGGGCAGCAGGCTGCGGCAGAAGGTCGACTTGTTGTCGCCCTGCTTGGAGACCAGCAACGGCACCACGGCATTGCCGTAGTTGCGGGAGCGCCCCAGCCATTGTGCCACCATGTAGAGGAACCACTTGCGGAACCACCCTTCCCACTGTGGCAGGTCGCACGGCACCGTGCGGGCCAGTTGTGCGATGTAGTCTGTCCGCTTGTCCCAGTGGCCGTAGAGCGGCCAGAGGTAGTCCTCGGTGGGGTTGAAAGGACTGTTGAGGTTGGAGCGCACGTAGCGGC
>JAFTAR010000187.1 GCA_017455495.1 Prevotella sp.
CGAGCTCGGCACACGTCTGGCACACGTCGATGGTGGTGTTCCCAACATCCGCATCAGCGTGCCTTGCCTGAATGAGTACTACATCGGTCAGCTCATCTACTTCTTCGAGATTGGCTGCGGCATCAGCGGCAATGTGCTGGGTGTGAACCCCTTCAACCAGCCCGGCGTGGAGGCCTACAAGAAGAACATGTTTGCCCTGCTTGACAAGCCTGGCTACGAAGCTGAGTCGAAGGCCATCAAGGAGAGGCTTCAGAACCCCTAAGTCAATGGACTTGATAAAACAATTTTTAGACAAGCACGGCTTTGAGGCCTTTTGCCCCAAGGCCGTGCTTTTCGACATGGACGGCGTGCTCTACGACTCCATGCCCCACCATGCCATTGCCTGGAGGGAGTCGATGAAGGCGTTCGGGATAGATATGACCAGGGAGGATGCCTACGCCACGGAGGGACAGCGCGGAGTGGACACCATAAGGCAGATGGTGCTCAGGCAGCAGGGCAGGAACATTAGCGAGGAGGAGGCGCAAGAGATGTATGACCTGAAGTCGCGCCTGTTCCACGACATGGACGAGGCCCCTATGATGCCGGGGGCGCTTGGCCTGATGGAGAAGATACATGCCGGAGGACTGGGCATAGGCGTTGTGACTGGCAGCGCACAGAAGCCCCTGATAGCACGCCTGCAGAGAGACTACGGCACCTTTCTGGACAGCAAGCACATAGTGACTGCCTACGACGTGAAGGAGGGCAAGCCCAAGCCTGCGCCCTACCTGATGGGGATGAAGAAGGCGGGGGACTTGATGCCGTGGGAGACCATAGTGGTGGAGAACGCCCCGCTGGGAGTGCGAGCCGCAGTGGCCGCCAGGTGCTTCACCATTGCCG
Source organism: Prevotella sp. (assembly GCA_017455495.1). Lineage (GTDB taxonomy): Bacteria > Bacteroidota > Bacteroidia > Bacteroidales > Bacteroidaceae > Prevotella. Next base: position 877 of record JAFTAR010000187.1, read on the forward strand.
TAAACACAGGAAAGCTGCCGAAGGAGATGCTGGCCGATGAGGGCGCAGACATCATCTTCGACAGTATGGAGGAGCTGTGTAACAGCTGGGAAGTTTTACCCCTTTCCTTGAAGAACTAAGAATTGTCCTGTAGCGTGAGGTCCTCGCGCAGGTTCTCGTCGTTTACATGAATCTCGGCTTCGCCAAGACGGCTCACTGACAGTTCAAGGTAGATGGCTTCATCATCAGAGGCTCGCGGATGGTTGACAGTGGCGTTGAACACCAGCCTGTTTTCCTCGGCCTTCACGAAGTTGATGCCCTCAAGAAGTGCGTTGCTGCGGTAGTCGCCGTCAAGCCAGGATGCAAACGAGCTCTTGGTGAAGACGTGGTTATAGAAGGTGGTGCCGTCCTGTCGCTTCACAGTTATCTCCACCCTGTTGTCCACGAACTGCTGCCCCATGTTGTCTGTTACCATTGAGAGCGAGTCGGCCGGGGTGCGGCTTACGAGGACGCGGTATGTGCGGCCCTCCACCCATTCCACGTCGCTCTCCACGTCTGACTGAGACATCGTGATGGGAGCCTGAGGTTCGGGCACCTCGTAGTCGGACCTTATTATCTCCTGGTTCCCGCCTTTCTTCTCGCCGCAAGCTACTGCAATAAAGCCAAAGAGGCAGGCCAGCAGCAGGCTCCTGATGTTTCTGTATGTCATAACCATAGCGTCCTTTCTGTATTATCCGTTCATTGACATGAGGAACTCCTCGTTGTTCTTGCTCTGAACCAAGCGGTCGTAGACGGTGTTCATGGCTTCCACTGCTGTCATCTCGGCTATGAACTTGCGTATTATCCACATGCGGTTCAAGGTTGTCTGGTCCTGCAGCAGGTCGTCGCGGCGGGTGCTGCTCTGCACCAGGTTCATGGCGGGGAATATCCTCTTGTTCGAGAGCATGCGGTCAAGTTGTATCTCGCTGTTGCCTGTTCCCTTGAACTCCTCGAATATCACTTCATCCATCTTCGAGCCGGTGTCCACCAAAGCCGTAGCGATAATGGTGAGCGAGCCTCCGCCCTCAATCTTTCTTGCAGCACCGAAGAAGCGCTTAGGCTTCTGCAGGGCGTTGGCATCCACACCGCCGGTAAGCACCTTGCCGCTGGCAGGGGCCACAGTGTTGTAGGCACGGGCCAGACGGGTTATGCTGTCAAGGAATATCACTACATCATGTCCGCACTCCACCATGCGCTTGGCCTTCTCCAGCACAATGCCGGCAATCTTTACGTGGCGCTCGGCAGGCTCGTCGAAGGTAGATGCTATTACTTCAGCATTGACGGTGCGGGCCATATCGGTAACCTCCTCAGGACGCTCGTCAATGAGCAGCATCATGATGTAGGCCTCAGGGTGGTTGGAGGCAATGGCGTTGGCAATGTCCTTCATCAGTATGGTCTTACCTGTCTTGGGCTGAGCCACGATAAGTGCTCGCTGGCCTTTGCCTATTGGGGCGAAGAGGTCTACTATGCGTGTTGAGGGGTTGGTGGTCTGTGGCGTGCCGGTGAGGTTGAACTTCTCCTCAGGGACGAGCGGTGTGAGGTGCTCAAAGCTGACGCGGTCGCGCACTTCCGATGGATGGCGCCCGTTGATGGAGCTAACCTCGCCCATTGCAAAGAATTTCTCACCCTCGTGGGGAGGCCTCACTACGCATTCCACTACGTCGCCAGTCTTCAGCGAGTACTTCTTTATCTGCTGGTTTGACACATAGACATCATCGGGCGATGAAAGATAGTTATAGTCGCTGGAGCGCAGGAATCCGTATCCGTCCTGCATAATCTCAAGCACTCCGTTGGCAGTGATGAGGTCGGCAAAGTCGTAGCGGCCGTTGTTGGCTGGCTGCTGCTGTGGTGCATGGTAGGCAACCGGCTCCACTGACTGCTGTGGCGACACGGGGCGGTCGAAGATGTCAAGCGTGGGCATGGCGGCCTGGTCCTCTATGGGCAGGTCTACAATGGTGATGAAGTCTGTGCCGTCGCCGGGGTCTCCGCTCCACACGTCGTCATCATTGTCGTCAGCTTTCTGCCCGCCTTCCTCGTCGGTCTTAGGGGCAGCATAGTGCTCCTGCAACTGCTCCAACTGGTCGGTGCTGGGCTGGTCGGGAGCTGCTTCCACAGGTTCAGAGGCCTCTGGAATAGTCTCTTCCCCGGCTTCAGCAGCCTCTTCCCGTGCGTTGGCCATCTGCTCCAGCCTTGCCTTCTCAGCCTCGGCGGCAGCAATGGCGGCCAGCTCGGCCTTAGACTTGCGACCACGGTGCTTGGCAGGCTTTTCCGGCAGGGCCACCTGGGCTGATGCAGCTGGAGCCGACTCGGCAGGAACTTCAGGCTTAGCCTCGGCGGCAGATGGCTGTGCGGTCTCGGCTCTCTTGCGACCGCGAGTCTTCTTCGCACTGCCACCGTCCTTGTTCTCGCCGTCTTGCCCTGCGGCAGAGTAGACATGGTCGGAGTCTTTCTTGTCAATACGGGTACGCTTGCGCTTCGGTGAAGCCTCGCTGGCAGCGCTGTCTATGGCAGCCTTATCCAGAATATCGTATATTACAGTCTCCCGGCTGTCTGAGGGAGACACCTTTACTCCAAGCTGGCTGGCAACATCCATCAGCTGGGGTATTTCCATCTGTTCAAGTTCTTCCTTTGTATACATAATGGTATGAAATAAGCAAAAATGCTTCTGGGTGATACTATATAAAAGAATAATGAGATTATAAAAACACTCTTCACGGAACGGAAGGGCTTCAGAAATCGGCTGCAAAGTTACAAAATAATAAAATGAAGTTGCTACATTTCTGTGTTAATATTTCAAAATTCTTTCAGTTTCTCACCTATAATTAGTACCTTTGCCGCCTAAAAACAAAGACTTTATTAGAATTGCATACTTAATCATGTCCGACAAAACAACCCTTATAGGTTCAAAGATCAAGGGAATCCGAGAATCAAAGAGCCTCTCTGTTGAGGAAATAGCAGAAAGAAGCGGCCTGTCAGAGGAACAGATAACCTCTATTGAGAACGACGAGAACCTGCCCTCGCTTGGTCCGCTGATCAAGATAGCCCGTGCCCTTGGAGTGCGGCTGGGCACCTTCATGGACGACAGCGACGATATAGGCCCGGTGATATGCAGGGCTGAGGAGAGGGAAAGCAACAACAGCATCAGCTTCTCCAACGGTGCTGCCGATGCCCGGAAGCACATGGCCTACCACCCCCTGGCTCAGCAGAAAGCCGGACGCCACATGGAGCCGTTCATCATTGACATTCATCCGGAAGACAACCACGACTATCAGCTCTCTGCCCACGAGGGCGAGGAGTTTGTCTATGTCATGGAGGGGCAGATAGAACTTGTGTATGGCAAGGAAACATACACTCTGCAGCCAGGCGACAGCATTTATTACGACAGCATTGTGAAACACCACCTGCACGGTGCACCGGGCAAGAGCGCCAAGATACTTGCATTGGTTTATATTCCCTTCTAAAGCCCACCCAAGCCCCTCCAAGAAGGAGTGATGCTTAAATGCCTTAAGAAAATGAATAATGTGAAATTAGACATGGCAGGCAGGCCTCTGCCAGACAGAACATACCCCGCAGAGACCGGCAGTTCCGGCTATCAGCTCTTTGACCGCACACTGGGCCAGTGGCTGGAGTACTGGGCTGAGACAACACCCGATAAAGAATATATAGTATACAGCGACCGCAACCTGCGGTTCACCTGGGCCAAGTTCAACGAACGTGTTGACAACCTGGCCAAAGGCCTCATCTCCATCGGAGTAAAGAAAGGCTCAAACGTAGGCATCTGGGCCACCAATGTGCCCGACTGGCTTACGTTCCTCTATGCCACCGCCAAGATTGGTGCCGTGCTTGTCACGGTGAACACCAACTACAAGCAGAACGAGCTGGAGTACCTGTGCAAGGACTCCGACATGCACACACTCTGCATCACCGACGGCACATGGGACTGCAACTATGTAGACATGACCTACACCATGCTGCCCGAACTGAAGACCTGCGAGCGAGGCCACCTGAACAGCGAGCGTTTCCCTTACCTTAAGAACGTAGTATATATAGGTATGGAGAAATACCGCGGCATGTTCAATACAGCCGAGCTGTTGCTCTTAGGACAGAACATTGAGGACGAGACGCTCCTGGAAATGAAGAGCCATGTGAGCTGCCACGACGTGTGCAACATGCAGTACACCAGCGGCACCACGGGCTTCCCCAAGGGAGTGATGCTCACCCACTTCAACATAGCCAACGACGGCTACTTCACCGGCGAGAACATGGGCTTCACACAGGACGACAAGCTCTGCGTCTGCGTGCCCCTGTTCCACTGCTTCGGTGTGGTGCTGGCCACGATGAACTGCCTCACCCACGGCTGCACTGAGGTGATGGTAGAGAAGTTCGACCCCCTGGTGGTGCTGGCCTCCATACATAAAGAGAGGTGTACCGCCGTCTATGGCGTGCCCACTATGTTCATTGCCGAGCTGAACCACCCCATGTTCTCCATGTTCGACCTCACCTCGCTGCGCACCGGCATCATGGCAGGCTCGCTCTGCCCCGTGGAGCTGATGAAACAGGTGTCTGAGAAGATGTACATGACCATTACCTCTGTATATGGCCTCACCGAGTCATCGCCCGGCATGACGCAGACCTGCCTTAACGACACGTTCGAGCAGCGCTGCACCACCGTGGGCCGCGACTATCCCTTTGTTGAGGTAAAAGTGCTCAACCCCGAGACTGGCGAGGAGTGCCCCGTGGGAGTGCAGGGCGAGATGTGCTGCAAGGGTTTCAACGTGATGAAGGGCTACTACAAGAACCCAGCTGCCACGGCAGAGGTGATAGACAAGAACGGATTCCTGCATTCCGGCGACCTGGGCGTGAAGGACGAGCAGGGCTTCTATAAGATTACCGGCCGCATAAAGGACATGATTATCCGTGGCGGCGAGAACATCTATCCGCGCGAAATTGAGGAGTTCCTCTACCACA
>JAFTAR010000188.1 GCA_017455495.1 Prevotella sp.
AATACCATGCGCCCATTCTCGACAATGCTCATCAATTCTTCTTTTACATCATAATATAGTCCATGATTATCTACAAAAGTACGCTCAAAAGCCTTCTTATGTTCGCTTTCGCCTTTGAAGCAAGCAGCCAGCACAGCCTTGGTCTTCAACTGCCATTTCTTTATCTCTTCTTCAATGATTTTTATGGTAGTCCTTCCATATTCCGGCTTCTTCGCAGCAGAAGAGTATGCTCCAGAGACTGGCCGCACAGGAATTGACTTCATGCAGGAGATGCGCTCAATGATTGGTGAGGCATCATCAATCTGCTGCTGTATAACGCTAATTACATCTGTGTTTTCCATAAAACACTTGAAGTATTCCAAATGGCTAATAACTAGCACTAAATATGCTCCTCAACTCCACGGAAATGGACATTCAGTTCGTGGAGAAGTTCCAAGAGGGTTCCAAGTGGTGTGCCCTCGGTCATCTTGGCAAAGGCATTGACTTCGTCTTCACTGCTTTGGCTCGGTATAACGAACAAGTTCTTTCTACTCTCGCCTTGTGCAGCGTTGACATCTTTGGGGAAGCTCTTGCCGCCATAACCGAACTTGCCGTCAGGACCAGGGACGTAGGTATGCGTGTCGTTGATATACCCAGACAGCAGCACACCGGTATGCACCTTGCGCCAGTCCGCTCCCATCAGCTCGCAATACTCGCGGCAGGCGTTGAAGTAGGTGACCTTATAGGCTCCAAAGACATTGTGCATGTACTTGGTGAGCTCGGCCTCAAGCGGGGTCATGACGGTGAACTTCTTGCCCACGAAGATCTTGATGAGCAGCTCGTGAGCACCGGTGAAGACCATGGTTTACTTGAGGAAGTCCTCAAGGTGAGTACGCTCGGTCAGAAACTCTGGCATAGAGCACACCTTGTGGCCGGTCTCCTTTGAAAGGCGGTCGCTGGTGCTGGGGAGGATGCTGGTGCGGACAAACACGGGGAAATCGGGGAACAAGGGGGTGGCAAGTCCAAGCAAGGGGTTTGGGCTTGCTATATGCTTGCGAAGGGTGAAGCAACTTGTCTGTTGTTAGGTTTTATGTTCAGAGGTCACATCTTGCAGACGAGCTTGCCGGTATGGCCACGCTGTCTTGTGCTGGCGTAGTCAACGATGATTTCCTCAAGCTGTAGCCATTCAAGGCTGTCGGGAGTAAAGGCTTTCTGGCGCTGCGAAACAACACGCATGTACTCGGTGTAGCGCTCCTCGTTGGCAGCCATGTCGTATTTCCACTCGCGAAGCATCTCATAACAGCTGACTAATGCCTGTGGGGCGGGGGCATTCTCCTTGATGAGCTGGAGATAGCTGTCGAAGAAGGTGCTGTTGACATGGTTACGATAGGCTGATGCCTTCTGGTCGCTGCCAAGGGCCACTCTCTTGAAGCCAGTCTGGAGGATGTAGCGCTGCAACCGGAAGATGGCTGTGAGCGGCAGCCCTTGCCAGCATTTCGCTCCCTGCTCCACCAGCCTGTCTGCCCATCGGTGTAGAGTGGACAGCCAGTTTCGATTCTTGGGCGAGGTATGGCAGGAATGTGCCCCGACAACGGGAAGACAGCGGAAGAACAGCAGGCGGTAAGCCAGTGCCTCGCCCTCCAGTTCGTCTGCGAAGGCTCCGGAGGGAACGTGCAGCTTCTTGAAATGAAGGTCGAAGTATCGGTCGCACCGCTGCTTCAGGGACTCCATGAGCACGTTGCCGTCACAACCGGCAACGTGATACATGGCTTCAAGAATAGCCAGCGGGGATTGCAAGTCATATTGACTGGATTGTTGTTTTCCTTGTCCTACTGCGGATTCAAAACGGGCCTCCAGCATGCGGAATGTGTCCATAAGGTACTGGCGGTCAAGCCTGGCCAGTGCGATACCTCCCAGGATGCGGAGCCTCCATGTGTCGTGGGAAGGCTGTGGACGGTAGGCGGGCCGGCGGCTGTCCTTCATCTGCTTATAGGTCAAGGGCTGTGTGACGGCTTTCTCAACGGTTGTGAGCAGATACTGCTGGCAACCGTCTGTGGTACAGCAGGTGAGCATTTCCGAGGGGTGGACTACGAAGATGTCCCTGCCGGCCGCTTCGGTCATCAGGCGCTGCTGTTGCAGGGAGTCCATTGTACGTGCAGACTTCAGCCTCACCTTCACCACCTTTGCCAGCTTCATAAGCCGGTAGAGCGACGGCGGGATGTCAGGATGCTGGCGTACATACCGCTTCCCGGCTATACGGTAGTTGGGATTGCGGGAGACCATGAACAGGCTAAGGAAGAGGAAGGCCTCGTCCTCGGTGGCAGCAGCCTTCTTGCCGTAGAGTCCCTTCAGTATTTCCCTGCTGAGGATGTCGACTGTCTCCTGGTCGCGGCGCAGATAGGCACTGAGCAGGAGCAGCGACATCAGGCGATTGCCAGTGGCTTCGTCGCCCTCGTCGGCAAGGCCGTTCATGGCGATGATTTGCTCGTTGAGCATCTGAAGGTCGGCAGCAGGGGCCGCAACGGCTGCTGAAGGCCCTGCATTGCCCAGCTTTTCGAGCATCAGCTGTTCAAGGCGGTCAAGGCGGTTAGCTAAGAGGTCACTCATCGTATGAAAAATATTTCACATCTTTCGTATGCAGATGCGGCAGCCGGATAGCCGTGAGACCAGGCAGGGTGACGACAATGTACTTCAGCCCCGCTGCATTGATCATCATTTGCCCCCGGACCCCCTTGAACCTACCCCTGACGACCTCAACCACGTCCATCCGGCCACGAGGCTGCCAGGAGTCGGGCAGTACGAGGATGTTCTCGTCGTGAGTGGAGGTGGCGAGAATGAAGCTTTGCATTTCCGAGGCGGGAATGATAAGGGGGGAGGGCTTCAGCCCGGCGGTTCTGTATGAGGGATCGTAGCAGTAGCTGGCAAAGGAAAGCTGCCGGTAGAGACTCTCCGGGGCATCGTCCTTCTTGCGGAAGATGGCCTCAAAGTCGTGGGACGACAGATAGGCGAACAGCATGCCGGGGAGGAGGTTCCTCAGCTTCATCCTGGCCTCGCCCGACACCATCGTCCGCCTGTAGGTTCTTGCCACGTATGCGTATATGCCATGTCCTGCCAGCACATCAAGAATCTGCATGGGCTGCCCCTGTCGCAGGCGGAGCGGATACCACCGCTTGTCTTCGGATGGCTCAAAGGGAACCGTGCAGGTGCCGTCTGCAGTTGCTGCTGCTGGCAATGATATTTCTGCTTGTGCGTTCAAACCTGAATCAATAGCTTTTGCCGTCAGGAAGATAGACAAGATGTTTCCTGGGAACGTAGGTGACGGCAACGGCACCCACATCCTCAATAGGCACAACAACGCAGAGGTGCTTCTTGAAGCTTTTCAGCACACCGACGACACCGGCAAACGGACCTTGGGTAATCTGGACATTATGGCCCGGCTTGAAGGCATAGTTCATATTGGTGAGAAAAACGACCTGCTCGTTAGCATTGCTGATGATTTTCTTAACGTCCTCCATCCGCTTGTCCGATATGTGGACTACCTCCAGGTGCTTGTTGTAGTCATTGTCATAGTCTTGGTGCATCATGTAGCGTATGCGCTCAAATTTCTCGCGCTGGGCCTTTATGCCCCTGAGCTTCACCATGGATGTGCGTACAAACAGGACATTCCTGAACATCGGGGCGAAGTCCATTGAGGTCTCCGATGTCTTCATGAACATAGTGGGGACATAGACCTCGTCAATGGTCTCCTCACTCTCCAGCAAGTCTTTGATTTCCGTCAGCTTCTCAATGCTGGAATGCCTTATTCTCAGCGGGAACCACAGTTTGGCGTTCTCGTTTATCATGCCTTGTCTTGGTGCACTTCTTGGGGTCACCACATAATTGATATGCGGAGAAAACGGTCTGCCCGTCTGTAAAGCGTGTCTTCGCTGTACTTATTTTGAAGCGACATTGAAAGACTACTTTCGGCTTGTGCCTATATATGTAACGTCAGCATTGACGTTTGCCTCTTCTTGGTCAGCTTGCTCAATCTGAAACTTGGCCGGAGTTGGCCATAGGATACGAAAAGAGCGTGAACCCTCACTCTGCCCGTCCGTCTCTTAGGTCCTGAGAAAACCTCGCAAATAGGCAGACAGAATAATGACGCTCACGCCGTTGGTATAATAGTACACCCGTAGAGTGTGCATTGAAGGTAGCCCGTACCTTCTCAGCACACTGATGGGGCATAATGATACCACGCCACAAACATCTACTCTGCAATGCTCTTGATTTGCGGTTTTTGAATTTCTCAGGTTCAAGAAACCAAGACCAAAGCGTTGTAAGACGCTGTTCCAATAAGTTAGGCCCACACCTTCACCGCCCTTACGGGCAAGTCTGGCGTGAGGTGCCGCTGCTGGCGGCGTAACTCCAAGTGTCAAATGGGAGAGAAAGTGTACTTTGCCTCCGCGATAGAACTGAAGTCGGGTGCAAAGTTACACATTATATATTATAATAGAGACTGAACAAAACAAAATTTAACTATTATAAACAAAAAAATGAATGTAGTAAGTGTTTACTCACAGAAAACTGTTGAAAGCTGAGGGTAATGAACTTTTTCGGGAATTTCTTGGAGAAGAAAAAAGTTATTGCTAACTTTGCAGCAGTTAAAGAAACAAACAAGCATATAGATTATGTACGACAAGGAACACGGACTATACATAGCCCACTGCGCCGACGGGGCGCTAAGCATTATTGGTAAGATGGCCAACCGCCACGGATTGATAGCTGGAGCAACGGGTACTGGCAAGACGGTAACACTACAGGTGATAGCCGAGTCGTTCTGCCAGGCCGGCGTGCCCTGCTTCATGGCCGACATGAAGGGCGACCTGAGCGGAATATCGCAGGTGGGCAAGATGAGCGGCTTCATAGAGAAGCGCCTGCCTGAGTTCGGACTTGAGACCCCTGAGTTCCAGGCCTGCCCAGTGCGTCTGTTCGATGTGTTTGGCGAGCAGGGCCACCCCATGCGGGCCACTGTGAGCCAGATGGGGCCGCAGCTGCTGAGCCGTCTCATGGGCCTTAACGAGACTCAGGACGGCGTGCTGAACATTGTGTTCCGCATAGCCGACGAGCGCGGCCTGCTCATACTTGACCTTAAGGACTTGCGCTCCATGCTTGACTACGTGTCGAAGCACGCCAAGGAGTACACCACGAACTACGGCAACATTTCGCCCCAGACCGTGGGCGCCATACAGCGCTCGCTGCTGCAGCTGGAGGCACAGGGTGCCGACAAGTTCTTCGGCGAACCGTCGTTCGACATCTTTGACCTGATGCAAAGCGAGGACGGCAAGGGAGTGATGAACGTGCTGGCCGCCGACAAGCTGATGATGCAGCCCAAGCTCTACAGCACCTTCCTGCTGTGGCTGCTCTCAGAGCTGTACTCGAAGCTGCCCGAGGTGGGCGACATGGAACTGCCCAAGCTGGTGTTCTTCTTCGACGAGGCCCACATGCTCTTCACCGACACGTCGAAGGCACTGCTCGACAAGATTGAGCAGGTAATCCGCCTCATCCGCTCAAAGGGTGTGGGCATATACTTCATTACTCAGAGTCCCACCGACATTCCCGAGACCATCCTTGGCCAGCTGGGCAACCGCGTGCAGCATGCCCTGAGGGCCTACACGCCAAAGGACCAGAAGGCCGTGAAGACCGCTGCCGACACCTTCCGTGCCAATCCCGACTTCAAGACCGACGAGGCCATCATGCAGCTCGAAACGGGCGAAGCCCTGGTGTCGTTCCTTGACGAGAAGGGTGCACCCAGCATTGTGCAGCGCGCTAAGATCTTGTTCCCGCTGAGCCAGATAGGTGCCATCACCGAGGGGCAGCGTCTGGACCTCATAAAGCAGAGCCGCATATACGGCAAGTACGACGAGGCTGTGGATCGCGAGAGTGCCTACGAACAGTTGATGCGTGAAGCCGAGGAAGCCGCCGCCCAGGAAGAGGCCGCCGACGATGATGACAGCGGGAAGGGCAAGTCATCGAAGAAAAAGGATACGAAAAAGAAGTCGGGCATCTTGAGCAAGGTATGGAAAGCCATCTTGACCGCCGTCACCAGCACTTTCGCCGCCATCCTTGGCACATGGGTGAGCGACAAGGTGACGGGCAAGAAAACAAAGAGCCGCACATCGGCCACCGGCCGCGTGGTGAAGAATGCCACCAGCGCTGCCACACGAGCCGCCACACGCGAACTGACCCGCGACATCCTGGGAAATCTCAGGTAGGTCGCGGGCCAGATGGTAGTCCAGAATAAGGTTTCTGTTTTTACTTTGATATTCTGCTGCTCCAGGCGGGCATTGTCTCGCCGGCGTGGCAGAAGTCTATGAGGGCCAGGTCGAAGACGAGGACGCTGTAGGCAGGAATTATTACCACAGAGCCGCTTGTCTGGTCGGTCTCGCCGTAGCCCAAGGGGTAGGGAATGTATATCCGCCATGTATCGCCTTTGTGCATGTGCTGCAAGGCAGTGGCATAGCCGTCAACATTGCTGCTCACTACGGTCTTCACCGTGTAGGCTGTGGCAGTTGAGAATGTGCCGGTAGCCGTCTCGTCGAAGACATAGCCATCGGGGTAGTTTGCCGACGGGATGAGGCGGCCCCTGTAGGCCACTCTCACGCTGTCGGTATATGCCGGACACTCCGTTCCCGTGCCGTTCACCACCTTCTTTGCATAGATATAATCGTTGCTGCTGCGACTATCGTCAGGAGTCAGCGAGTAGGTCAGAATGCGCTGCCACTGTGCAGGGTTTGCACTGAGCGAGTCGGCCAGCGAGGCAAAGAAGACCTCGTTGCGGGCCTTCCAGTTGTCAAACTCTGTGGCCTCGGCATCCTCCTCGCTACAGGAGGAGAACAAAACCAGCAAGCACACCCCCAACCCCTCCCAAAGGGAGGGGCTCTTGAATAGTTTAGCTATTGTTCTGATGATAAACATTGCAGAATTATAAAAGGGAATGTCTGATTAAACATCCCTCCCTTCGGGAGGGCTTGGGTGGGCTTTCTACAGTTTCTTCAGCAGGCTGGTGATGCTCACCTTGTCCTCGATGATGCCGTTGAGGTCCTCAATCTTCACGCGCTCCTGCTCCATGGTGTCACGGAAGCGGAGAGTGACGCAGCCATCATTGAGAGTGTCGTGGTCCACGGTGACGCAGTAGGGTGTGCCTATAGCGTCCTGGCGGCGGTAGCGCTTGCCGATGGAGTCCTTCTCGTCGTACTGGCAGTTGAAGTGGAACTTCAGCGAGTCAATAATCTCGCGGGCCTTCTCGGGCAGACCGTCCTTCTTCACCAGCGGC
>JAFTAR010000189.1 GCA_017455495.1 Prevotella sp.
GGGCGGTTTGCCAGTGAGCCGGTGGAGACTGCGGAACGGGTTGAGACAGTCGTGAGGTATATACACCAGACACCGCTGCGCGAAGGGAAGGTGACGGACCTGAACGAACCGACCTACAGCAGCTGGTATGACTATGTGCACAAGGGCCGGGAGTTGCCAGAGCTATGTGAGGTGAAGGAAGAGTACCAACTGAAGGACAGCGCCAAGGTGGAAGAGATACTGAGCAGACCGATTGATAAGGGCGCGAAGTGTCTGGCTCCGAGGAAGGCCAGCGTCCGGCTGTCGGACAAGCAGGTGCAGGAAGGAATCAAGACACTTGTTGGCGACTGCGGCAAGGTTGTGTTTATGAACCTTTCGTACGGACGGCAACGGACGGTACTGCTGGAACTGCGCGAGAAGGGAGCTTCGCTGCGCCAGTTGGAGCGGCTGACGGGAGTAGGGAGAAACGTGATTTGGAGAATGAGGTAATGATGTGAGGAGTAAGTCGGAGCTGTAGCGGCAGCTATAATAGTAAAGATGAGAAACTATCCCAATCTTGCGGTGGTGCAAGGTTGGGATAGTTTGTGTTAGTCTGGCTGTAGTACTGGTAGCGGCATTATTCGGGTATTTACACGCTTGTAAAAGCATGCGGTCAATTGAAAAAAGCTTAAATATTTGGCGGTTCGGGGATTTATTCGTAATTTTGCATCCCAATTGGCTTTTAGCCCCAGACCATGGAATTCACTTAACATGGACAACACCATTAACGTAAAACTTAAATACAATACTATGATCAAAAAATTATTCCTAAGAGGCATTCGGCGCAGTATTATGCTCGTCTCGTTCCTCATGCTGGCTATGGTTGCATTTGCCGTGCCAGCAAAGCCAGGTCTCACACGCCTGCTGACCCTCACGGGCGGCACCACTGTTAGTGCAACACTTGTAGGCGATGAATATGCACACTTCTGGCTCGGTGCCGATGGCAAGAGCTATCAGGCTGTGCCCGGTACCGATGTTTACCAGGAGGTGAACAGACAAACGGTTGTGCAGAGAGCACAGCAACGCCGCTCTCAGGCCAACCAGCACCGCACGCGCCGCCTGGCCCCACGCCGGGTAGGTACAACGGGAGCCATCGTTGGCCAGAAGAAAGGACTCATCATCTTAGTCAACTTCAGTGATGCAACATTCAAGTCGGCCAACAACAATGCCCTCTATCAACGCATTGCCAACGAGGAGAACTTCTCCTACGGCAACTTCAAAGGCTCAATGTATGATTACTTCAAGGCACAGAGTGAGGGACAGTTCCTGCTGACCTTCGACGTGGTGGGTCCGGTGACTGTCAGCAAGACGTACTTATATTATGGCAGTAACGACAATGAAGGCAACGACAAACACCCGGCAGAGATGGTTATTGAAGCCCTGAAGCTTGCTGACTCGCAGGTGAATTTTGCCGACTACGACTGGGATGGCGACGGCGAGGTAGACCAGGTCTATGTGGTCTATGCCGGTGAGGGCGAGGCCGATGGCGGTGCAGCGAACACTATCTGGCCGCATGAGTGGCAGCTCTCGGAGGCAAGCTACTATGGCGACGGCAGTGGCCGTCAGCGCCTTGACAATGTCTATATTGACACCTACGCCTGTGGAGCTGAGCTTGACGGCCAGGCAGGCAGTATAGCCGGCATAGGCACCATGTGCCACGAGTTCAGCCACTGCCTTGGCTATCCCGACTTCTACGATACCGACTATAGTGGCGGACAGGGCATGGGATACTGGGACCTGATGGACGGCGGCTCATACAACGGCGACGGTTTCCGCCCTGCCGGCTATACCAGCTACGAACGCTGGGTGGCTGGATGGAAGACTCCCATAGAGCTTCTCAATTCGCAATCCGTCATCAATGTGGCTGCCCTGCAAACCAATGGCAGCAATACTTACATTATTTATAATAAGGGCAACAACAACGAGTATTTCCTCTTAGAGAACCGCCAGCAGATTGGTTGGGATTCCGACATCCCCGGCTCTGGCCTGCTTATTCTGCACGTGGACTACGACGCAACGGTATGGGCCAACAACACACCTAATGACACCCCCAGCCGCCAGCGCATGACATGGATTGCTGCCGACAACAATTACCAGTACACCACGTATAACGGTACAAAGTATTACACCGAGCAAGGCATGGCAAACGACCCCTACCCATACAGGACGAACAACACGTTCAGCAGAACTTCCACGCCTGCCGCAAAGCTATACAACAAGAACATTGACGACACCTACTATCTGGACTCCAGCGTTGAGAACATCAAGCAGAACAGCGACGGCACAGTTTCTTTCAGCTTTGTAGGCATAAGCAACGTTGCCACGCCGGTGTTCTCGCCTGCAGCCGGACGCTACGACGATGCCCAGCAGGTTACCATCAGCTGCGCAACAGAGGGTGCCATTATCTACTATACCCTTGACGGAACAGAGCCGGCTGCCACGTCAACTGCATATACAGCTCCCCTCACCATCAGCGAGACTACCACCGTCAAGGCTGTTGCCATCAAGGACGGCGAGCAAAGTGCCGTGGCAACTGCAAGATATACTATTGGCGACCTTTCAAAAGATGACTTCATCCTTGTCACTTCTGCTTCTGAGTTTGAAGAAGGCGACTATATCATAGTCTATAACAATGGTGCTTTGAACACCACAATATCAAGTGACCGCTTACAATATACCGAAGTGACTCCTGAGGACGATGTCATCACTACGACCGACGCGTCGATTATCTGGCATATAGCACGGAGCGGCAACTACTATACCATTTACAACGCAGGCGAGAACAAGTTTGCTGCAAGTAATGGCGTCAAGAACAAGGCCCAGCTATTGGCCAGCTGCACCGATGACAAGGCGCTGTGGACCGTTACGCCAGGTGCAACTTTTGAATTCATAAACAAGTATAACTCTGGCAATGGAATCAATGCCAACCTGCGTCGCAACGGCACATACGGCTTTGCCTGCTACTCTACGTCAACGGGCGGAGCCTTGAGCCTCTATAAACGAGCTGACGGCAGCACCACTCCCGCAGACCCTGCCACAGCCTACTATCAGAAGGCCGACGGCAAGCAGGGCACAGCCCTGAAGACGGCAATGAGCGGCATCATCTATAACCACACGGAGAAGAGCTACGAATATCTCTGGACGGCTTTCCAGACCACTGATGTTCGCAGCGACGGAAAAATCTGGGATATGTACTCCGACATAACCAACTTCTCAGTCCAGACCAGCGGAAGTAACTACACCCAGGAGGGCGACTGCTACAACCGCGAGCATGCTTTCCCGCAGAGCTGGTTCGACGATAACCTCCCGATGAAGACCGACTTGCATCATGTGTATCCCACCGACGGTTATGTCAACAACAGACGTTCGAACAACCCCTACGGAGAGACCAACGGTGAAAAATACCAGTCGGCCAACGGATTCAGTAAGGTAGGCATCTGCACCTATCCTGGCTACACAGGCACAGTGTTCGAACCCAACGATGAGTACAAGGGCGACCTGGCTCGCGCAGTATTCTATATGGTGACCTGCTATGAGGAGAAACTGCCCGACTGGTATTCCCAGAACACCGCATCGCGCGATGTGCTTGACGGCAAAACCTATCCCGGCCTCGCCGAGTGGCAGCTTAACATGCTTATGGAGTGGGCTAAGAACGACCCCGTGAGCGAAAAGGAGATAAACCGTAACAATGCCGTCTATGCCATCCAGGGCAACCGTAACCCGTTCGTTGACTATCCCGGACTGGAGGAGTACATCTGGGGCACGATGACATCCACTGCCTTCAGCTACGACAACTATGTGCAGCCTGTCTACAAGCAGAACGCAACCATGTCGTTCAGCCCTGCTTCTGTCACCGTAGTCCTCGGCGAGAGCTTCACCGAACCAACGCTTACCACCAGGCCCTCAGACCTTACCGTCGCCTACAGCAGCAGCAATCCTGCCGTGGCCTCGGTTGATGCCGCCACAGGCGAAGTTACCGTCCTTGCTACAGGCACCACCGTCATCACCGCAACCTTTGCCGGCAATGATAGCTACAACGCCGCCTCGGCATCTTACACGCTCACCGTCAGGGAAGCATCACCCATTGAAGATGGAAATCTGCTTTACGAAGGCGTTACAAGCTATGATAGTAATGGCGACAGCAGTACAGATCTTACAATTGAGAGCGGGAACCTTGACTACAACGGCTGGAGTTCAATTTCCAAAGTCTTTGCTGGAGGAACAGACAATGCCTATAGCAACGGCGGATGCCTGAAGTTTGGCTCAAGCAAAGCAGCTGGCTCCATGACCACGGGCAGCATCGCCCTTACAGGCAAAGGCACCCTGACATTCTATCTGAAGCAATACAGCGCCAAGGATGGCGGTGTGCTGAATGTCACGGTGGAAGGCGCTGAAGCCGACATGACTGAGTTCACCCCCACCGCCGAATGGACACTCTGCACCGTCAACCTCACCAACGCCACAGGCTATGTTACCATTACCCTGGCCACCAGTACAAAGCGTGCATACGTTGATGAAATAACCCTGGTAGCCAAGTCCCCCACAACGGGAATAACGACAACGGATTATTCAACCGTCACCAATGGCAATGCCTGGTACGACCTTAACGGTCGAAGGCTGCTCACCGAGCCCGCTGCCAAGGGCATCTACATTGTGAACGGCCGGAAGGTGGTAGTCAAGTAGCAGTAAACTTGAATAAGCATTATGACAGATACAATGATTATCACCGATAAAGACCGTGAGTTTATGCGTGAGGCCATCAGGCTGGCCAGCGAGAGTGTTTGCAATGGTGGCGGACCCTTTGGAGCCGTAGTAGTTAAGGACGGGGAAATAGTGGCCGGAAGTTCCAATAGGGTCACTATCGACAACGACCCCACGGCTCACGCCGAAGTAAATACCATACGCGAGGCTTGCCGGCGTCTGGGTACGTTCGACCTTTCTGGCTGTTCCATCTATACCTCCTGCGAGCCATGCCCGATGTGCCTTGGTGCTATATACTGGGCTCATATCGACCGCATCTACTATGGTAACACCCGCAAGGATGCCCGCGACATTGACTTCGCCGACGATTTCATCTACGACGAACTGGACAAGCCGTTAGACGAGCGCACTGTACCCATCATCCCGATGCTGCGCGACGAGGCCCTACAGTCGTTCCGCCTTTGGGCGGAGAAAACCGACAAGACAGAGTATTAAAGATATGGAAAAACAAAAAGAGAGGTTTCAAGCCTCTCTTTTTGTGATCCGCTTGGGGTTCAGAATTTGAAACAGATAGGAATAAATCTGAAATGATTTACTTTGTAAATCAGGTATTTACAAGGTTAAATATGTTAAACCGTTTCAAAAATGTGGTGCAATAATTTGGTTTGGTGGTGCAAAAAGAGTTCTTTTGCACCACATTTGAAACACGCTTTAATAATATAATAATTAAAGAATCCGCTATTCTGTCCCCTATATAATTTCATCTGTAAACATCCTAATAAGCCCTGTGAAAGTGATTTCGCGGGGCTTTTTTAGCGCCCATTCCCCTCTCCAAAAGCTGAATTTTTGTTATTTATACATAAA
>JAFTAR010000015.1 GCA_017455495.1 Prevotella sp.
CGCTGGTTCAAGGTTATGTCTTTACAGTCCATGATTTTTGTCACGAAAGGCTACGGGTAGGCGCGTTAGCGGGAATCTCGGCCAATCAAGCAAGCATGTTGGCGCTCGCTGCTCCAAAAATTCAAGGTTCAAAGGTAATCACACTTATCACTTATCACTTTTCACTTTTCACTTAGACAACCTTGTCACTTCTCACTTAGACAACCTTCTCACTTGTCACTCCTCTTCTGGCTCCACATGGACGGCCACATGGGTCTCGGCACCGTAGTGCTCCCTGAGCAGACGTTCCACCTCGGAGGCTTTCTCATGGGCCTCGCGCAGGGGCAGGTCGCCATCCATGAGGATGTGCATCTCGATGGCGTAATGGTTGCCGATGCGACGGGTGCGCAGGTCGTGGGGCTTGGATACTCGGTCGACGGAGGCGGCCAACTGCAGGATTTCCTTCTCTACCTCGTCGGGCAGCGACTGCTCCATGAGGTCAGCGATGCCACTGCGCAGCAGGTCGATGGCTACCTTCATGATGAACAGGGCCACAACGACCGACGCCAAGGGGTCGAGCACGGTCCAGCGCTCGCCCAGGAAGATGGCGCCGCCAATGCCGATGGCTGTGCCGATGGACGACAGGGCGTCGCTGCGGTGGTGCCAGGCGTTGGCCTCGACAGCCTGCGACTGCAACTGCCGCGCCTTCACCATGGAATAGCGGAAGACGGCCTCCTTGAGCACTACCGACAAAAGGGCGGCCCACAAGGCCAGCGTGCCGGGGGCAGTCAGCTGGCTGCCATGCCACCACGCCGCTATCTTCGTCACTCCGCCATAGAGCAGGCCGATGCCCACTGCGGCCAGTGCCAAGCCGATGAGCGTCATTGCCAGCGTCTCGAACTTGCCGTGGCCATAGTCGTGCGACTTGTCCTTGGGTTTGCCGCTGATGTGCACAAAGATGAGCACGATGACATCGGTCAGGAAGTCGCTGAGTGAATGGACGGCATCGGCCACCATGGCGGCACTGTGTCCCACAATGCCGGCCACGAACTTGAAGAGCAGCAACAGCACATTCACTGCGCCGCCCACCAGCGTCACCCGATAAATCTGGCTTTGTCGCCGATTGTCATCCTTCTGTTCCATCCTTGTTCGTTAAATCTTTATCATCTGCAAAGATACTGCTTTCCCGCGAAATACAAAACAATTGCCCTCGCAAAATTTTCCTTTGCAGCTGAACAGTGAGTCAAAGCCAGCTCCACTGTGCCAACTGTGTCATAAAGAAATGAGCCCCGGAAGACTTCCAGGGCTCATAGCTGTTATGATTTGAAATACTCTTTTACTTCACTATCCACTCAAAGAGGCCGGCTGAGTTGTCGTTGGGAAGTACCACTTCCAGACGTAAGGCCTTGGTCTTTACGGGGTCGAAGTTTACCGTGCAGGCTGCACCCTTTTCGGTGGGATAGCCGTCGGCACCAGTCACTGGCAGCCACTGGCCCTGAGCGTCCTGATAGAGGATGCGCCATGACTGCGGCACGCGGCAACCGCCCCAGGGACCGTCGTCGTACCAGTAGACGGTGGCACTCTGCACTGTTGAGGGCTGCGGGAACTCATAGGCAAGCCACTCGGTGCAGTCTTTCTTCGGCCACCAGTGGGTGTAGGGCACGCTGCGGTCGTTTTCGTCCTTCGGCACCAGACGGTCGTTGATGCTGGAGAGGGCCGGCATCTTCTCCGTTGAGCTGCTGACACGGCTCTCAGAGGCGAGGGTGGCAGGCTGAGTGGGATTGGTTGCGCTGAGGTCTTGAGGCAGCCAGACACGCATCTTTCCGCTGCCGCGATGGCACCATGCATAGTAGGGAATCAGCGTCAGCGCCTGCTTCTGGGCTTCCAGCTCGCCTTGTTTGTTGAATGTCAGCGTCTGGGCATCGGTGACGAGTGTCTGAATAGGTGTTCCGGCAATCTCGCCCTTGCCGAGGCGGAACTGAGGATGCTGGTTGATGAGAGCTCCCATGATGTCGAAGTTGTTGTCGGGATGCTCGGCACAGTAGACCAGCGGTCCGCGCTCTACACTGACCATGCCGCGGTCGGCCTCCACCTTGTTGTTAGCTCGTACGGTGCGCGGCTCCATGTCGAAGTGAATCTGCACCTTGTCGCCCTTCTTCCACTTGCGGCTGATGGTGTAGTAGCCATCCTCCGTCACGCTGGCGGCGGCATCCTGGCCGTTCACCTTCACAGTATAGCCGAGGCGCTTGCCGTCGGTATACTGATAGAGGTTCGAGGGCACTACCTGATTGCGTACCCATCCGGGGATGCGTATCTTCCTGGCAAACTGTCCGACGGCATTCTGGTCAACGCTGACGGTGATGTCGCCATTCCAGGGATACTCCGTGGTCTGGCTCAGGGCTATCTTCTTGCCACCCACCGTGAGGTTGCTCTTGTTGGAGAGGAAGAGGTTCACGTAGACGTTGCGGTCCTTTACGGCATAGATATAACCGGGCAGTGAGGGGATGAAACGACAGATGTTGCTCGGGCAGCAGGCACAGCCGAACCATGCCTGGCGCTGGTGCTGTCCCATCGACTCCAGCGGGTTGGGGTAGAAGAAGCCGTTGCCTTCGAGC
>JAFTAR010000190.1 GCA_017455495.1 Prevotella sp.
ACAGCAGCAGCAACATCTTCAAACACAGACCCGGCTCGCGACAATAACGCAACACAAAACTACACTGAGTATTCTTATGATCTTAGTGCCAAAGGGGCAAAAGCTACTACGGGTGAATGTGGTCTTCAGATAGTTACATATAGCGCCAGCACTAAAAATTACGCCATCGGTAAGGTGGTAATAACAGGAACTCTGAGTGGCACAATCTCTGCCGTTGTAACCTACACTATTGATGCCAATGTGAACGATGCCACTATGGGCGTAGTAGACATTGCTTCTGCCGTGATTAACGAGGGCGATGGCCATACCATTGAAGCTACAGCCAACACGGGCTATGAGTTCGTCAACTGGACAAAGGCAAGCGATGCCAGCTGGACTTCTACCACCAATCCACTTGTACTGAGCGACATTACTGCTGACGAGACCTATACTGCAAACTTCGTCAAGCTGAACATGATAACATTTGCAAAGGGTGACGCAGAGCAGGGTACTGCTCCTGGTGTCGTGTATCTGCCAAATGGCACGACGAGTTATACCATTCCCGCAAACAAGAAACTCTACTCAGCAGGAAAGACGCTGACAAAGTGGAACAACGGCACAACTGACTATGCCATTGGCGCAACTATCACTGGAATCAGCTCCGACATCACGCTGACAGCACAGTTCGAGGACAACACGATAGACCTGAATGGCCTTACCCAGGAATCAACCGTGGCAATGCCGTTCTGGCAGAGCGAAGGTGCTCCAGTCTTGGCTGCCGAGGGTAATTCCACAATACTCGTCGCTCAGGCAGCAGTAGGCAGCAAGTTTGTCGACATTCTCGTGAGCATCGATGCCACCTCTGGCAAGTTCAACAACAACCAGGGCAATATGAGTGCCTGCCAGATTAATGCCACCACGAAGCTTACTGTTCCCGCAGTATCAGGTATGACGGTAACCATTCCTGCCGAGTTCTCAACCTCGTACCTTGGAGAAGAGTCCAACACTGGTACTGTTGCCAGCGGCTCAACGACATGGACTTACACAGGTGATGCTTCAACGGTTACGCTGACTATCAACGAAAGCAATAAATACCCCAAGAGTATGACAATTGTCTATCCCGCTGTTGCTTCCACCACCATTTCCCTCAACTCCAACGGCTACGCCACCTACAGCGCATCCTATGACTTCGAGGTGTCTGGTGCAAAGGCTTACACGGCAACACTTGATTTTGACAGTGAGACCATAACCTGCACTGAGATTACAGACGGCAAAGTGCCTGCCGGTACTGGCGTTCTGCTCTTCGGTGACGGAGGCGCAGAGATGACCATCACCCCGACCACTGGCGTAGCAGCATTAACAAACAACGACCTGAAGGCCACGACACTGGCTAACGGCTCTGTAGCCACAATGGGCAGCAACACCTACTATGTGCTCAACGGCGACACCTTCGGAAAGTACACCGGCTCTGCCTTTGCAGCCAATAAAGCTTACTTCGAAGTTGAAGCTGGAAGCCCAGCCCGTGCATTCAACATTGTCTTCAACGATGAGACAACAGGAATCAGTACTATCAACCGCTCTTCATTGACTGCTGATGATTATTACAACCTCAATGGTCAGCGGATTAGCCAGCCTGCAAAGGGACTCTACATTGTAAATGGCAAGAAGATAGTCGTGAAGTAATAAGGAATGTATAACATTATAATAATAGGAGACAACAACTTATGAAAAAGACATATATGAAGCCCTCTACCTTAGAGGCCGCTATTGCAACTCAGGGCATGATTGCCGCATCAGACCCCAAGCCGTTCTTCGATCCTGACAGTGAATTCAATACAATGCAGTCGCGCCGCAACAGCCTCTGGGACGATGACGATGACGACTGGCTTCTCGACGAAGACGAGTTCTAAAGCTTGCGCTTGATTCGTAAGAAAAGAACAAAAGATATAGCCCAGCCTAATTCGTGAGAACCCGGCCGTGCTACAATTAAGGTAATAAACAACAAAATTTCATTTGATGCTGCCGCTGGTACGTGAGTATCGGCGGCAGTTTGTATGCAGCACGCCAGGCATGGACAATGGCTGCTCCGAGGCGGCACAACGAAACAAACTGAGGGGTTGGAATGGAAAAAAGCTGACAACGCGTGCGCTGAATAGAAAAAAAACAGTACCTTTGCACCGTCAAAGAGAAGAAAACGAACTGTCAGTATGGTTGTTTGCATAGCGGAGAAGCCCAGCGTGGCCGGCGACATAGCCCGCATCATCGGTGCTACGGCGCGCCGCGACGGCTACTATGAGGGCAACGGTTACCAGGTGACCTGGACCTTGGGACACCTGTGCGAGCTGAAGATGCCCGAGGACTACACCCCGATGTGGCGGGCGTGGGCCTTGTCTTCGCTGCCAATAATACCTCTGAAGTTCGGCATCAGGCTAAAGGAAGACCAGGGCGTGAAGCGCCAGTTCGCCGTCATTGAGAAACTCTTCAGTCAGGCCGACAGCATAGTGAACTGCGGCGATGCCGGCCAGGAAGGTGAGCTGATACAGCGGTGGGTGATGCTGAAAGCCAAGGCAAAATGTCCCGTGAAGCGCCTCTGGATATCGTCCATGACCGACGAGGCCATACGCGAGGGCTTTGCCAAGCTGAAAGACCAGTCGGAGTATCAGTCGCTCTACATGGCAGGCCTGTCAAGGGCCACGGGCGACTGGCGGCTTGGCCTCAACGCCACCCGCCTCTACACCATAAAATATGGTCAGAACCGCCAGGTACTCAGCATTGGCCGCGTGCAGACCCCTACCCTCGCCCTCATCGTTAACCGCCAGAAGGAGATAGACAACTTCAAGCCCGAGCCTTACTGGGTGCTTGCCACCGTCTACCGCGACACCACCTTCACCGCCACAAGGGGCAAGTTCACCTCGAAGGAGGAAGGCGAAGAGGTCTTCAAGACTATTGAGGGCAAGCCCTTCGAGGTGACGAAGGTGGAGAAGAAGCAGGGCCGCGAGACGCCTCCAAGCCTCTACGACCTTACCAGCCTGCAGGTAGACTGCAACCGCAAGTTCGGTTTCTCGGCCGAGATGACGCTCAACGTCATACAGCAGCTCTACGAGATGAAGCTCACCACCTATCCGCGTGTCGACACCACCTTCCTGCCCGACGATGTCTACCCCAAGTGCCCTCAGACCATGAACGGCCTCTTCCAGACGAAGTTTGCCGGCCAGGCCCCCTACGCCGAACTGGTGCGCCCCTTGGGCGGCAAGCCTCTTACGAAGTCAAAGAAGGTGTTTGACTCGTCGAAGGTCACCGACCACCACGCCATCATTCCCACCGGCATCATCCCCGGCGGCCTCACCGATATGCAGCAGAAGGTGTTCGACCTCATTGCCCGCCGCTTCATTGCCGTGTTCTATCCCGACTGCAAGTTCTCAACGACAACTGTCTTGGGAAAGGTGGAAGCCTCCCCCAACACCTCCGAAGGAGGAGAGCTGGAATCTACCATTGAGTTCAAGGTTACCGGCAAGGAAATCCTTGACCCGGGCTGGCGCGTTGTAAACGCCAAGGCCCCAAAGGAGGACGACGAGAAGAAGCCTGACGACGAGGAGCGCACCCTGCCCACCTTCACCAAGGGCGAGAGCGGTCCCCACACCCCCACCCTATCCGAGAAATGGACCACGCCGCCAAAATACTATACCGAGGCCACGCTGCTGCGCGCCATGGAGACAGCGGGCAAGCTGGTAGACAACGAGGAGCTGCGCGCCGCCATGAAGGAGAACGGCATAGGACGCCCCTCCACCCGTGCCGCCATCATCGAGACCCTCTTCAAGCGACATTATATAAGAAAGGAACGCAAGAACCTGGTGGCAACGCCAACAGGCATACAGCTTATTGACATCATACACGAGGAGTTGCTCAAGAGTGCCGAGCTGACGGGCATCTGGGAGAAGAAGCTGCGCGACATAGAGGCCAACAAATACGACCCGAAGCAGTTCTTAGACGAACTGAAGCAGCAGGTGGCCGACATTGTGCGCCAGGTAATCACCGACCAGAGCAACCGCCACGTGGCAGCGGACCCCTCCACCGCCCCCACAAGGGGGGGAGCAGTTACACCTGCTGCCACCAAAACCACAAAGCCCACAAAAAGCACAAAAACCACAAAAACCACAAAAACCGCCAAGCCCGCCAAGCCCGCCCCCTCCACTGTGCTCGCCGGTTTTGCCGGCGAGGGCGCCCCCTGCCCTCTCTGCGGCAAGGGCCACATCATCAAGGGCAAGACGGCCTACGGCTGCTCCGAGTGGAAAAACGGGTGCCAGTGGAGGCTGCCCTTCAACACAGAAGCCAAAAATAACACTTAGCACAAGAACCAATATTGTTTTTTATGAGAGACTACAGACAACTGACACAAGAAGAGATCCAGGTGCTTGAGCAGAACGTTTGCTGGGCCGAGGACTGGACAAGAGTAAAGGTGCACGAGGACTTCCGCCCCTACAACTTCCACCGCGTTATGTTCTACGGCGACATCTACCTGGGCCGTTTCGAGAAGAAGATAGAAGTGGCCAAGGGCTTCTTCAAGCACTCCGGCATCAACGATGCCACTCTGCGCAATGTCTCCGTGGGCAACGACTGCCTCATAGAGAAGGTGGGCAACTTCATCAACAACTACACCATCGGCGACGACTGCTACATCTCTAACATATCCACCCTTGAGACCCTTGAGGGAGCCAGCTACGGCGCCGGCTCCACCATCAGCGTGCTCAACGAGATGGGCGACGGCAACGTGGTGCTCTTCCGCGAGCTCAACTCCCAGCTGGCCGCCTTCATGGTGAAGCACCACGAGGACAAGGAGCT
>JAFTAR010000191.1 GCA_017455495.1 Prevotella sp.
CGTCAGGCCAGTGCTTTGCCGCCGGCTTCCTTCAGATTCCACCTCGCGATGGACACCCTTGCCTTTGGCTGTGTGCTTGCCGCTATTAGGCCGCGCTCGGGACTTGCACCCGTTAGATTATGCCCATGTCGGGCGAACCAACAGCGGGCAGACATGCTGTTGCCGTCTGCCCGCTGCGGGTAAAAGAGGTAGGTAATTTCCTAATTATTTGTTCTTGTTGGCATTGATCAGGGCCTGACCATCGAAGGCGCTGCTGGCGTTCCATGAGTGGGTGGCAAGGACGGTGCGCATGCTGTCCTTCGACAGGGTCATGGTGACAACGAAGTCGTTGTGGCAGATGCCGCCAACGGTATCCACGCAGAACGTGGGAATCATCACTTTCTGCACGATGTCGTTCTCCTCGTTGCTCAGGGCTGCCACTGCGTTGAAGTTGTTGCGGGCGTAGTCCTCGGTGACGTACATCGGGTGCTCAATAATCTTGATGCCCTTCTCGCCATAGATGGTGGTGTCGCGCAGCTCAACGAAGCGGTCCTGTGCCTTCTGGGTGAGGCTGCCGGCACTGCTCAGGGTGAAGTCAATCCAGAAGTCCTGCTTGCCGCCGATGTTTTGGCTGTGGTCAGCAAGGGGCTGGCCGGTGATGTCGCCATCCTTGTCGCAGCTGACGAAGGCTGTTGAAAGGGCAGCCATAGCAAGGACAGCCATTACATATTTATAAATCTTCATAGTCTTAAACAATTTTCAGTTTACAATTATCAATTTATTTACCCAGGCGCAGACGCGTACATCCGGCACCGCTCTTGTAAATGGCCGAGTTCAGCACCTTGTCGGTTTGCTGGTAGTAGAGACCGTCAATGCCATTGTCAGTATGGTAGTCAAGGTGATTAGGTGTCTCGCCGATGAAGTGCTGCGGGTTGGGGCTAACCATAAGGTCGGTAGCGCGCAGGCTCTCATCAAGGTGTACCGTCAGCTCGTCGGTTCCGTGAGGATAGATACCCTCGCCCGACTTGATCCACTTGCCAGGAGCATTCGACGTAGCGTTGAAAGCGTTGGCTGCGAAGGGCTGTCCATTGGTGAGGTACTCCTCGTCGTTGGTAGTCCAGTTGTTGTAGATTTCGAAGGTACAAGTGCCGCTTCCGTCACCGCCCTGGATGTTACGGGTATCCCAACCTGACGAACCCATGCCACGGTTGACATCGTCGGCATTCTTGGTGAGGATGATCACGTTGTCGTGGAACTCAAGCAGCGAACCGCCGGGGTTGTAGCGGGTATTGATGATCGGGGTGTTGGCCACAGTGCAGAAGTTTACGAACGTGTTGTGGTGCAGGTTGATATGCCAGCGCACGCTCTCGTCCCACATCAGGTTACGGTTGTTGTCGGTGACAACACTGCGCTTCGGGTTGTTGAAGAACACGCACTCTGCCACTTCGACATCCTGCAGGATGTTTGACTTAGTCTTACCGTTATGGTCGCCAAAGATGTAGGCATAGTCTCCGCCATTCTGGCTGTAATAGCCGCAGTTGTAGAAGTCGCAACCAATCAGGCGGATGTGCTGGATATAGAAGTCGTTAGAACCCTGGATACGGAAGAATCCGCGGATGAGGCCCTGGAACGAGCAGTTATGCCACTCCAGTGTGGTAACATTGATACCCATGCCATTGGAGTACATGTTCATGAAGTAGTTGCCCACAGCTCCGGCTATACCCTCCTGAGAATGTCCATAGTTGGTAGCCTGCGGCACGTCAACATCAAGATCCATGAAGCGGATGCTGTCAATGTCGAGCGTGATGGAGGCGTTCTCACCTGCAACCGGCTGGCGACCCAGCATGAAGTTACATGTGCGGGGGCTTGCACCATTATAGTACATACCTGCGAGGTAGAACTTTGCGCGGCCCTTGCCGGCAGCCAGGTCGGCAGGATTGGTCTGGATGGTGAGGCCCTTATAGATCTGGACGTTGGTGCTTACGAAGTATGCCTTGCCGCCTTCGAGATAGAACACCTGGTTCTCAGGCGACTCACTGCTGGCGCAGTAGTCATCAAGAATCTGGTCAAGCTTCATGGCGTTATACTGCGAGATGTCGTAGATGGTCCATGATGCAGGATCCTCGCCAACGGTATCGGCAGCCCAAGCAGTGTGCTCAATGAGACGTGGAGCAGCCGGGGTACCCTTGGTGCGCTTCATCGTAGTGTTGTAGCAGGCATCAATTGACTCAGGAATGTCTTTGTCCCATACATCAATGTTGTAGCAGGAGTTCTCAGTAAGGTCATCAAGAACGAACTCATAGACACCATTCTCGTCCCAAGCCGACTCAGGAATGTCAATGCGATATGAGGACTGGCCCTTGATAGTAGCATTAGGAGTAGATGCGCTGGCATCAATGGTGAAATAGTCAACCTTCAGCATTGTAGAATCGGCATCAACGAAGTTCCAATAGCCGCGGAATTTCTCCTTCTGTGCATCAGCGTAGGAAGAAATGTTGCGGTTGAGGCGAATCTTCATTGAGGTCTTGGTAATCTCAGACACCTGAATCACGAAGGGCACCCAATCGCGTGCAGAAGTCTCCATGGCCCAGTAGTCGGCCCACTCACGCAGAGTTCCCCAGCCATACCATTCTGAGTTCTTTGTGTCGTTCTTCCAGGCTGCATCGGCAGAGTTAAGCACATCATACACGCCGGCCTCGCCGTTCCACAGAGGATAGCCAGTGGCATCAAATGAGTGGAGTGCGCGGATAGCAAAACGGTATACGCTCTGATAGTTCAGGTTCTCAATGATGAGGTTGTAGCGTGAGGGATCGGCAACCACGACGTGGCCGAAGAGCTGACGATTCTCCTCGTTGTTCATAGTCTTGCGCCAGCCCTCGTCGCCTTCTGAGACGAAGCCAACGGGCGTGGTCCACATTATCTCATAGCCCACGGCGTCATCAACTATATACCAATACAGGTTGGCAGTGTTATAGTCGGTAATGACACTGTTGTATGGGTCTGTTGATTTACCCGTGTTGTTCTCGCAGCGGAACATGGGTCGGAACAGGCGCTCAGCTGATACTGACGAAGCATTCTCCTCTTCGTTGTCCTTACATGAGTAGAACGACATGGAGGTCAGCAGTGCCAATGAAAATAAAAATATCTTTTTCATGTTCTTCAGTCTTTCTGATTCATTAAATTAGTATCCATAGTAGTTCGTGTAGGCACCGCTTGAACGGGCGATGGCTTCATCGGGTATGGGCAGGATGTAGCGTACAGCCGGCAGACGGTTGATGTTGTCCTGAGCATTGTCGGCATTGATGGTGAAGTTCTTCACAGCACCGTTGTCCACCACTACGAAGTTACCCCTCTGATTGGTACGGATAAAGCCGAAGAGCGAATACAGAACCTGGTTCTTGGCAGAACCGTCATCATTAGTCCATGCAAGAGTAGTGGTATTCCACGCAACTGAATTAGAGCTTGACGACAAGCCGGTAATAGAGCGTGCCGACACTGGCTCGTAAGGCAGATCGTTGTTAGACACATACTTTGCAGGAGTGTCGGAAGTGGGGTTGACAATAACCTCGTAGGGGTTGACAATATAGAACATGTAGAGCGAGCGGTTGGGGAAGTTTGCATCGTAATAGTTCTTCACGAGGAAGGAGTACATATCAGACACGAATACTTCCTGCCATGCTATGTTGTCGTGCTGTTCCACCATGTCAATGTACGATGAAGTACCGGCCATGGCCTCTGCCATTGCGTAGTAGTCAAGGAAGGTGAAGAACACCGTCTCGGCATACTGGTTGTTGCGCACGAGGTCCTTCCAGCGCATGTTCTCACCGGCAAACTCCCACTTGCGCTCGTCGAGCACCAGCTTCAGGAAGTCTTCCTTGGTATTGGCGGCGGCAACATAGTTGTCAACCTTATCAGCGTGGTTGGCAGAGTCGAAGGCACGGCGACGCACAATCTTCAGAGCCTCCTGTGCATCGGCCGTAGGACCATTCAGCTCGTTCTCAGCCTCTGCAAACATCAGCAGCACGTCGGTGTAGCGGATGTAGGCAAAGTTGATGCCTGTGGCAGAGGTCGTTGACTTGCCAAGTCCGTTGGTATTCCACAGCTTCGACCACTTGTTGTTGTGCATGGCGTAGTCAAGGCGTATGGCGGGCAGACCCTGGCCGTCATAGTACCAGAGACCGCAGATGTAGTCGCGACGCAGGTCAAGAGGATCGAATGTGTAGCGATAGAAAGCAGTAGTGCGCACGCCACCGTCGGTCTTACCCCAAGTAGAGTTGGAATAGTCGTCGACGACAGATGCATCAACGCCGCTTGAAGGTCCCTGTGCGTATCCCCAGTAGCTGTTGTTCTCCTTGGCAAAGGGAATCTCGAAGATGGGGTCATCACCAGTGGCAGGAATGAAGTTGCACTCATCAATGAAGACGTCACGATAGGCCTTATTAAGGTGGTGGCCTTCAGCATCAATAATCTTCTTGGTGTAGTCGCGGGCAATGGTGTAGTAATCGCGGTAGTTGTTGGGGCGCGTCATGGTGTAGTTCACCTTGTCGCCGGCAGCATGGTTGAGCGAATAGCCACCAGCCTGCAGGGCCAGACGGGCAATCATGGCGTAGGCGGCCTCCTTGCTGATGCGCTCAGGAGCTGCAATGCTTGCATCCTGGTCGGAGTACATATACTCAGCAGCATGCTGCAAGTCTGCGATGAGAGCATCGCTGACCTCCTGTCGCGGTGTCACTGCAGGAATCAGGTTGTCGGTCTCGTAGGTAGATTTCAGCGTGAAGGGAATGTCGCCCCAGTACCACAGCAGTTCGTGGTAGAACATGGCGCGCATCACCTTTGCTTCGCCCATCATCTGGGTCATCATGGTCACCTTTGGCACCTGAACGGTGGTGACGGTGCCGTCGTCGGCAGTCTGTGCGCCGTCCTCGGTACCTTCCTCGTAGAGGCTGCTGTTCTGCAGGTTGTAGATAAACTCGTTTGCGGTCTCTACGCCAGAGTACAGGTTGTTCCAAAGAGACTCCACGTTGCTGGCATCCGAACGCACATCAAAGCGGTTGGGCTTGTTGCCTACGGCAGCTTCGTTGCTATTGGCCGAAAAGTCCACATCGCTGTTCAGCTGGAAGGTGTTGTAAAGGTTGTTGCCGAACAGGTTGTCGGAGCAAATCTTAGCGTAGACACCATAGAGGGCAGTACGCACCTCACCCTCGGAGCCGTATACCAGTTCCGTACTTGCAACGTTGGTGGCAGGCTCCACCTCAAGGTAGTCGTTGCAGGCCGTCAGTGTCATCAGGGCCAGGCCACTGATAATTATCTTGTTTGGCTTCATGTTATTTTCAATTTTCTGTTTTCAGTTTTCTTGTTTAGAATGTCACGTTAAGACCGAATGAGAAGGTACGTGCGCGCGGATAGCGGTTGTAGTCCATAGAAGGAGTGAGACCCGACTGCACGTCAACCTCTGGATCATAGCCTGAATAGTTGGTCAGGATGAAGAGGTTTGAGGCAGAGACATAGGCGCGCACTTTGCTGAGAAGGATTTTCTCAGTGAGCGTCTTCGGCAGAGTGTAGCCGATGGTGACATCCGAGCAGCGGATGAAGGAACCGTCCTCAACAAAAGCGTCAAGCATGATGTTGGTGATAACGTCGGCGGGGTTCCACATCGTAGCGTTGGAGTTCATGGTGCGATAGAGTCCGGGCATGCCGTCCAGGTTGCCGTTCTTATAGAGGCTCTCACCAGTGATGTTATGGCCATTGACGTCGGTGAATCCATCGGGAGCACTGTAACGCCAGCGGTTGTCTGCATACCTTGCGTAAGCGTTGGTGAATGTATTCTGGTTCTTTGCTGTGCTTGACAGGGCGTATGCAGTAGCATTATACACGTCGAAGTCAAGCATATAGGTAAAGTTGGCCACGAAGTCGAAGTCCTTCCACTGTCCGCTCAGTCCGAAACCGCCCTGCCACTTCGGTGTGGTACGGCCGATAACGGTCTTGTCGTCCTGGTTGATCTGGCCGTCGCCGTTAAGGTCACGGATCTTCAGCTTGCCAGGCATGGTGCTGTAGCTGGAGTGAGAGCTGGCCAGCACGCCGTTGCCGCTGTTGCCCTCGTAGCCGTCGGTGATAGTACCGCCAACGAGAATGCCGTTGACAGAGCCTTTGCTCTTAGGAGTAGCAACGTAGGTGGTGGCAGTGGGATAGGTGAACTCATCCCATGTGTAGAGACCGTCGTAGACATAGCCGTACATCAGGCCCAGTTCGCCGCCCACTTCAAGCAGGTAGTCCTGCTCGTCTGACGACTTCCAAGCACTTGCATGGTTGAAGATGCGTGTGTCGGTGGCATTCAGGGCCTTGATGGTCATCTTGTTATGGCCCAGGGTGAAGTTGGCACTCAGCACATAGTCACGACCGCGCAGGATGTCGCCGTTGACAGTGAGTTCCCAACCGTTGTTCTGCACCTTACCGATGTTCTGCATCTGCTTGCTATAGCCTGATACACCGGGTATCGGAGAAGAGTAGAGCAGGTCGCGGGTAGTGTTCCAGTAAAGCTCCGGAGTGATGGTCAGACGTCCACCCCACAGCGAGATGTCGGCAGCGAGGTTGCGTGTGACGGTAGTCTCCCACTTGATGTCCTTATTAGGATAGTTGCTGGGAACAGTGTAGTTCAG
Source organism: Prevotella sp. (assembly GCA_017455495.1). Taxonomy (GTDB): domain Bacteria; phylum Bacteroidota; class Bacteroidia; order Bacteroidales; family Bacteroidaceae; genus Prevotella. Next base: position 6,636 of record JAFTAR010000191.1, read on the forward strand.
CTCACCGTTGGCAGTGGTGGTTGATGCAAACTCAGGACCGCCAGAGTTGCTGGAGGTGTAGAGGAAGCGCCACAGGTCGTCGTTGATGTTGTTGTTACCGGCCAGACCGTAGGCAGCACGAAGCTTCAACTGGTCAAGCCATCTTACATCCTTCAGAAATGGCTCCTCGCTGATTACCCATGCACCGCTCACTGAGGGGAAGTAGCCCCACTGGTTGCCGGGAGCAAACTTAGAGCTGCCGTCAGCGCGGAACGTTGCAGAAAGCAAGTACTTGTGGTTGTAGTTGTAAGAAACCTGTCCGAAGAACGAAGCTGTGCGGTTGGCCGTTGAACGCAGGGTGTAAGTATCCTGAGCGTAGGGCTGGCCAAGAGCCATGTTGTTAAGGGCAGTGTTGGCATCAATGCCAGTATCGAAGAGGTGAGCGGTCTGCTTGTTCTCCTTGTACTGGGTGTTGTAGATTTCCTGACCCAGGAGGAACGACAGGTTGTGAACATCCTGCAGTGTCAAGTCATAGCTGGCAGTATTCGTCCAGGTATAGGACTCCACGGTGCGGTTTTTCAGATATGCCACAGGCTTCTGCTGGTGCACATCTTTCTGTCCTTCACTGGTCAGCCAGCCATAGTAGCGCTGCTCGTCGCGGAACGAGATGGTGTAGTTACCCTCTGAACGCAGCACAAGTCCTGCGATGGGAGTCCACTTCAGGGCCAGCTGCTGGCTGAAGGTGTAGCTATGCTTCTTCTGCGTGTTGGTCTGGATGTCGGTCACAGGGTTGGTGAGGTTGAAACGCTCTGCATCGGCAGCCGACTCCATGATGGAGTAGTTACCCCAGGAACGCAGACCTGCGGTGGGCTGATAGCGCAGCACGCGGTCAACGAGGCCGCCGGAACCGATGTTGGCACCACCGGCACCCTCGTCACGACGATAGGTGACCTTCGGGTTATAGGTCAGCTCCAGATTGTTCGACAGCTTGGTGTTCAACTTCAGGTTGATGTTGGTACGGCGAACGCCTGAACCGAGGATGATACCTACGTCCTCAGACTGAGTGAGAGAGAGGTTGAAGCGAGTATTCTCATTACCACCGCCTACAGTGAGGTTGGCCATGTAGCTGGTGGGGTGATTGCCAAGCACTTCGTCCTGCCAGTCGTAGCTGGGCATGGAGTAATAGATGGCATTGTCCTTCGGGTTGCCGAAGTCGCCACGGAATGACTTCTGCCAGCTGTCACGTGCACCGCCGCCGTTGCTTGATGCACGGTCGTACATCAGGTCAACGAACTGACCGGCATTCATGATATCCAGAGAGCGCGACAGAGCAGATGTCTGCAGGCGTCCGTTGAAGGTCACCTGCACCTTGCCGGCCTGGGCACTCTTCGTGGTTACTATAACAACGCCGTTACCACCCTTGGCACCATAGATAGCGGTAAGGGAGGCATCCTTCAGCACGTCAATGCTGGCAATATCGGTAGGCGGGATATCGTTGATGTTTGGCACTTGGAAGCCGTCAACGATGAACAACGGGTCGTTGCTCTGGGTCACAGAGGTTGCACCGCGTACGCGGATGTTGATGTCGGCACCGGGCTGACCGTCAGTGGTAGTAACCTGCACACCGGCAATCTTACCCGTCAGGGCCTCAGCAGCCGAGGCTACTGGCACTGCCTCCAGTTTCTTACCCGAGATAGAACCTACGGAACCCGTCAGGTCTCGGCGAGCCTTGCTGGTGTAACCAACTACGACGACTTCGTCCAGAGAGGCGTTGTCCTCCTGGAGAGTCACCTGCATGTTTGAACCTGCGGTCACTTCCTGCGGCACCATGCCAATGTAGGAAACGACAACCGTTCTGCCACGCTGAAGAGTCAGCGTAAAGTTTCCGTCGATGTCGGTCACCGTCGCATTCGTCGGATTTCCTTTCTCAACAACGGTGGCACCGATCACGGTCTCGCCCGTGGGGTCGGTCACCGTGCCCCTCGCTGTGGTCTGGGCATAAAGCTGACCACCAGCCAAGAGCAGGCACATCAATAGCGCCGTTCGAAAGATGCTCTTGATTTTTAATGACATAAATTAATTAATTTTGGTTAGTTTAACTGTTAGTTAGTACATAATCGGGTGCAAATGTACGAAGAAAACTTAACATAGCCAAAGAAAGCATGTCTTTTTTTTGGTTTTCTTTTGCTTTTCTCCCAACTTTGCTTAACTTTGCACCACATTATTTATTTATATATATGGACCAGAAGAGAATTAACGAAGTATTGCTCCACACCGTTGCCGAGCTGTCACGCCAGGACATGAAGGAGCAGGCCATGATGCCAGCCGGCCATGCACCGCTGCCGTCGGTCTACGAGGTGGCACAGATAGTAGAACTTGCCAAGCGCATCATTTTCACCGACTATTTCAACCGCCGCCAGCCCGACGAGCTTCTGCGGCGACACCATATAGGCGTAGACCTGGAGCAGATGCACGAGCTGCTGTGCCGGCAGGTGGCACGCGGACTACAGTTCTGCGAGGAGTGCAGCGAGCAGGATGTGCTGCCGTCGGCAGAAGAGATAGCCATTAAGTTCATTGACCAGCTACCCGAGGTGAAGCGCCTGCTCTACACCGACGTGGAAGCCATGTTCCGGGCCGACCCGGCAGCCACCAACTATGGTGAGGTGATATACTGCTACCCGGTGATAAGCACCATGACGCACTACCGCCTGGCCCATGCCCTCCACCAGATGCAGGTGCCTGTCATTCCCCGCATCATTACCGAGCAGGCACATGCCCATACCGGAATAGACATCCATCCCGGGGCCACCATAGGCGAGTATTTCGCCATTGACCACGGCACCGGCGTCGTCATTGGCGAGACGGCCATCATTGGCAACCACGTAACGCTCTACCAGGGCGTGACGCTCGGAGCAAAGAGCTTCAAGTACGACTCGGAGGGTAACATGCTCAACATTCCCCGCCACCCAATCATCGAGGACCGCGTCACCATCTACAGCAATGCCTCTGTGCTGGGCCGCATCACCATCGGCCACGACTCCGTCGTTGGCGGCAATATCTGGCTCACCCACGACATCCCGCCCTATTCGCGCATCTTGCAGAGCAAGGCCGTCGAGGGCTTGTTCCAGGGTGGCCTGGGCATCTGACACTTTTAATTCCTAACTTGACGCGAAATACTTTTTAAAACACGAATTTCCACGGATTAAACACGAATTGCCCATAAATATTTATGAAAAATTCATGACTAATTATTGGTAATTAGTGTTATAGAAAAAGAAATGAACAGAAAGATTGACTTTTTCCTGCCCGCAAGCATAGAATCAACGCTTACCCCGCAGCTACTGTTGCTACCTGAGGTAAGGGCAGTCATGCCACACCAGGGCCTTAAGCCGCTGACGGCGAGCGAGACCATTCACGACATAGCACAACAGGCCGAGGCGGAGTACACATTATTATTAATAAAGGACATCAACCCCTCGCTTGGTCAGGGGGCGCTTCAGCGCATGGCCCAGGCCGCCGACTTCAGCGGAGCTGCCCTGGTCTACTCGGACAGGATAGTGAGGAAAGCCGACGGCGACGGATTTACGGAGGAGAAGCACCCCACCATAGACTACCAGGAAGGCAGCATTCGCGACGACTTCGACTTCGGGCCGCTGCTGCTCATAAGGACGTCGCTGCTGAAACAATGGGCCGGAGAACTGGACGACACATTATTATATATATATAGCGGACTCTACGACCTGCGCCTATGGCTTAGCCGCCACGGCGAGCTGCTTCACCTTAATGAGTACCTCTATACAGAGGTGGAGATGGACAACCGCAAGTCGGGCGAGAAGCAGTTTGACTATGTCAACCCCGCCAATCGCCAGGTGCAGATAGAGATGGAGCAGGTGGCAACCCGCCACCTCAGGGCCATCAATGCGCTGGTGGACACTGCCGCATATCCCGACATACAGTACGACGAACAGGACTTCGAGGTGGAAGCCTCGGTCATAATACCCGTCTACAACCGTGTTCGCACCATCCGCGATGCCGTGGAGAGCGCCCTCTCACAGCAGACCACATTCCCCTTCAACGTCATCGTGGTTGACAACCACTCAACCGACGGAACGGGCGATGCCCTATCTAAACTATCCACTATAAACTATAAACTAATAGTCCTCACTCCCTCCCGCCGCGACCTGGGCATAGGCGGCTGCTGGAACATGGCTGTCAACGACCCGCGCTGCGGACGCTTCGCCGTGCAGCTCGACAGCGACGACCTCTACTCCTCGCCCCACACCCTGCAGCGCATTGTGGATGCCTTCCGTAAGCAGAAGGCCGCCATGATAGTAGGCAGCTACCGCATCTGCGACTTCCAGCTCAACACCCTGCCGCCGGGACTCATTGACCACCGCGAGTGGACCAAGGAGAACGGCCCGAACAACGCGCTGCGCATCAACGGATTAGGGGCACCGCGAGCCTTCTTCACCCCTCTGCTCAGACAGGTACAACTGCCCAACACCAGCTATGGCGAGGACTATGCCATGGGGCTGTGGTTCTCGCGCCAGTACCGCATTGGACGCATCTACGACGAGCTATACCTGTGCCGCCGCTGGGAGGGCAATAGCGACGCGGCTCTCAGCACAGATCGCATCAACCAGAACAACCTCTACAAAGACCGGCTGCGCACCATGGAGATAAAAGCCCGCCAGCGCAGAAACAACCAGGAAGGCTGTGAGACGGCGACGGCAGCAGAGCGCTTCTTCGACCGCCAGCTGAGCCTGTGGCCCGAGACCCTGCAGCGCTACCGTGACCTCACCAGCGTTCAGACGAAGGAGCTGACCATTGGACAGCTCACCCTGAAAGCGCAGTTCAACCCGGCACGCATGCGCAGCACCGGTGCCGACATCAGCAAGCAGGCACTCAGCAAGCGCCCCTGCTTCCTCTGCAAGGAGAACAGACCCAAGGAACAGTTAGAAGCCCCCTCGGGGGCCGTAGGGGGGGCTTTCTCTGTTTTCTTAGTCAACCCCTACCCTATCCTGCCCATTCATTTCACCATTCCCACCCTGGAGCACCTGCCGCAACGCATACGCCTGCTCTACGGGCCAATGATGGACTTCCTGGGCAAGCATCCTGAGCTGACAGTTTTCTACAACGGTCCTCGCTGCGGAGCATCCGCCCCCGACCACGCCCACCTGCAGGCCGGCTCCACCGGCATCCTGCCCCTGCAAACGGAGTGGCAGAAGTTGTCAAGGAGCCTGAGCACCATAGCGCAGCCTGACAGCGACACCATGCTGACCTCCATCAACGACTACCCCTGTGCTGCATTAGCCATCATAGCCAAGAAACAGAAGGAGTCTGAACGCCTGTTCACGAAGTTGTACGACATTATGGAGATACCAGAAGGAGAGGAAGAGCCGATGATGAACATCGTGGCATGGCGCGAGGCAGACAGCTACGTCAGCGTTATCTTCCCGAGGAAGAAGCACCGCCCCGACTGCTACTATGCCACTGGCGAGCAGCAGCTTATGGTAAGCCCCGGCGCGCTTGACATGGCTGGACTCATCATTACCCCGCGCGAGGAGGACTTCAACAAGATTGACTCGCAACAGGCAGTCGCCATACTGCAGGAATGCGGTATGTATAGTTTAGAGCCAACGGTAAGCGTGGGCATAGTAAGCGCACAGAAAATAGACTTCTGCCTGAACGGCACATACAAGGCAAAGGGCGAGAACATAAAAGGGCCGCAAACGGTGGAGCTGAGCGACGGAGGACTGCTATGGCGAGGCCAGCAGTACCAGGAGCTGAGGTTCACACCGGAAGACCCTGCCAACGAGACCTTCACCCTCAACGATGTCATCATTGGCAACGGATTCCACTGGGAGCGCCACCAGCGCCAGACTTTCCAGGGCACGCTCCACCTGCTTGTAGAGGCCGACAAGGTGGTGGCCGTCAACGAGCTGCCTGTGGAGCAGTACATAGAGAGCGTCATCAGCAGCGAGATGAGTCCCACATGCTCCGAGGAACTGCTCAAGGCCCACGCCGTCATCAGCCGCTCCTGGCTGCTGTACCAGATGAAGAAGCGCAAAGAGCAGGACAGGCAGAAGCAGCAGGACGGCTTCTTCTCGTTCATCAAGAAGGACGACGAGCTTATTCGCTGGTACGACGGCGGAGAGCACACCCTCTTCGATGTCTGTGCCGACGACCACTGCCAGCGCTATCAGGGAATTACGGCCCCCTCCCCCGCCACCCCGAGGGGGGCTTTCAATTCGGTGCGCCAGACTCGCGGCATGGTGCTTACATTCGACGGCGAGCTGTGCGACACGCGCTTCTCTAAATGCTGCGGCGGACATACCGAGGAATACCAGTACTGCTGGGAGGACACACCGAAGCCATACCTCAGGAGCGTGGAGTGCCAATGGTGCGACACCCACGACAGGGACATACTGAAGCAGGTGCTGAAAGACTACGACCAGGAAACGCCCGACTTCCACGACTGGACGGTGGAATACACCCAGGAGGAACTCTCCGAGCTTGTTAGCCGCAAGCTGAAGATGGACTTCGGCACCATCACCGACCTCATCCCCCTCGAACGCGGAAAGAGCGGCCGCATCTGGCGTCTGAAGATAGTAGGCACCAAGCACACGTTCATCATAGGCAAGGAGCTGGAGATTCGCCGAGCACTATCTGAGACCCACCTCTACAGCTCGAACTTTGAAGTGGAAAAAAGAGAGAAATTCGTTCTCCACGGCCACGGCTGGGGCCACGGTGTAGGTCTATGCCAAATCGGTGCCGCCGTGATGGGCCACGAAGGCTACAGCTTCCGCGACATCCTCCTCCACTACTATCCGGGCGCGGAAATCACGCAAGCCTACTAATCAGCGATATGGCCGAGACAGAACATTGGCAGTGGCAGGAGCCTGGCGGAGCATGGAAGGGCGCCGGTCTGTATCACTTCACCTTGACAGTGACTGACCGCCAGCCTATGCTGGGCAGGCTCATCACACCCGATGACGACCCTGCGCGAGCCAGGGTGGTGCGCACAGCCCTGGGCGATGCCTTGGTGGACTGCCTTATGAGCATACCCAGCCACCACCCGGAGCTCCAGGTGCTCCATTTCTGCCTGATGCCCGACCACCTGCATGCTGTGCTGTATGTACGGCGCACCATGCCCAAGGGCATCAGGACGGTGGCAAGAGGCTTCTGGCAAGCCGCAAAAAAGCTGGGGCGTGCTTGCTCGCAGCCGGGTTCTTCTTTTGTTGTCCCGAATGACATTCGGGAAGAACTCAAAGAAGAGAGCCGCCGCTTGGAGGACACGGCTGCCTCCCTGTGCGGGCAGATGGGCGAAGAGGCCTATTACCGGCTGGAGCCTGTTTTCAGGGAGATGCCCTTCATCCGCCCTATGGCCCGCTACTCCCAGCTTCAGACTACAATCCGCTATATTGACATGAACCCTCAGCGCCTGGCCACCAAGCGCCTCAGGCCAGGTTTCTTCCGCGTTCAGAAGGACATTGCGATTGGCAGTCGCAAGTATGACGGCGTTGGCAACGCGGCGCTGCTATTAGAGCTGGCCTACGCCCCAGTGCACGTCAGGCATATATGGGTGGAGAAAGCCCAACATGGCGACAGCCAGGAACTGCGCGACTACAAGAACGGCTGCGTGCTTCAGGCCCGGCGGGCTGTAGTGATGGTCTCGCCCTTCATCTCGCCAGATGAGAAGCAGGTGCAGCAGGTGTTGCTGAGGGAACAGCACCCCTTCATACTCCTCACTGACAACGGTTTCCGCGACTACTACAAGCCTGCCGACAGCCTTTTCGATGCCTGTGCCCAGGGCCGACTGCTCATTCTTAGCCCCTGGCCCTACGACGGCGGCAAGCGCCACATCAGCCGCGCCGACTGCGTGGCACTGAACGCAATGGCAGAAGAGATATGCCGGCAGCTGAACCAGGGACTATGAATGACGGTAATAAACACGGATAGACAGAAGAAGAACGAGAGTAAAAAAACGGCGTTTTTCTTGCCCGTTAAAAAAGATTATATTATTTTTGCAAACAAATTACGACAAGACAGACATGGAAGGTAAGAAGAAGAGAAATCCGTGGGCTTGGATTCCTACGCTGTATGTGGCAGAGGGACTGCCCTACGTGGCAGTGATGACCATCTCTGTCATCATGTACAAGAGGCTCGGCATCTCCAACACCGACATAGCGCTCTACACCGGGTGGCTCTACCTGCCGTGGGTGATAAAGCCCTTCTGGAGTCCATTCGTTGACTTGGTTAAGACCAAGCGATGGTGGACCGTGAGCATGCAGCTGCTCATGGCCCTCGGCTTCGCTGCCATTGCCCTGACGCTGCCCACAGGACTTGCCTTCCAGCTGTCATTGGCGGCCTTCTGGCTTGTGGCCTTCACCAGCGCCACCCACGACATTGCTGCCGACGGCTACTACATGCACGCCCTCGACAGCCACGAGCAGTCGCTCTACGTGGGCATACGCAGCACCTTCTACCGCATAGCCACCGTGGCCGGACAGGGGCTGCTGGTAATCCTGGCCGGACTCCTTGAGGACGGCACTGGCAACATCCCCTTAGCCTGGACCATAACGATGGGCATACTGTCAGCACTCATGCTGGCTGCCTCCCTGTACCATAATTATATACTGCCACGACCCGCCAGCGACAAGACCGTCGAAGGCGTCACGTGGCGCAACATGGCCGGGGAATTCCTCAACACCTTCCGTACATTCTTTGTAAAGCCCGGCGCCGTGATAGCCATCCTGTTCATGCTGCTCTACCGCCTGCCCGAGGCGTTGCTGGTGAAGATGGTGAGCCCCTTCCTCCTTGACCCTGTGGACAAGGGCGGCCTGGAGCTTACAACAACGCAGGTGGGCGTAGTCTACGGCACCGTGGGCATCATAGGCCTCACCATAGGCGGCATTCTGGGCGGCATAGCGGCAGCCCATGGCGGACTGAAACGGTGGCTGTGGCCCATGGTGGCTGCCATAACCCTGCCCGACCTGGTCTACGTTTACCTGAGCATGGCACAGCCCGACAGCCTGCTGCTCATCAACACCTGCGTGTTCATAGAGCAGTTTGGCTACGGTTTCGGCTTCACCGCCTACATGCTCTACCTCATCTATTTTGCCGACGGCCCTCACAAGACGGCCCACTACGCCATTGCCACCGGCTTCATGGCGCTCGGCATGATGCTGCCGGGCATGGCGGCCGGCTGGCTGCAGGAGACGCTGGGCTACGTCAGTTTCTTCATCCTGGCAATGGTGTGCTGTGCTGTGACCTGCCTCGTGACTGCCTTCATAAAGGTGGACCCGAAGTTTGGTAAGAAGTGATAAGTGATAAAACAATAAAAGATAACTATGAAGAAGATTCTATCACGCATGATGATGCTTGCCACGATGATGGCAGCCATGACTGTCTTCACCAGCTGTGAGGACGATGACGACTACATTGCCCAGAAGCTGCGCGACAAGGACTGGCAGGGGTATGTAGGCAACTACTACCAGAGCCGTTGGGGCATAAGCGGCAACCAGTACAGCACCGTGATGCGCTTCTGGTCCAAAGGCAGCTACTACACCAGCGGCAAGGGCGAGGAGATAGACTACAACACCTATTCTCGCTATCAGGACTATGCCTACTGCACATTCCGCTGGTTCATCGTCGACGGTGATATCACGCTCATCTATGACGATGACATCTGGAGTCCGCTCTACATCACCGACTATTCCCTCTACAGCGACCGTTTCCGCGGCTACATCCAGGACGTAGGCAGCGGCAGGATAGCGTTCGACTTCTACAGCAACCCCGAGGGTAGCAGCTGGAACAGCACATACTGGGACGACTACAACTACACCGGCGGCTATGGCGACTTCAACAACCAGAAATGGTATCGTGCCCGCACCTCGCGCGATGATGACGAGTGGCAGGCCGTACCCCAAGAGGACGAGGATGTCCTGTTCCTTGACCGCACGGAGATAGCCCGCCGCCAGAGCGGCGACTCCACAGCCGTTAGCCATGCCAGCGGCGAGTTTGCACGAATCCTCAGCAACAGGTGATAAACTGGAAGCTTATAGCGAAGATTCTGGGCTCGCTTCTCTTCATTGAGGCCTTCTTCATGGCATTATGCCTCATCATGACGCTAATATACCATGAAGAAGAGCTTCTTGTGTTTGCCGTGTCCACAGCCATCACCGCCGGCGGTGCCCTGCTGTTCCGCCTTATGGGCCACGGGGCCGACAACAGCCTCAGCCGCCGCGATGCCTACGTCGTGGTGACGCTCACCTGGGTGGTGTTCTCCATCTTCGGCATGTCGCCCTTCCTTTTGAGCACTTCTGTAGGCAGCGTCACCGATGCCTTCTTCGAAACCATGTCGGGCTTCACCACCACCGGTGCCACAGTAATCGACGACGTGGAAGCCCTCTCCCACGGCCTGCTCTTCTGGCGGTCGCTGATGCAGTGGATAGGCGGTTTAGGAATAGTGTTCTTCACCGTAGCCCTGCTGCCATCGCTCGTAGGCGGCAGCGTGAAGGTGTTTGCCGCCGAGGCCACCGGCCCCATACGCTCGAAGATGCACCCCAAGCTCTCCACCACCGCCAAGTGGATATGGAGCATCTACCTGCTGCTCACCGTGGCCTGCGGCGTTACGTTCTGGGCCTGCGGCATGGACTGGTTCGATGCCACCAACTACTCCATGTCGACCACAGCCACCGGAGGTTTCTCCACCCACAACGGCAGCACCGTGTTCCTTGGCTCGCCCCTGATAGAGTACATGGCCATACTGTTCCAGTTCCTGGCAGGCATCAACTTCACCCTGCTCTACATGGCCTTCTTCAAGTTCCGCTTCGGAGCCATGTGGCGCAACTCCGAGCTAAAGCTCTACATAGCCACCATCGTCATTGCCACTGTGTGGATAATGTACCTGCTCATCACCCGCATGGGCTACGACGTGGAGGCCGCCCTGCGCTCATCGCTGTTCCAGGTGGTGTCGTTCATCACCACCACCGGCCTTAGCAACACCGATGCCGGCCTGTGGCCCCACATCACCTGGGTCATACTGGGTCTGCTGATGTTCCTCGGAGCCTGTGGCGGCAGCACCACTGGCGGTTTCAAGAGCATTCGCGGTCTGATGCTGCTGCGAGTGCTGCGCAACGAGTTCCACCACATTCTCCACCCCAACGCCGTACTTCCCATCAGAGTGGGCGGCCAGACCGTGCCCCAGAACCGCATCTCCACCCTGCTGGCCTTCTTCACCCTCTACATCCTAATGCTGCTGATAACGTCGGTGGTAATGGTTGTATCAGGCATAGACATTACCAACTCGCTCACCATATCCCTGAGCCTCATCAGCAATGTGGGTGCCGGCCTTGACACCAACATCGGCCCGCAGATGTCGTGGTCCGAGCTGTCAGTCGGCCTCAAGTGGCTCTGTTCGTTCCTCATGCTCGTAGGCCGTCTTGAAATCATGACCGTCCTCGTGCTCTTCACCCGCGCCTTCTGGAAGCGTAACTGAATCAGTTTCAACAATAGCTCACAGATAAAAACAGACTACTAACTAATTAACTAACAAAAATTACTTTTTATGAGAAAAATCAACCTCAGGAAAGCACTCCTGCTGCTTAGCATGATGTGCTTCAGCGCAATGGCCCATGCCATTGGCGGCGACGGTCTCTATTTCCTGCAGACCTTCGAGGACTTGACCACCTATCCAGAGACGAAGCCCGATACCGAGACGGCTTTCAACGTGGAGGGACAGGGCGAGTGGTTTTATCTCGGTGCCTTCCAGGCCACCAATTCCAGCTACATCCCCGACGGGTCGGAGCACAACCTGCGCATGCCCAAGAACGGGTCGTATGTCATCACGCCCATCGTGACCAACGGCATCAGCCGCATTACGTTCGACATTGGGCGTGCCTCTGTTAAGGTGTACACCTCGGCCGACGGCGGCAGCACCTGGACTGAAGCCACGCAGACCACCAACGGCAAGAAGGTTACAGTCACCGTGAACAGCGAGACGGTGAACCGCATCAAGGTGGCCAACGACACATCTAAGGATGCCGACATTGACAACCTGGCCATCTACGCCCAGACGTTCGACACCCCCGTCATGGTGGCTACCGGCGAGGCTACCAGCATTACCACTGATGCAGCCACGCTGAGCGGCAGCATCACAAAGCAGGAGGAAGCAATCACAGAGGTGGGCTTTGTGTGGAGCGACACCAACAAGGAGCCGACTCTCAGCGACAACGTGGCTGCCGCAGCCGCTGTAGCAACAGACTTCAGCACACAGCTGACCGACCTGCGTGAGGGAGCCACCGTCTACTACCGCGCCTACGCCAAGTATGCCGACACACAGACCTACGGCCCGATAAAGAGCTTCAAGACCCTTATAGGCGACAACGCACAGACCATAGACAGCGAGGGCCGCTACTTCGTGCAGGACTTCGAAGACCAGTCGCAGTATCCTGCCAACTCCTCTGCTCAGGATGCCGAGTACTTTGTTCCCGGACAGGGCACATGGATATACACCAAGGCAGGCCTCTCCACAAACAGCAGCTATACCAACGGCTCTACTGCCAACCTCCGCATGCCGAAGAACGGTTCCTACGTCATCACCCCGATACTGAACAGCGGCGTAAAGAAGGTGACATGGATTCAGACCCGCAAGGAGGTTACAGCCTACACCTCTACCGACGGCGGAACTACATGGACCAGCGCCACGATTACCAGCAGCGGCAACCTGCGCACCGTAGAGGTGAACAGCCTCAACGTGAACCGCATCAAACTGGCCAACGATGCAAGCGGTGATGCCGACATCGATGACATCACCGTCTATGCCCAGGCCTTCGGAACACCGGCCACCGTGGCAACAGGCGCTGCCTCGAACATCACGAAGAACACAGCCGAAGTGGCCGGTCAGATTGTTGACACGGGCGACCAGCCCATCACTGAGACTGGTATCATCTGGAGAAGTGTGCTCAGCGGTTTACCCGCTGAGGCAGTCACCCCCACCCTTGCCGACAACATTGTGGAGAACGAAGACCCCGCACAGGTTACATTCTCCGTGCTCATCACCGGATTGAAGGCCGAGCAGACGGTATACTACCGTGCCTACGCCCTGTCTAATGCAGGCTATGCCTACGGCGAGGTGAAGAGCTTCACCACCGCAGAGGCCACTCCCGCCGTTGTTCAGACCAGCGATGTTACCAAGAGCGGCAAGAAGTACCGCTTAGGCGGCATCGTCACCGACGACGGCGGCATGGACCTTCAGGAAGTGGGCATCATCTACGACACCACGGGCGGACTTACTATTAATAAAGGTACGCGCGTAGCGATGAGTTCACCGGCCTACAAGTTCTCAACGAGCATACAGCTTGAGGAGGCCACCACATACTTCGTCCGTGCCTACGCCACTACTGCCAAGGGTACGACATACGGCGAGGAGAAGGAGTTTGTTACTGAGGACATCCCCGAGACTCCCGACAACATCCAGGGCGACGAGATCTGGTGCTCACCCGACGGTAACGACGCCACTGCCGACGGCTCAAGGGAACGTCCCTTCTTCGACCTCCAGAAGGCCATTGCCATAGCCCAGCCCGGCGACCGCATCTGGATGATGGCCGGCACGTATGTCTATGACAAGCGCATAGATATCAACGACACCAACGGCGAACCCGACAAGATGATTGAACTGTTTGGCTACCAGGGCCAGGCCGTGCTCGACTTCTCCGGACAGCCCTATCATGCCCACTCCGGCAACCCCTACCAGGGCGTGCGCCTCACCAGCTCCTACTGGCACTTCAGAAACATTGACATCACCAATGCCTCCGACAACGGTCTGCTCATTGAGCGCAACAAGCCCACCGGCGGCTCGGCATCCGACATCATCAACCGCACTCAGGACGGCCACGACAACATCATTGAGCTGTGCAACTTCTACCGCAACGGCGACACGGGTCTGCAGATGAAGAACCTCGCTGCAAACAACATGGTCATCAACTGCGACTCCTACCTGAACTGCGACGAGGGCGAGGGCGATGCCGACGGCTTTGCACCAAAGCTTTCTGTAGGCGACAACAACTACTTCTACGGTTGCCGCGCATGGGCCAACTCCGACGACGGCTGGGATGTGTTCTACAAGAAGGAAGGCGGCTTCGGCGACAATATGACGGTCGTCCTTGAGAACTGCATCAGCTACAAGAACGGATTCCTTGACCTGAACACTGTAGCCCCCGACGGCAACGGCTTCAAGTGCGGCTCAAACCAGGGTGCCATGAATGTCTACATGAACCGCTGCTTGGCAGTGTTCAACAAGGCGAAGGGCTTCGACCAGAACCACAACGCCGGCGACATCATACTGAACAACTGTACAGGCATCACCAACACCAGTGTACTTGCCCGCAGCAGCGACAAGACCTACTCCTACCGCATCTATGAGGCTATTGCCTCCGGTCACGAAGTGCGCCTCACCAACTGCATCGCCATCAACGACAACTCAAGGACCGACAAGGCCAATGTAGCTTCCGACGGACACGGCAAGAACAGCGAATGGGGCCGCTTCGAGGTTGACGAGTCGCTCTCCGGACTCACCGTGACCACCTGCGAGTTTATGAGTGCCTTCCCGGAGCTGTTTGTCAATGTCAACAACCACGAGGAGCTGATAGCACCGCGCGACGACGACGGCAACCTGCCTGAGACCACCTTCGCACATCTCACTCAAAACTCTCCATTCATTGACAGCGGCACCATCATTAATGCCAATACCTATCGCGGCATTGAGGTCAACGGCATTGAGTACGTTGGCGATGCCCCCGACCTTGGTGCATACGAATACGACGGCGAGAACATCACCGGCCTAAGGATGATGAGCCAGGAGTCGGCCGACAACAGCGTCCGCCTGTTCCAGGCACAGAACGGCATGCTCTTCGTCACCGTGAACGGACCTGCTGGCATGGCCTCATACCATGCATCACTCTACGACGCTGCCGGACGCATCATTGGCCAGCACCAGTTCTGCGGACAGACCACCTCCATCCGTCTGCCTCAGGGCACCAACGGCATGGTGGTGCTCCGTGTGGAGGGCGGCAACGGCTTCCGTGGCTCTGTCAAGGCCATCGTAAGGTAATTCAACGACACATCACATACTTACACCAGAGTGTGATACGAAAAAAAGAAGCGAATCGTTGGCGGTTCGCTTTTTTTTTAGTATATTTGCCCACAAAATTCAACGAGTATGATTACAAGGAAATATCCGGTAGGTATTCAGACGTTCTCTGAAATCATCACCAAGAAGATGGTGTATGTTGACAAGACAGACCTGGTGTGGCAGATGGCCCATGGTGCGAAATACACCTTCCTGAGCCGGCCGCGGCGCTTTGGAAAGTCGCTGCTGGTTTCTACGCTGAAGAGCTATTTCGAGGGTCGGCGCGACCTGTTCGAGGGTCTGAAGATTATGCCGTTAGAGGATGAGTGGACGGCTTACCCTGTAATCCACCTGTCACTGAGCCAGGCGAAGAGTCAGAAGGATGCAGAGGCCTTAGAATATGCTATTGGCCTACTGTTAGAGCCATACGAGAAGGTATATGGCAGCAACAACTCTGAAAAGACGCCAGGACAGCGGTTGCGTGGCCTCGTCATGCGAGCCTCGGCACATACGAACCGTCAGGTGGCGGTGCTCATCGACGAATATGACGCCCCGTTGCTGGAGGTGCTTCACGAGGAGGAAAACCTGAAGGAGTTCCGCCGCGTCATGCAGGAGTTCTACATCCCGCTGAAAGACCTGGACCCCTACCTGCAGTATTGCTTCATCACTGGCATCACGAAGTTCTCGCAGCTAAGCATCTTCTCAACTATCAACAACCTGAACAACGTCACCTTACTGCCTCAATTTGCCGACATCTGCGGCATCACCGAGGAGGAGCTGACGACCACGCTGGCACCCGACATCGCCCTGCTGGCCGAGAGCTATGAGTGCACGCCCGCAGAGATGCAACAGCTGCTGAAGCGGCAGTACGACGGCTATCGCTTCGCCGAGAAGTCGCCTGATGTGTACAATCCTTACAGCCTGATGAAGGCCTTCATGAATCAAAAGATAGAAAACTACTGGTTTGACAGCGGCACTCCGTCGTACCTGATACGGCAGATGAACCGCTTCCGCACGGACATCACGTCAATGGACCGTCTGGAACTGCCCGCCACGGCTTTCGACAAGCCCACGGAGGCCATGACAACGGCCCTGCCGCTGCTCTACCAGAGCGGCTACCTCACCATCAAGGACTATGACCGCGAGTCTGACCTCTACACGCTCTCCATACCAAATCAGGAGGTGCGCGTGGGCTATACCGAGGGCTTGCTGCCCACCTATGTGGGACTGGACAGCAGCGACGTGCAGACAGGATTCGCCCTGAAGTTCTGGCGTGCCCTGAAGAAGCACGACCTTGACCTGGCTCTGCGCGAGATGCAGGCTTACCTGGCCGGCATACCATACGTAGACGGCTTCAAGAAGAAACTGGAGGAGGCAGCGACCAAGGAAGGCTTCTACGAGTACACCCTCTACCTGGTATTCTCCATGCTCAACATCTATGTCCGCACACAGGTGCGCTGTGCCGGCGGCCGTGCCGACGTGCTGGTGCACATGCCTGATGCCACCTACGTCCTGGAACTGAAAATCAACGGTACGGCGCAGGAGGCCCTCGACCAGATCAACTCACACGGCTATGCCCTGCCGTATGCTACAGCCATTCAGCCCGTCGTCAAGGCCGGCATACGTTTCAACCTGGAGACACGTACCGTTGATGACTGGCTGATAGAACAATGAGGTGGCCGTTGGCTACACTATGTGGCGGAACAGGTAGTCGAAGGGCTTGAAGCTGTCTGCCGTGACGGGAGCCGCAGGGTTGTCTATCCAGCAGAGCGGAGCGTCGTGGTACATGGCGGCCACAAGTGAGAAAGTGCTGGGAGGCCCCATGAGGAAGTGGCTGTGGGATAGCAGGCAGAGGTCTTCGGCGGCGCTGCCATTCGGGAAAATGACGCTACATCCGCTGAAGCGCTGACGGTAGTAGTCCTGGTCAAGACGCGGGTCGTTGCCGCAGATATAGATGGCCACGTGCTCGTCCTTGTGCAACTCCAGGAAACTGTTGATGACATCGGCATACTGCTTGTCGGAGTAGAAGAAGTCCCCGCCGTGGAAAGTGGCGTAGTCGCCCCGGCGGATGTGGACTCCAAGGCGCGTCATGCCCTCGCTATCCTGCATGGAGGTCTGCACCCTGCGCTCAATGTCGTCCTTGAACGCGAAGAGGTCAAGAATCTCAGGTTTGTACTTCAGGAACAGGTCGTACCAGCGGGCATACCACCCCTCAACCACGATATTCCTCCGTGAGAGCATGGTCTGCTCCTGCTCGCTGGTGTCCTCATTTTCCTTGTGGAATGACACCACGGGCAGCAGCCCCCACTTGGCTGCATACTTGGCTGCGACATAGTAAAGGAAGTTGTGCTTAAACTGACTGCACAAACGGAAGTAGCGATATTTGTAGGCAAAGCGCATGGACATGGTGCTGCGCCCATGCTCGCGCCCCCAAGCATAGACATGTGCATACTGCAGGATGTTGTTGCACATGCGGCCCTTGTCTCTAACGAATAGCATAACTTTTCACTCCTTAGGTACTACTTTGCCGTTGACCACCTTGAAGCGGCGGTTGAACTCTTCACGGGTGCGCTTCCAGCGCTTGTGGCTCCACAGCCACAGCTCAGGCTGGCGGCGAATGGTATCTTCCAGCATGCGATAGTAGATATCGGTGGCCTCAAACTCGGCCAGCTCCTCCGGATTGCGGGTTATAAGTCGGAACTCTGCCTCATAGTAGCCGCGGCGCAGACGGCGCACATCAAGGTAGAACAGTGCCTGACGGTTCTTCTTGGCAATGCGCTCCGTGCCCGTCATGACCGGCGTGTCCTGATTCATGAACTGGCACCAGTGGTGTATGTTGTTCCAGTGGGGCACTTGGTCGCTTATGTATCCTAATACCGTGGGCTGGTTCTTCCGGCGGTACTCCACAGTCTTGCGCAGTATGTCGGCAACAGGAATGCACTCTGCTCCCCACCGCTGGCGTATAGAGAGGAACAGACGGTCGAAGTTCTTGTTCTCAAGGGCGTGGTACAGCTGTCCGCACTGTGCCTTGTCCGACACCCACAGCGGCAGCGACGTTATCCACTCCCAGTTGAAGGTATGGCCAAGGAACACGGCACACGACTGCCCCTCGTCCACGCACTCGTTGACGGCTTCCGTACCCTTGAACTCTAAGCGGCGGCGCATCTGCTTCTCGCTCATAGTCATCATCTTCACCGTCTCCACGAAGTAGTCGCACAGGCTGTGGTAGAAGCGCCGCTCCACAGAGCGCAGCTCCTTCTCGGTCTTCTCCGGGAACGAGTTCCTAAGGTTCTGCCTCACCACCTTCACCCTGTATCCGGCTATCTTATATATAATAATGTACAGGAAGCTGCCCAGCCCATAATGCAGCCACATGGGAAGCAGGGAAAGCAGCCACCAGACGGCGTAGACGATGTAATAGAGTATTTTATTCATTTTTGAGAGAAGCTATGTATTCGGGGTTATCATTCTTGATGCGAATCTTGCCGTCCATGGCAGTGAGGTCTTCGCGGTTAAAACGGTAGGCAGTGGATGCCAGCGAGTTCTCTTCGCGATAGTGGCTGCTGCTGGCATCCATCAGTCCGCACAGCAGCTCGTAGGCCAGGTCGTTGGTCCAGTAGCGGTCTTTGTTCCGGCGCAGGGCTTCGGCCCGCTCTCTGCGCTGTTCAATGTATCCGTCGGCCATCCACACCATCAGCGGTATGCGTGTGTCACGGAATCCGCCGAAGTTTGGCTGGCGATGGCGGTCTGGCACGTCGGCATGGTCGCTGAAGTAGACCAGGGCCTGCATGTTAAGGCGCTCACGGGCATAGCAGAAAGCCTTGCTCAGCACCCTGTCAGTATAGAAGAGCGTGTTCTTGTAGTTCGTTATCTTGTCGTGGCTGCCCGGTGCGCCCCACTGGCGGGTGGCCTCGGTGAAACGGTTCTCATAGTTGAAGTGGCTGCCTTTAAGGTGTAGCACCACCAGATTGTTGACCAGCGGGTCAACCTCTGAGAGGAAGTCTACCAACGCCTCGTCATACTGCGGCTTTCCCAGCTCCTGGTGAGTCCACTTTGCCACGTCGGCCGTCTCGGCCACCAGCGTTATGGGAGTATCGGCGGCTCCTAAGTGTCCCTGGTTGCTGTACCAGTGCACACGATAGCCCAGCCGGTGGGCCACGTCAACGATGGAACATGAAGTATAGAACTGTCCGCCGTCATATTGGTTATATTCCGTCAGCGCCTTCTCCAATGTCGGCACCGTCTGGATGTCGCAGCTATAGGCATTGTGAAAGAGCAGGCAGTGGCGCTCGTCCCGGCTTAGCTGCCGCAGCCATGGAGTGGTGTCTTCCTCCATTTCCACGAAGGCACTCATGAAGTCGCGCGATGCCGACTCACCAATGACGAGCATGATGGTGTGGGGGGAGGCAAGGGGGTGGAGCGTGGTGGCCTCAAGGGTGTGCAGGCGCTGCTGTTGCTCGGAGCGGTAGCGCTGGTTGTTGCTTACATATTCCCTGACAGTCATGGCCAGCTTCACGATGCCTGTCCTGAGAAGCAGGCCGCGGCGGGGCTTCAACATGTAATAGGTGATAAAGGCCACGACGGCAAGTGCCGCTGCCGTCTGCCACCATTGCGTTCCTGCCACGAAGGCATTTCCTGCCGAGCCGTCGCCCACCACGACAGCCCAGTGCAGGGGAACACAGATGCAGACAAAGGCAACCATTAGCACCAAGAGCGCCATGGCAAGTACACGCAGTGGCGAATAAGAGCGGAGAAATTCAAGAATCTCGTTATAGTGGGTCTCTTGCAGCATCTTCATGCCGCTGGCATCAAGACACGCATGGCAAGTAACATAATAGCCCCACTGCACCACACACACCAGCAGCCACAGGAACATTATCGTTCCCATGACATAGCTGGCCTTTGGCAGGAGCAGCAAGCCCGTCAGCCACCCAAAGAGGTATATTCCGAAGGCGGGGTCTATCTGGTGGTCGTAGTCGGGGGCTGTCTTGCGGTTGGTGAGATGAAAGGTCAAGGGATAGGTCACCATCCAGCAGAAGGCGACGAAGAGAGCCAGGACAACGGCGGGCTGCAGCGGCGAGGTATTAGTGACGGCAAGTGGAACGGCAGCCACCACCGAGGCCACCATGTAGCGCAGCAGCTGCTGGAGCCGTGCATTGGGGGCCAGGCCATGGTTGCACCCTAAGTAGACGGCCATTGCCGCCACCCAGAGCAACGGTATAAGCATCAGGCTATGCCATACGTTCATAGAGTTCGCATATTTGGCTATACAGATGGTCGTAGCTAAGTTTCTCTGTGAAGTCGGCCTTGGCCTTTGCCCCCAGCTGCTGCCGCAGCTCCTTGCTGTCAATAAGACGCGCCATGGCAGCGGCCAGCTTGTCGGCATCTCCGGGAGGCACAAGCAGACCGTTCACCCCGTCAACAACATACTCGCGCTGTCCACCATTGTCGGTAACTACCACCGTATGACCTTGCGACATGTACTCCTGGGGCGACAGCGGACAGCCTTCGCGGACCGTGGATGCCAGAATGCCGAAGTCGGCATCGGCCACAAAGGGCAGCACCGGATGCTGGAAGCCTGCCAACACCACCTTGTCGGTAAGCTGCAGGTCGCTGATGCTCTGCTTCAGGTGGGCGGTATACTCCTCACTGCCCCGGCCCACGAGCACCAGCCGGAAGGGCCGTTCGCGTAGCTGCGCGGCGGCGGCCAGAAGCGCGTCAAGTCCTTTCTCCGGGTCAAGCCGCCCGTGGAACATGCCTATGACCTCGTCGGCAGAGATGTCAAACTGCCGGCGCACACCTGCGGGGGGCACCTCCTCTGGCAGTACGATGCTGGTACGGATGATGCCCGTCCGCTGCTTGTCCATAGACGGGTTGGTGCTGAAGAACTCATTGCGGGCTATCTCCGAGTCAAAGCTCAGCCAGTCAAGCTGTCTGTATAGCCAGCGGTATAACATGGAGTTCTTGCCCGTCCTGGTGAGGTGGCGCGACATGATAACCCTTGCCTCCTTGTTGCCCGACAGCTTACGGGCGTAGGCAGCAGTGAATGCATCTTTGAAGTTGTGGGCATGAACCAGACAGCGGGCCATTCCCTTCAGGTGTGAAGCCATCTTGAAGGCGCTCTTCAAGTCAAGCGTTCCTTTCAGCGGAAGCGCATGGACAGGAATGCCAAGTTCGCGAAACTTGGCAATGACAGCCTCTACGGGTCGGCAGAACAACTCTACACCGTAGCCGTCGGCCAGCTGGCGTTGGGCCAGGTCGTAGACATACTGCTCTCCCCCGCCCCACTCCTTGTTAGATACTATATGGAAAACTTTCATTTCTCTTTCTCCCTTAACCGTTTCTCAATGATTTTCGACACGAGCACCTGCTGGTACATAGCCCACTGCACGGCCTGGAGCAGTCCGCGCCGGCCGTTGCGGAAGCCGCCCTTCAGCACGTATATACTGAAAAAGCGCCAGAAAGGCCGCCAGAACAAAGCCACCACGCCATAGTTGCGTTCAGCCTTCTTCTCCACCTCGTTGTCGGTATACTCATTCATCTTCCTCACCCACTGCTGCATGGTCTCGTCGGCCAGGTGCAACATCTGGTATTTCTCCGGTGCCCGCTCTGTATCGCCCTGCACCTGCGGAAAAGTGTGGACGTATGGCGGCCATACTGTTCCTTCACGGATGAAGAAGCGCAACTGGTAGTCGTGCGACCAGTCACGGTTGTACTGGCCGAAGAGTTTGTTTCTGCGTGCTATGTAAAGACCTGCAGGGCAGCCAGGCTGACTTACACGCTGATATAGATACTGGCGCAGCTCTGGGGTGATAATCTCGTCGCTGTCTACCACAAGCACCCACTTGCTTTGGGCACTCTGTATGGCAAAGGTGCGTGCCGGCTCGGCACTCTTGTGATCGGCCTTCGGGAATGTCACCACCCTCGCCCCGTGCTCACGGGCTATCTCCACGGTGCGGTCGGTGCTCTCCATGTCGCACACCACCACCTCGTCGAAGTCCTTCACGGCTTCAAGACACGCTGCCAGGTGCTGCTCGGCATTGTAGGTATTGATGACTACCGATATTCTGCTCTCCTCGTTCATGCGCGGCTGACAACGGTATTGACAGTTTCAACGACCGTCTTGACAACAAACTGCACCTGCTCGTCGGTAAGCTGCGGATAGCATGGCAGCGAAATCTCATGGGCGTAGTTGGCATAGGCCTGCGGATAGTCCTCTATGCGGTAGCCCATGTCGCGGAACAGCGTCAGCATGGGCAGGGGCGTGAAGTGCACGTTGACGGCCACCTGCTGCTGCGAGACGAGGCTTATTATTTCATCGCGCTGCTCCTCGCTGATGCCTTTGATACGCAGAGCATAGACATGGTAGCTGCTCTCACGGCACCCGTCGCAGCTTGATGGCAGCAGGCCCCACGGCTGCTTGGAAAAGGCATCGTCGTAGGTCTGGAAAATATTCTTGCGGCGTGCCAGCATCTTGTCGTACTGGCGTATCTGTGCCAGTCCTATGGCGGCGTTCACATCGGCCATGTTGGCCTTCATGCCCATGCCCACGATGTCGTAGCGCCAGCCGCCGGCCTTGCTCTTGGTGAAGGCATCCTTTGTCTGGCAGTTGAGCGATTTCAACCGCAGTTCATCGTATAGTTGGTTGTTGTCGAAGGGTGCCGGCATGTTCAGGCAGATGGCTCCGCCCTCAGCCGTGGTAACATTTTTCACGGCGTGGAGCGAGAAGATGGCGATGTCGGTCTCTGAGCCGGAGAAGCGGCCCGAAAAGCGCGAGCCTATGCTATGGGCAGAGTCGTTGATGACAGTGATGCGCCCCATGCGCTCCATAACGGGCGATGTGGGCTGGAACAATGCTACAACCTCAGGTTCTTTGACCAGTGCCATGATAGCCGCATAGTCGCAGGGCCAGCCTGCAATGTCCACTGGGATGATGGCCTTGGTCCTGGGGGTGATGGCGCGTCGGATGGCATCGACCGAGATGTTCAGGTCGTCGCCGGAGTCAACCATTACCGGCGTGGCACCCGCCCAGAGCACGGCCAGCGCCGTGGCACAATATGTATAGGCCGGCACGATGACCTCGTCGCCGGCCTTAACGCCAAGCCAGCGCAGCGTCATTATGGCACCCGTGGTCCATGAGTTGACACAGAGCACACGCCCCGCCCCTGAAAGGTTTTGTATTTCTTGCTCCAAGGCTTTCACCTTCGGACCCGTCGTTATCCAGCCAGAGCGCAGCGTATCGGTGACCTCAGCAATGATGCTGTCATCAATATATGGGGGTGAAAAAGGTATAATCATGAGTGCAAAAGTACTAAAAGTAGAGCAAAGAACCAAAGAAAAGTGCTTTTCTTTTGCTTTTTACTCAACTTTTCGTAACATTGCAGCATCTTTTTCCCAAAAACAAGAAGCATGAACATATTATATACTGCCTTCGGAGACAACATCAGCTACCACTTGCAGGCCTACCTTTCTATCCGCTCCTTCCAGAAGCAGCTCACCGCCGGCGACCGCATCTTTGTACTGACCACAAGGCCGGAATACTACCGGCATGCCCGCGTGGAGTGCATCACCGTCAGCGACAGTCAGATTGAAGAGTGGAAAGGCAAGCACCACTTTCCCCTGCGTGCAAAGATAAAGGCCATAGAGCACATGTATCAGCTCCATCCCGACGACCACATCTTCTATACAGACACCGACACCTTCCTCTACGGCAGCTTGGAGGAGCTTCTCCGGCGCCTTGACAGCGGCTTCGGCCTGATGTACCAGATAGAGGGTCACCCGAAGGACATGAAAGGCCCAACACTGCGCATGTGGAAGTTGGCGAAGGGCCACACCATTGGAGGCATCACCCTTGGCGAGAAACATATCATGTGGAACTCCGGCGTGCTGGGCATACCTGCCGACAAGGCGCGCCAGGTGCTTGACACCGCCCTTGCCCTCTGCGACGGCATGCTGGACAGCGGCGCCACAGCTTTCATCCTTGAGCAGTACGGTTTCTCGGTATCAATGATTGAGCACACAGACCTCAAGGCCACCTCAGACCATATAGGCCACTACTGGGGCAACAAGCCCGAATGGGAAGAGATTTTAAGAGACTTGCTGGTGAGGGCATGCATGAAGGAAAGCACGCTTGACGAGGAGCTGGCCGCCATTACCGACGAGCTGCTTCGCTCTACTCCCATCAGGGTGCACAAGTCAAGCACGGCTGCCAAGCTCCACAAGAAGATTGACCGCCTGTTCCCCAAGCGCGACTTCATTTACATCTGACGCATGAATAATAAACAACCACGGATTATATAATCTTGCTGCGCGCAGCCATTAATGGATAATTCATGGTAATTCATGTTAAAAAAAATCCGTATAATCCCTTAATCCGTGGTTCAAAAGTAACTTGAGGAACTTGAATCAGATTAGTTTTTCTCCAGTATAGCACGGCAGCCCTCAAGAACATCCTGCCAGGTGGCCTCGAAGTCGCGGGTGTACCAAGGGTCGGCCACGTCACCGGGCCGGTTGGTGAAGTCAAGAAGCAGGCATATCTTCCCGTCGGGATCGCCGCCGCAGATGCGCCTCATGTTTCTCAGGTTCCACTGGTCCATACCCACAATGAGGTCGAAGCGGCCATAGTCTGATGGAGTCATCTGGCGGGCCGTCTTGCCCTCGCAGCCAATGCCATGCTCTGCCAGCTTGCGGCGGGCGGGCGGATAGACGCCATTGCCTATCTCCTCGGTGCTCGTGGCTGCCGACTCTATATAGAAATCATCCTCACGATGGGCACGGCGCACCAAGTCCTTCATCACGAACTCCGCCATGGGGCTCCGGCATATATTACCGTGACATACAAACAGTATTCTCTTCATAAATGAAACTCCCATAAATCCTTAAATCCGTGGTTATTTTATTACATACGAAGTTGTATTGTTTCTCCTTTCAACAGCACTACTTGCTGCTCTGCCATTGACTGTCTGACATCAATGAGCCTCTGGTTGCTTGAGCCCCGGAACAGCAGGGTCTCGTCGCGCTGCTCCTTGATGAAGGGGCCGTCAACCAGCACGTCAATGAGTTCCAGCAGTGCCCGCTGGCGGGGGTTGTTCAACAGCTGTTCAAACACGAACCCCGTGTAGCACCATATATCCTTCTGCGGCGTCCGCTTGCGTATTGCGCGGGCCAGCTCGGCGAAGCCCTCCGGCTGATACATGGGGTCGCCGCCAGTGAAGGTAACGCCCCTGGTATAGGGGTCGGCCTCAATGACCCGCATAATTTCCTCTGTAGTCATGGGGTGGCCGCCCTCCGGGTTCCACGACTGCGGATTGTGGCAGCCCGGACACCTGTGCTGGCATCCGGCACAGTAGACGGAAGTGCGGAAACCCGGCCCGTCCACCATTGTGTCCTCCACTATGCTCAAAACGCTAATCATTGTCGCCTCAAGCTACTGTGCCTCTATCCCTCATCAAGCAGCGGTTTCAAATCCTTGCGGCGTATGTCATCGTAAGAACCTGATGAAATTTCCTCGCCGTAGTGGTCGTTCTCAAACTTAATGATGTCTCTCGTTTTCAGGAAACTCCCATTCATCACCGACTTGGCCTCTTTGAACGACTCTTTGATTTGACCTACGGCCAGACATGCGCCAGCCATCTTCTCTCGTCTACGGTCGGATGTGAGTTTATCCACAGGAATTCCTACAGCCGTCAATATGTCAAGCATGTCAGAATACAACTTCTGCACTTGCTCGCTTTTGCCTACTGTAAATTTTATACGCATACGGCATCAAATAAAGTTTGTTCTTGGAAAATGTTGATTTCTCTGATTTCCGCTTCCATCTTTGGTGATGAATGGTAAGTGTCCTTCAACGCTAATGCCAGTTTGTAGGCCAGTAGTGGAGGAACGGCATTTCCTATCTGATAGAACTGCCGCGTCTCTGTACCACAGAACTCAAACCAGTCAGGGAAACTCTGTAGGCGTGCTGCCTCACGAACCTCGATTCTGCGGCGGCGTCCGTCAGGCAACTTCACGCGCTGCATATCGCTTGTAGCGCCTGCCAAATTCCTACATGTTATTGTACGAGCAGGCTTGTCTGGATGCAGATCACGAGGATTGATACAATGCGACTTCTCTTCATAGACAGCAATGTAGCGTTCTTGCTCTGGAGTCAGAAATTTACTGTTCTCATCAGACTTAGTCATCAAGTCGCCTATGGCTTCGGCTACGGTAACTTTCTTCTGTTCTTTCTTGGGGAACCTGAATGCAGAGCGATGGCCTACGCAGATAAGTCGCTCACGGTTTTGCGGCACTCCATAATCAACAGCATTCACTACTCTGTATTCCACGACATAGCCCAACTTGCGAAGCTCAGCAACGACAAGTTCAAGATACCACTTGTGGCGACCTAAGATGTTTGCTACGTTTTCAAACAAGAATACTTTGGGCTTCAAACGCTTTACGGCATCGATGAATACCGGGAATCCATCACGTGCATCCTCAATACCTTTCTGGTTGCCAATACGGCTGAAAGGCTGGCAGGGAGGACCTCCTATGATAATGTCTATCTTGTCGGACTCTGGATAGTCGAAGCCTACCTCTAAGAACTGATTATAGCATGTGCCCTTCAAATTCTTATTATAGGTATCTACAGCGGCATCAACCATTTCGTAGCCAATGGTACGGAAGCCTGCTGCTTCGAAGCCAAGAGACAAACCGCCACACCCCGCAAACAAGTCAAGCACAACAGCCTCTTCTTCTATCTTTGGGGTTAGCCAGTCATGTATGTTATAACTATATTCTGTCATCTATTCAAATATATTTTCTGCAAAATTAAGAATTTTCCGTGAGAAACAAATCATTCTTCACAGAAAATATACATTATTTAATAGAAAGTGGGAAAGGCATACCAACGTGCCGTGGCGGGGCAAGAGCATCTTGCAGAAGGTGCTTTTGCCTGTGGCCTGCGCCCCTATGAGCATGGGCACGATGGAGTTTCCGTGGTCCTGGCTGAGGCCACGGGCCTGGGACACCTTGGCCAGCGGCCAGCGGCGGAACAGGTGGAGCCACTTCAACGCAGCGGGATTGCAAGAATTGCAAATCCTGCTGAACGGGCTCAGCGGGAGACGGAACAGGCTCAGCTGGAGACGGAACAAGCTCAGCGGGAGACTGGACAGGCTCAGCTGGAGACGGAACAAGCTCAGCGGGAGACTGAACGGGCTCTGCGGGAGACGGAACGGGCTGTGCGGGCTGAACTGGGGACTGCTCAGACTGTTCAGGCTGTACAGTGCAGTCCTCTTCTTCGTCTACGGATAGGATGTCAAGGGCCTTCGAGATGATTTCAAGGGCTTTCATGGTCAGCATGAAGGTCTGGCTGCGCAGGGTGTTGTCTATTTGTTTCATAGTCTGTAGCTGTTTTTTATACTGGTGTGCAAAGGTAGGCCTGAGGAGGCCGAAGCTACATCCCGTTAACGCGGAGATAACACTTGTTTACAGGTTTTAACCAAAACTTATCCCGAAAATACCTGCACTACTTGCACCTGTCATCGTGGGGAGGCCCCACAGAATCATGGGGAGGCCCTGGAGAATCGTGGGGCAGCCCCGCAACACCGTGGGGAGGCTCCGCAGAATCATGGGGAGGCTCCCCACACTTGTTCTCATTCTCTCATTTTCCCATTCCGGTGCAAGTAGTGCAAGTAGTGCAACATAAAAAACCATTGAATAAGTAAGGGAGCGGAAACATAAAAGTTCCCGCTCCCAAGTTACAAAGTTCATGCTGAGCAAGCTCAGCTCTTCACTTACTTAATCACGACCTTGCGGCCATTGACGATGTAGAGACCGCGCTGGGCGTTCTGTACACGCACACCGTTGAGGTTGTAGATAGCGTCGTCGGCAGGAGCTGCAGGAGCTGCGAACTCGAAGATGCCAGTGGTGACGCCAGTAGCGGTGACAACCTCGCTGGCCTCGCTCAGACCACCCATCTCGTTGGCAGCACGCACTGCGTAGCTGCCGTCCTCAGGCAGTTCAAACGTAGGCTCAGTGGTGAAGCCGATAACCTTACCGTCCTTAACAACGGCCCACAGCAGGGCGTAGTTGCTGTTGTCCCATACGAGGTTGTTGCCGTCCTGATGCACATTGGCGGGCACAGGAGCCTGCTCGGTAGCGAGCGTGGGATCCCAGTCGCCGAACATGCGGTGCAGGTCGCTGTTCTCAAGAGCCTCCTCGGCGGTGAGCACAGGATTGTTCTCATGGCCGTCGCCGAAGGTCTTCTTACGACCGCTGAGGTCGATCTGAGAGCCGGTAGAGGTCATAGAGTTGTACTCAGCGAAGCGTGCGGGCCAGCCGCCACTCATCTCGTTCCAGCCGATAGCGGAAGGAACAACATTCATACGGGTGTCAATGAACAGGGCGATAGGTGTGCCGCTGCCCCAAGGACGACCGAGGGTGTAGTTGCCGTCAACGCCAGCGCCTTCACCGTTGATGGTGCAATCCTTATAGATCCA
>JAFTAR010000001.1 GCA_017455495.1 Prevotella sp.
AATGTGTGGAAAGGATGGTCGCCGCAATTGCAGGTGAACTATATGCTCAACGAGAACCACAGCTTCGGAGCCTTCTATAAGTATGACCGCCACCCGGAGGGTGAAGCCAACAGCATATTCTACACCTACAACTACGTCAACGGAGTCTATAGCGAGCGCTCAGAGAGCCACATCAGCGGCGACGACAACTTCCGCAAGCACATCTTCAATGCCTACTACAACGGCAAGGTGGGCCAGCTGGGCATCGACTGGAACCTGGACGGACTCTTCGACAAGACGACAAACAACAACAGCACATCGGAACAGACCACCATGACAGGA
Source organism: Prevotella sp. (assembly GCA_017455495.1). GTDB lineage: Bacteria > Bacteroidota > Bacteroidia > Bacteroidales > Bacteroidaceae > Prevotella. Next base: position 322 of record JAFTAR010000001.1, read on the forward strand.
CAAGAAACTCAGAGCCATACCATAAACAGCACCACAAACAGCAGCAACAACTTCTGGGCCACGAAACTCGTGTTGAGCTACATGGTGGGGCAGGGCAACCTCAGCATAGGCGGCGAATATTCCTACAACCACCGCACCGATGCCTACACCTTCAATGCTGCAGAGACAATGCCGGTGAAGTCTACTGACAGTGAGATAAACGAGAAATCCTCGGCTGCCTTCGTGGAATACGGACGGCAGTTCGGCAAGCTCTTCGCACAAGTGGGCCTGCGCTACGAACACCTCACCAACGACTACTATAACTTTGGAGTGCGCGAGGATGAGGTATGCCGCGACTATGGTGACTGGTTTCCAACGGCTGTCATCTCCATGCCTATAGGACAAATGCAGCTCTCGCTGTCCTATCGCAAGGATATTGAGCGCCCGCAATACTCAAACCTTACCAGCTCTACCGTCTACATAAACCGCTATTCCTACCAGAGCGGCAACCCCTACCTGCGCCCCACATACACACATAACCTGGTGCTCAATGCAGCCTACAAATGGGCAGGCATGGTGGTGACATGCTCACGCACAAAAGACAACGTGACAATGGCCACCGAACCCTTCCCGGGCTATGCCGACCCACTCGTCAGCCTAATATGGCCTATCAACGGCAGCGACGGCTACAACCAGCTGAGTCTCAACCCGTACGCCAGCCCCACTATTCGTTTTTCACTCTTCAACAATGACTTAACCTGGCATCCCACATGGTTCATCTATGCACAGTTCCAGAACTACAAGTCGCCTTGTGCCGACGGAAACGAGGTTACCCTCAACCATCCATACATGAATACCGGGTGGGACAACACCCTGGAACTGCCTCGTGGATGGCGACTGAACATAGGCTTCCGCTGGTTGTCGAAAGGCGATGTCACCAACTTCCGCCTCACGCGAGCCTCTTTCAGGTCTGACATCGGCATACAGCGCGACTTCAACCTGCACAGCTTAGGTTCACTGACTGCCGACCTGCGCTGCAATGACCTGCTGAACACCAACAGGAACGGAGGCATAGTATACGGCTTGCGCGAGATTACCATCTACAACCCAGCCCGTCGATTGTTTATGCTTGACCTGACGTGGAAGTTTAACGAGGCTCGCAGCAAGTATCGCGGCTCGGGTGCAGGCGACAAACAAAAGGCAAGGATGTAACGGAATCCTGTAGTACCGCCTCATGAAAATAAGGCAGCCCTTTACGGGCGTAAGGCAGCCCTTTATGAGCGTAAGGCAGCCCTTTACGAGCGTAAGGCGGTGCTAAACTCTCACGTAGTCGACGAAGGCATAGCTGTGGCTGTGCCTCTCGTCGGCCTCGTGGTCCTCACGCCATGCCTCCTGCCATCCGCAGCTGTAGTCAGGAAAGAATGTGTCGGCCTGCTGCGGTTCGTCGTCCACCTCAGTCAGGCACAGCCTGTCAGCCTTGTCGATAAGACTCCTGTACAGGCTCTCCCCTCCTATTACGTACACTTCCTCATCGTCCTGGCATGTTGCAGCGAAGTCTTCCCACGAGCCGAAGCACTCACACCCGGGCAGATACTTCCGGCTGCGCGTAAGCACACAGTTGCGGCGGTTTGGCAGTGCCCCCTTGGGCAGACTGTCAAACGTGTTGCGGCCCATCACTATGGTGTGGCCCGTGGTGAGCTGCTTGAACCGCTTCAGGTCATTGGGCAGCCAGTAGATAAGTTTGTTTTCAAAGCCTATGGCACGGTTTCTGGCCACAGCAGCAATCATTGATACCATAAAAAGCAATTACTAAAGGTTTGACGGCGCCCTCAGCGTGGCAACGACATACTCCGACTGTGTGCCTATGCGGAACTTACCGCCCCAGATGCCTATGCCGCTCGACACGTAGTAGCGGGTGTTGCCGCGCTGGTGGCTGCCCCAGGAGCACTCATAGATGGCATCGGTGATCCAGGAAATGGGCCACACCTGGCCGCGGTGGGTATGTCCGCTCAGCTGGAAGTCTATGCCGGCCTGCTCCGTAAGCTCCAGTTCGTAGGGCTGATGGTCGAGGAGGATGGTGAAGGGAGAGTTGAGGGTTGAGAGTTCTTGCGTCCCTTTGGTAGCAAGCCAGCAGAGCTGGAGCGGAGGGTTGAGAGTTGAGGTGAGCTCCGCTATGCTTTTGCGGCGGAAGTTTGAGCGGTCGTCGCGCCCAATGATAACGAGGGCAGAGTCAACGACTGCCGAGGAGTCGCTCAGCAGGTGTATGCCGGCATCCTCGTAGAACTGCCGGGCCTTGGGAGTGCCGCTGTAGTACTCATGATTGCCAAGGCAGGCATAGACGGGGGCAGAGAAGCGGCGGAACTCTTCAGCCATGTTCTCCTCTATAAGTGGACTCACGCTGATGTCTATTATGTCGCCGGCTATCAGGATCAGGTCGGGCCGTTCGCCGTTTATCATGTCAACCCACCGGGCCAGTTCCTTGCGAGGGTTATGGTAGCCCAGGTGCAGGTCGCTGAGCATCACTATGCGGTAGTCGTGTGGCAGGGGCTTGGTGCTCACAATGTCCAATGGCACGCGCACCTTTCTGTAGTAGTTCATGTTGGCACACACGAACAATGTTATCATCATGCCTGCTATTGCCACGGCCGTCACCCCATTGCCGTGTAGCCAGGAATGGGGCACAAGGCGGACAAGGCGCCCCAGGTCGAGCAACAGGAACGTCAGCACCAGGTAGAGCAGTACGATGATTGACGAGGTGCCTATCTCGTAGCACACGCGGGCCAGCGGCAGCGGAATGCCGTCGAGCAAGCCCCCTATGTCAAGGAAAAGCATGAGCACGCTCACTATGAGCACTCCCACAGCAAGCCATTTCCACCCTGTGGCCAAGGGCAGCAGTGTCCATATATGCCACGACACGTAGGCTATGCCGGCAATGGGCAGAGCCAGGAAGACTATCATCCACATCATTTTCATACAATCTTTTTGCCAGTTAATCTGAATTTCGGCTGTAAAGGTATGAAAAAATCCCTGTACTAAGGCAAAGGCCGGGCAAACTTTTGGTATTTTTCACTATTGCCGCCTGCAAGTAAAGTGAAGAAAAAGGGCATAAAACTTTGCTGCTTGGAAACTTTTACGTAATTTTGCAGCACTTAAGTTCAAAACCGCAGAAAAAAGCAGAGCACAGACAATGGCCGCCATCTCCATCATAATACCCGTGTACAACGTAGAGCCTTATGTGAGGCGATGCCTTGAGTCGGTAATGTCGCAGGGCGATGCCGGGGCCAGCCTGGAGTGCATCATTGTCGACGACTGCGGGCAGGACGGCAGCATGTCCATAGTCCGCCAGATTATTGAGGACTACGAGGGTCCCATCCGCTTCACCATTGCCACCCATGAGCACAACCGGGGCCTCTCGGCAGCACGCAACACGGGGCTGGCAAAGGCCAGTGGCGACTACGTGATGTTCATTGACTCCGACGACTATCTCACAGACGGCAGCATGCAGTACTTCATTGACATGCTGGGGCAGCACCCCGGTGCCGACATGGTGATGGGCAACGTGAGGAACTGCAAGGACGGCAGCTTGCTTATAAGCGGCATAGAGGAGCCGCGCCTGCTTGATGACCCGAACGTGTTCTTCCCTGACATGCTGCACCACCGCATCTATCTCTATGCCTGGAACAAGCTGATACGCCGGGAGGTACTCACGGAAAACGGCATACTCTTCGAAGAAGGCATCCTCTACGAGGACCAGCTGTGGTCTTATCAGCTCTTCAAGTGCCTCAGCTCTGTCCTCCTGCTGCCAAAGGTCACCTACGTCTACGAGAACAATGCCAGCTCCATAGTAAACACCACCTTTACTCCCGAGAAGGCAAGCAAGGCACTGTGGAGCTACGCTCTGTCCTGCAACAAGATGCTTGACAGTCCGCCTTCCGTAGAAAGATACAAACGGAGTCCAGTGGTAGACTATCTGCTATTTATGGCAAACTCTATGACAAACGGGTTATACCTGCATCTAAGCCAACCCATTGATAAGGAAATTTGGTATGAGTTCAGAACGGCAAGGAAGAGACTGCTGCTGCGCTCCATGCGATATTGCCGCCTGACGGTTGCCACCTTCATGCTGTTGCTGTTTCCACCGCTCAGTTATCTACAGAAGTGGCGCTTCTTCCGCCATCACTACTATGACATAGAGTTGGCTGTGAATATTATGGCTCATATAACAGACTTCCTGCATCCCCATCCCATGAAAGCATCCAAAGAACAGATATGAGATTAGTTTATATAGCACCATTCCTGCATGCTGCCGGAGGTCTTGAACGGACACTGTCCGACAAGTCCGACTATCTGTTGTCCAAAGGCCATGAAGTAATGTATGTTACATATAAGCAGGGGCACGAAGGTTTTTTCTACCCGCAGAATGACGGCATCCAGCACAGTGAACTGGCATGCTCCCTGGCTGCCATATACAGGAAGCCCTTCATCTTGCGGCTAAATGAATACATGAAACTAAGGAGTCTGTTCCGTGAGAAACTTCATACCATACTCAACGCATTCAAGCCTGACGTACTTGTAGTCACCATTCCAAATACGGAAGACTTCATCTACGACATTATGGCAGTGGCAAAGAGCCGCGGGGTGCCCGTTGTCATAGAGTCGCATCTGGCAGCTATATACCACATGCAGGGCAAGCCTTTCACTGAGCGCTTGCTGTGCCGCCTTTACCCTCCCATTAAAGCCATCCGCAAGGCTGACATGCTGATAGCATTGACCGAGCACGACGCAGAGAATTGGCGTAAGCAGGGCGTGAAGAAGGTTGCCGTAATCCCCAACCCCGTCACGGCATACAGCAGCAAGCTTTCTGAAGTTGAGAAAGAGAAGGAACGCATAATAGCTGTAGGGCGGCTGTTTGAGCAAAAGCGCTTCGACCGCCTCATAGAAGCCTTTGCACTAATAGCCGGCAAGCACCCTGCATGGCATATAGACATCTTCGGCGATGGTCCATTAAGACCGGACTTGACAGCCCTAATAGAAAGCCGTGGCCTTCAAGAACGAATAAGCTTGAACCCTGTCACAAAGTCTATCTACTCCGAATACCAGCGCAGCCAGTTCTTCGTGCTCAGCAGCGACTACGAGGGCTTCGGGCTGGTCATCATTGAAGCCATGGCCTGCGGCATTCCAGTTGTATCCACCGACTGTCCCTTTGGCCCGTCAGAGATTATCAGCGACGGCGAGACGGGACTGCTGGCAAAGATGGACGTAGAAGACCTGGCCCGGAAAATGGAGTGGATGATAACCCACGAGGCTGAGCGCCTGCAGATGGGCATCAAGGCCCGCCAGGCTGCGGCAGACTACAGGAAAGAAGTGGTGATGCCGAAGTGGGAGGAGGCCTATATGTCTGCCATCAGTTCCAGCTCCGCAAAGGAACAATAGAAATCTCAAACCTCAAACCTCAAATCTAACATGGCAAAGTGGTACGATAAATACATGACTGTCTACGGAAAACCTTTCAGCGAGGTTCCCGAGGATGTGATAAAAGGCACGCGCGAGCGGCTGGCCAAGCTTCAGAGCGACGAGCCGCTTGCCAGCATAGTGATAATAGCCTACAATGAGGAGCCCCACCTGCAGGCCTGCCTCTGGGCCATCAGCGAGATACAGTGTAAGTACCCCGTGGAGATTATCGGCGTAGACAACGACTCAAAGGACCGCACGGCAGAGATATACGAGAAGTCGGGCATACCCTATTACACCGAGTACCAGCACTCCTGCGGCTATGCCCGCCGCTGCGGCCTGCAGCACTCCCGCGGCAAGTATTACTTCGACGTGGACAGCGACACGCTCTATCCGCCACAGTACTATGAGCACATGCTTGAAGTGCTCATGAAGCCGGGCGTGAGCTGTGCCTCCGCCACATGGAGCTATTTCCCCGACGAGAACCACTCGCGCCTCTCGCTCAGGCTCTTCGAGATGGCCCGCGACCTCTTCCTCTGGGTGCAGCATTTCAAGCGGCCTGAGCTGTCTGTGCGCGGACTCGTCTTTGCCTACAATGCCGACTACGGCCGCAAAGAGCCATACCGCGTGGACATCATAAGAGGCGAGGACGGCTCCATGGCCCTCAACCTGAAGAAATACGGAAAGATAAAATTCGTGCGCAGCAGCAAGTGCAAGGCTGTCACGGGCTACGGCACCATAGGCCTGCAGTCTATGTGGAAGAGCTTCTGCGACCATGTCAAGGTACAGATGAAGGGCATTACCCGCATCTTCCACAAAACCGACCACTACGAGGACTCCGAAGACAACCTGGTAAAGAACAAATAGATGACATACGGAATAATAGGAACCGGAGCCATTGGGGGCTACTACGGTGCCCGCCTGGCTCAGAGCGGACAGGATGTTCACTTCCTGCTGCACAATGATTATAAATATGTACGCGAGAACGGACTGCAGGTGGACTCCTGCGACGGCTCGTTCCACCTTGACGCGCCTCATGTTTATGACAACACTGCCTCCATGCCGCGGTGCGACGTAGTGCTGGTTTGCCTCAAGTCCATAAACAACCACCTGCTGCGCTCACTGTTGCCGCCGCTGCTCCATGAGCGCACCCTTGTGGTGCTAATCCAGAACGGCATAGGCGTGGAGTACGACGTGCAGCAGATGTTCCCTAATCTCTGGATTGCTGCCGGACTGGCTTTCATCTGCTCGGCAAAGACGGAGCCGGGCCGCGTGAGCCACCAGTGCTACGGACAGATAAACCTGGGCAACTACTCGTGCAAGGACGAGGAACTGGTCCGCCAGGTCGTGGCCCACTTCAACGCTGCAGGGGTTAAGGCAGGCCTGGTGGAGTATAACGAGGCAAGATGGAAGAAGGCCGTGTGGAACATGCCGTTCAACGGCATGACGGTTGCCCTCCACACTCAGACCGACCTGCTGCTGAAGCACCCCGCCACGCGCCAGCTTATACGCGAGCAGATGATGGAGGTAATCCTTGCGGCACGCCACCTCGGAGTGCAGAATATTGACGAGACCTTTGCCGACCGCATGCTCTCCATGACAGACGAGATGACACCCTACTCGCCCTCCATGCGCCTTGACTACGACTTCCACCGCCCCATGGAGATAGAATACATCTATTCCCGCCCCATCAGCATGGCCCGCAGCGCTGGCTTCGACATGCCCAAGCTCGCCATGCTTGAGGCAGAGCTGAGATTCCTTGAAAGCAAGATGAAAGATTAACAAACCACTATGATATACAAGTTCAAACCGCTGCTTAAGCAGACGCTCTGGGGAGGCGACCGCATCATCCCCTTCAAGAAGTTAGACGTAGAGCTGGACAACGTTGGTGAAAGCTGGGAGATATCCGGCGTGAAAGACAACGAGACCATAGTAAGCGGAGGCCCCGACGCGGGAAAGTCGCTAAACCAGCTGGTAAGGGAGCAGGGCACCGCCCTTGTGGGAAGCGAGAACTACGAGCGCTACGGCGACGTATTCCCCCTTCTCATAAAGTTCATTGATGCCCGCAAGGACCTCTCAATACAGGTGCACCCCAATGACGAAACAGCCCGCCGACTGGGTCGCGAACGGGGCAAGACCGAGATGTGGTATGCCCTGGCCCCTGAGCCAGGCGCACAGCTCTACTGCGGCCTGAAAAAGCAGATTTCGCCTGAGGAGTACAAGCAGATGGTGGAGACTGACACCATCACCGATGCCCTGGCCCGCTATGAGGTGAGCGAGGGCGATGTCTTCTTCATCCCTGCCGGACGCATACATGCCATCGGTGCCGGCTGCTTTGTAGCTGAGATTCAGCAGACCAGCGACGTAACCTACCGCATATACGACTTCAAGCGGCGCGATAAGGACGGCAACTATCGCGAGCTGCACACCGAGGAGGCGGCGCAGAGCATTGACTACACCGTGCTGCCCGACTACCGCACCCGTTACTCCCACGAGAAGGACGTGCCCCAGCAGGTCGTGGAGTGCCCCTTCTTCACCACTGCCATATATGACCTCACGGAGCCCATGATGCTTGACTATTCCGAGCTTGACTCCTTCGTCATCCTAATCGGCGTGGGCGGAGAGGGCACCATCACCGTAGACGGCGACACCCAGAGTCTCTCATGCGGCGAGACGGTACTGCTGCCAGCCACCACCGGCGAGGTCATCGTGAGCGGTACCGTCAAGTTCCTGGAGACGTATTAAATCTTTATGGTAAATCACAGCATGGCGGAGTCTGAACATTGGCATTGGCAGGAGAGCGGCACGGCCTGGCGGGGCATCGGCATCTATCACGTCACGCTGACGGTGCCTTCGCGCGAGCCGCTGTTCGGAGGGTTGGTGATTCCCGGCAATGACCCCTCGAAGGCGCTGATAGAGCGGACTGCCCTTGGCAATGCCGTCGTTGACGAGCTGTATGTGATGTGCCGCCACTACCCTGTAATCCGCATCCTGCAGTTCTGCCTCATGCCCGACCACCTGCATGCTGTTATCTATGTTACGCAGACTATGGAGGCCAGCATTCGCAGCGTTGTGCGCGGCTACTGGCAGGGCGTGAAGAAGCTTGGCCGGGCCTATACTTTGTCCATTTCTGCCGAATTAAATTCGGCAAAAAGGGACGAAGGAGGACGGGGCGCGGCAACAAGGGACGAAGGAGGCTATCCATTCCCTGTTTTCACGGAGCGGCCATTCATCCGCCCGCTGTCCCGGCGCGGTCAGCTGAACACGATGATTCGCTATGTCAAGATGAACCCTCAGCGCCTGGCCACCAAGCGCCTCAAGCCAGGATTCTTCCGCGTTCAGAAGGACATTGCGATTGGCAGTCGCAAGTATGACGGCGTTGGCAACGCGGCGCTGCTCTTAGAGCAGGCCTACGCCCCAGTGCACGTCAGGCATATATGGGTGGAGAAAGCCCAGCATGGCGACAGCCAGGAACTGCGCGACTATAAGAACGGCTGCGTGCTTCAGGCCCGCAAGGCTGTTGTGATGGTCTCACCCTTCATCTCTCCCGACGAGAAGCAGGTGCAGCAGGTGTTGCTGAGGGAACAGCACCCCTTCATTCTCCTTACTGACAACGGCTTCCGCGACTACTACAAGCCTGCCGACAGCCTTTTCGATGCCTGCGCCCAGGGCCGACTGCTCATCCTAAGTCCCTGGCCCTACGACGGCGGCAAGCGCCACATTAGCCGCGCAGACTGCGTGGCCCTTAACACGATGGCAGAAGAGATATGCCAACACCTGAATGCTACTGAAGCTGGACCGTCATAGCAGAAAGGGTACATACTAACTATGCTAAGACACCAGCCAGTCGTCAATGAGGCGGCGGGCTATGGAGAGTTTCTCTGGCAGCTTGGGCAGATGCTGACGGTTGAACCATGCCACGTTTTTCAGCTCCTCGCGCTGCACATGAATCTGCCCTCCGGCATAGTCGGCAGTGAAGCCCACCATGAGGCCGCAGGGATATGGCCAAGGCTGCGAGCCGAAGTAGCGGATGTTCGTTACCTCCAGCCCCGTCTCTTCGCGCACCTCGCGCACTACGGCTTCCTCCAAAGTCTCACCCGTCTCCACGAAACCCGCTATGAGGCCGTAGAAGTCGCCGCGGAAGTTCCTTGCCCGGGCCATGAGCACCTCGTCGCTGCCGCGCGTAATCCTTACTATTATGGCGGGGCTAACCTGAGGCCACACCTCCTTGCCGCAGTGTTCACAGCGCTTTGAGATGTCGGTATGCATCTTCATAGGCCCGCCACAGACACCGCAGAAACGGGTGCTCTTGTCCCAGTAGAGCAGCTCGGCACACTTGCCAGCCTTCAGATAAAGCTCAAGGGGAAGTTTGTAGTAGCTCTGGCGCAATGGACAGGGCACGAAGCCTGCCACTGCCGGGCTGTCTATGCTATAGGCCCGCACCTCAGTGTCGCCCAGCGGAGAAACATTGAGCACCGTGGTCCATGGCTTCACCTCCGTAGGCGGCTCCTCGCACAGGGGAATGGTGAACGAGCCGTCGGCTAACTGCTGCAAAAGCAGTTCGTCCTTGCAGAACACAAAAAAGTAGCGCATCGTAGTATCTTTATATTCACAGCTGCAAAAGTAACTTTTTTCTATCAGCACACCAACCACTGAAACAAAAAAAAACTTAATTCTACTGCCAAAAACATACTTTTTCTTGGCAGCAAGTGTTTTTTTGCGTATCGTTGGGGGATATTTGAGAACAACCATTATAATAATAGAGTACAAATGATTATCGACACCTTAGACAACCTCGCCAAGTACGAGGCAGTAAACCCACTCTTCAAGGACGTGGTGGAGTTCATCAAGCAGAACGACCTGAACAAGTTGGAAACCGGCAAGCACGAGATAAAGGGTAAAGACCTGTTCGTGAACATCCAGGCTGCCAAGGGCCGCACTCCCGACGCTGCCGTGATAGAGACCCACCGCCGGATGATAGACATCCAGATACCCCTTGACGGCCCGGAGACCTTCGGCTATACGCCGCTGTGCCGCCTGCCCGAGGTGGAGTACAACGACGAGAAGGAAATCACCAAGTATGGCGACCTGATGGCAGAGAGCTTCATTGACTGTCAGCCAGGCATGTTTGCCATCTTCTTCCCCCAGGACGGCCACGCCCCCTGCATCTCTATGGCTCCTGAGATAAAGAAGGCAATATTCAAAGTTAAATATTGAATTGAGATATCTCGCTATATCAAGTATTATGACAACGAAGAAAACAACAACGAAGAAGGAAACTGAGAAAACCTCAAAGCTCAAGCCTCAAACCTCAAATCCCCATATAGGCCTTGTTCAGAACGACGGCTGGCTGGAGCCCTTTGAGGATGCCATCCGCGGCCGCCACGACCACGCCCTGTGGAAGCTGGGCCAGCTGACACAGAACGGCAAGAAGACGCTGAGCGACTTCGCCACCGGTCACCTCTACTTCGGACTGCACAAGCTGACACGTGGCTGGGTGTTCCGTGAGTGGGCCCCCAACGCCACTGAGATTTACCTCATTGGCGACTTCAACGACTGGCAGGAGACCGACAAGTACAAGCTGAAACGCATTGAGGGCACCGGCAACTGGGAGCTGAAGCTGAAGGAGAAAGACCTGAAGCACGGACAGCTCTACAAGATGAAGGTGCGCTGGAACGGCGGCGAGGGCGAGCGCATTCCTGCCTGGTGCCGCCGCGTGGTGCAGGACGACCAGACGAAGATATTCTCCGCTCAGGTGTGGAACCCCGCCGTGCCCTA
>JAFTAR010000192.1 GCA_017455495.1 Prevotella sp.
ACTGGAACGTCATCATGCGCCGCTGCCATGCCGACAACACCAACAACGTGCTGTGGCTGAAGATGCGGCCCGACACACCGCAGCACTATGAATATGTACGCGTAGAGAACTTCACCGGACGCTGCCGCAACTTCCTGCTGATCAGGCCCTGGACGCAGTTCTACCAGATGGGCGACCGCCCCGACATGCCGCTGTCACAGTGCAACGACATCTCGTTCAGTAATATACAGATGAACTGCGGCAACTTCTTCAACGTCACGGGGTCGGACAAGTATGCCCTGAGCCGCTTCAGCTTCGCCAACATTGACGTGCAGGACGGAGCTTCGGTGCGTGCCTTCACCAACAACCCCATAGAGGGCCTTACACTAAACAACGTCGTGGTGAACGGACAGCAGTGTGAATAATCCACTACAGCCATGTCAATGAGAAAAGTGCTGACCATCCTGCTGCTCATGCTGACAGTCCTTGCGCCAAAGGCAAGGGCACAGCAAGGCGTGGACAACGACCTCGTGAAGGCCGAGCACGCCTTCTCACTCCTCCTGGCCGACGAGGCCGACAGCCTGCTGGCCATGATGTCGCCGGAGATGGTGCAAGCCCTCTCTGCCCAGGACATGCATGGAGCCATGGCACAGGTGGAAGGTCCTATGGGAGCATACCAAGACCACAGCCAGTGGGAGCGGCGCATGATAGGCGACACTGAGGCATGTGTAAGCACCGTTTCCTTTGAGCGGGGACAGCTCATGGCAGTAATCGTATTCAACGGCGACAAGATGACGGGCCTCAGGCTTATGCCGGTAGTCCCTGACACTACTCCGGACTTCTACACCCTACCCCACGACGCCATTGCTACCGACGATACCGTGCACACAGCACCCGGCATAGCGCTGCCAGCCACGGTGACCCTGAGCGGACGCACAGCAGAGCCACCCATCGTAGTGATGGTGCACGGCTCTGGCCCTCTTGACCGCGACGAGACCGTTATGGCCAACAAGACATTCCTTGACCTGGCCTGCCAGCTGGCAGAGCACGGCATAAGCACTCTTCGCTACGACAAGCGCACAATGGTGTACCCGCAGACACCCGTCTCCACCATGGACGACGAAGTAATACTCGACGCCCTGGCTGCCATACGCCTCGCGCGTACATATAATAATAATGTGTTTCTGCTTGGCCACAGCCTCGGAGCCATGATGGCACCCGCCATAGCACTGCGGGCCGACAGCCTCCTTGCCGGTATAATAATGATGGCAGGCCCGGCACGCGACCTGGAGCAGGTGGTAAGCGAACAGCTGGACTACCTGCTGCCGCCCGACACCCCTGACAGCGTGCGCAACGCGACATTCGACCAGTTGCGCACCGCCTCGCCTCACTACCTTCAGCCACAGCAGCAAGTACAGACAGCACAGCAGCTTTCACTGCCAATACTCATTTTGCAGGGCGAGCGCGACTACCAGGTGACCATGACCGACTACCGTCTGTGGCAACAGGCCATTGGCGAGCGCAATGGTGTGGTGATGAGAAGCTACCCCGCCCTGAACCACCTATTCCTGGAAGGCGAAGGCCCCTCCACCCCAATGGAATACCAGAGGCAGAGCCACATTCCTCAGCAGGTCATAGATGACATAGCGGCATTCGTCCATGCTCAGCGGTTCGCCCGCTGAGGCCACAGCAACAAAACCCTTAAACCACTAAACTACAAAGGTGCACATAGTAATATCAGGAAACATAGGAAGCGGCAAGTCAACCCTGACAGCCATGCTGGCACGCCACTACGGATGGGAGGCCCGCTATGAGAGCGTTGCCGAGAACCCCTATCTGGAGGACTACTACAACGACCTGCACCGCTGGGCCTTCAACCTTGAAGTGTTCTTCCTCAAGGAGCGCTTCCGCGACCTGCTGGACATCAGCAAGGCCTCGCACACCATAATACAGGACCGCAGCATCTTCGAAGGCGTGTACGTCTTCATGGAGAACAACAAGGCCATGGGCAACCTCAGCCAGCGCGACTATGAGACTTACATGGAGCTGTTCGACCAGATGATGAGCGTGGTTCACGTGCCCGACCTTATGATTTACCTGCGTGCATCTGTGGCCCACTTAGTGGGAAACATACAGAAGCGCGGACGCGGCTATGAGCAGCAGATACAGCTGGAATACCTTGAGAACCTGAACCGCAGGTACGAGGACTTCATACAAAACAAATATACAGGCAAAGTGATGATAATTGAGAAGGACGGGCTGGACTTCCAGCACAACACCAAGGACTTCGCCAAGATAGTGGACCGCATAGACCAGACCTTATTCGGGCTTTTCTAATAAAATTCATTAAACCGCATATCGCTAAACCGTAAACAAAAAGATGCACATAGCAATAGCTGGAAACATTGGCAGCGGCAAGACCACGCTGACACGACTCCTGGCCCACCGATACGGGTGGACGCCACGTTACGAACCGGTGGACAACAACCCCTACCTGGCCGACTTCTACGCCGACATGCCACGGTGGTCGTTCAACCTGCAGGTGTACTTCCTCAACAAGCGCTTCAAGGAGGTGGTGGAGATTTCCAAGTCAGAGGACACCATAATCCAGGACCGCACAATCTTCGAGGATGCCTGCATCTTCGCCCCCAACCTGCACGGGCAGGGCATGATGAGCGACCGCGACTTCGACAACTACAAAGACCTGTTCGATCTGATGATGTCGCTCGTCAAGCTGCCCGACCTGATGATCTACATACGCAGCAGCATTCCCACACTGGTGGCTCAAATCCAGAAGCGAGGCCGCGAGTACGAGCAGACCATGAGGCTTGACTACCTGCAGGGCCTGGAGCAGCGCTACGAGGAGTGGATTGCCACCTACCAGGGGCCGCTCATCATCATTGACGGCGACAACTGCAAGTTTGGCGACAACCCGGAGCACCTGAAGCAAGTGACCGACATGATCGACGCCAAGCTCTACGGTCTGTTCCCCTTGGAAGATGAATGAATCAATATAAAAATGGAAAAGATAGGACGATATGAGTTCATGGCCGAGCCGTTCCACTGCGACTTCAGCGGACGGCTGTTCCTTGGCCACTTGGGAAATCACATGCTCAACGCCGCCGACTTCCACAGCACGGCACGAGGCTTTGGCATGAAATACCTCATGAGCATACAACGCTCATGGGTGCTGTCACGCCTGGCAATAGAGATGAACGAAATGCCAGAGCAATACACGCGCTTCATTGTGGAGACATGGGTGGAGAGCGCCATGCGATACTTCACCAGCCGCAACTTCCGCGTGGTGGATGCCGCCGACCCGCAGAAGGTGTACGGCTACGGACGCAGCATCTGGGCAATGATTGACACTGAGACGCGACAGCCCACCGACATCATGGCTATTGACAACGGAGCAATAAACAACTGGATTGTTACCGACCACGACTGCCCCATAGACAAGGGCGGAAGGGTGAAGATGTCGGCAGAGGCACGGCTCCAGAGCACCATCGACACCCACTACAACGACGTGGACATCAACGGCCACATAAACTCTGTGAAGTACATAGAGCACGTGCTTGACCTATGGCCCATAGAGTGGCACCGCCAGCACACCATCAAGCGCCTTGAGATAGCCTACGTGGCCGAGGCCCATGCCGGCGAGCGCCTTTCCTTCTACCAGGAGCAGCCCGCCGCCGGTGAGTATGCCGTTCGCATTTGCAAGGATGGCAACACCGAAGTGGCACGCTGCAAGATAACAACCAACACTTAAACACTAAAAAAGCAATGAAAAAGAACATCATCCTTGCCCTCGTGGCAACACTGGCCACCATTACGGCAACAGCACAGGACACCCCCTACTCTATCAGCGGAACGGCATCGTTTCCCGTCACCAAGGTATACCTCTACGATGCTACCGACATGCGCACCCCCATTGACAGCACCATGCTCAGCGAGGGACGATTCAGCTTTAGCGGCACCAAGCCCGTAAACACCCTTATGGCCGTTTTAGGCGATGGCGACTCTTTCGCCTTGCAATTCTTCAACGACGGCACACCGCTGAACATCAGCATCTACAACCACACCGTCACGGCATCGCCGCTCAACGAGAAGCTAAACGGCTACGAGCGCGAGATGGCCACAATAAACGGAGAAATGGCAGGCATAGTGTACAAGGTCAACATACAGCGCTCCACGCTGACACAGCAGCAGATGGACTCGCTCGTGGAGCGCTACACACAGCTGGAGCAGATGAACATTGAGCGCGTGATGCAGATAGTTGCTGAGAATACCGACAACCTCATCCCCGCCGCCTTCATCAGCGACCTGGCCTACGACCTCAGCTACGAGCAGCTTGTGCAGGTGTGCCAGCCCTCTGCCCCCTACTATGACCACCCTGCCATGCAACTGCCGCGCCGCATCCTTGAAAGCCTGCAGAAGCGCGCCCCTGGCAAGCTCTTCACCGACATGACCATCAACGATATCAGCGGTCAGCCACGCAGCCTGAGCGAGTGGATTGGCAAGGGGCAGTATGTCATGATTGACTTCTGGGCCTCATGGTGTGGTCCCTGCCGACAGGAGATGCCCAACGTGGTTACTAACTACGAGAAGTACCACTCGGCAGGCTTCGAGATAATAGGCATCTCGTTCGACCAGCGCGACGCCGCCTGGAAGAATGCCGTCAACCAGATGCACATGGCCTGGCCGCAGCTCAGCGACCTCGGCGGGTGGCAGTCGGCAGCTGCCGACGTGTACGGCATCAACTCCATACCTGCCAGCATTCTCTTCGACAAGGAGGGCCGCATCATTGCCATAAACCTGCGCGGAGAACAGCTGGGACAGAAACTGCAGGAGCTCTACGGCTTCTAAGAACCATATTTTGACAATATTCATGAAAACAAACCTTAGAACCACATTCCTCTTCCTCTTTTTGATGGTTTCCTCGCTACTGTCAGCCAGTGGCGCGGAGGAAGAGCGCTCGTTCAAAATAATAAACTCGTCAAGCGGTCTTGCCGACAACTGTGCACAGATAGTGAAGTGCACAAAGACGGGACGCATAGTGATATCAACCATAGGCAACCTGAACTTCTACGACGGCCGCACGTTCACCCATGCCGATGTTGATGCCAGCTGCGAATACCCGCTGCCACTGTATCGCGGACACTACCACCTGTATTTCGACCGCCACCACCACATCTGGCTAAAAGACAAGCGCAAGGTCACCGTGCTCGACCTCATGATGGAGAAGTTTGTTCACAATGTTGACAGCGTTCTTAGAGCTATGGGGTGCAGCGAGCCTGTACTCGATGTCTTCGGCGACCAGTACAACCAGATGTGGTTTGTCACCAACAACGGCATCTTCAGCCCCCGGTTCGGCATAACTCTGCCACTGATGCGAGACACCAGCCGTAACCTTCAGGACGTTGACATGGCCCGGGGAGTGATATATTCCTTCTATGACAACGGAGAGGTGGTGGGCCACGACACAATAGGCAACATAGTATGCCACACACAGCCCTACGACTGGGAGAAAGGACAGGACTATGCCGCATCGTCGGTCCTCATGCCCTACGGCGACAACTTCTACCAGATAAGAAACGGTGAAACAAAAGCCATTCTCCTGTTCTTCGACACGGCAAGCAACACGTTTACCGAAGTCATGAGCACCGACTACCATATTAATAATATGGTCTTGGACGAAACAACCCAGAAAATCTATATTCCCTGCGAGTACGGCTACTGGATTCTGGACCCCGCCACCGGCGAGAAAGAGCATCTGGAGCACATCATGCTTGATAACGGAACGTTGCTCGCCACCGACTGCAACACCATAGCCATTGACAGGCAGGGCGGCCTATGGATAGGTACGGAAAAACGCGGCATACTGTATGCCAGACCTCACTCGCAGTCGTTCAAGGTATACAACTGGAACAACCAGCAAGCCCTTGACTACGACAACAGGCTCAAAGAGCTGGAGGCAGCAGGTAGGCTGGCCGACGTAGCCATCTCTAATTTCAACGGTCAGAGGGCCAACTGCAAGTTCACCGACAGTCGCGGATGGACATGGACCGGCTCAAGGGTGGGCCTCTACCTTGACAGGCCTGGAATGGAGCAGAAGCACTTCTCAAGGCTCCAGGGCATGAACAACGAAGTGGTACACTCAATCATAGAGGACAAAGACCACAATATTTGGGCAGCCACATCGTGCGGCATTACATTCTTCTTAGTGAGAGACGGTGAGGTGGCATTCATAAACAACTTCACTGAGGACGACAATGTGCCGGCAGAGTCGTTTGAAAACTGTATGGCGATGATTCTCGACGACGGCACCATAGTGATGAAGGCCGTGGAACATGTGGTGGCCTTCAACCCCGCCACGCTGCATGAAGTCAACTATCCGCACCTTATTACCAACATAAAGCCAAAGCTTATCAGGCTCATGGTGAGCGGAGACATTGTGGAGCCAGGCATTCCCATGCAGGACAACATCGTCATTGACCGCGCCGTGTCAAGGGTGAAGCACATCAACCTCAACAGCTCGCAGAACTCCATAACGCTGTCTTTCTCCGCACTCAACTACTACAGGCCCACACAGACCTATTACAGGGTGAAGGTAACCGAAATGGGAGACACATGGGAAGTCTTCTCAAGCTACAAGTCGAACAATGTAGACAACCAGGGTGTACTGAACTACACCCTTACAAACTTGAAGCCAGGCAACTACCACATAGAGGTGCAGTCATCAATGTTCCCGGATATTTGGGAGGACGACATGGACCCCGCCAAGCGCTTTGTGTGGGAGATTCATGTAAAGCAGCCCTGGTGGCGCACAACAGGCTTGTTCTTCCTCTTTGCCATGGTGCTGCTGGCTCTGCTCATCGTGAACTTCTTCCTGTTCAACCGGAACAGCATCATGAAGAACAGAAGGAATGCCGAAGAGGGCGACGTGATACGCAAGATAACATTCTTTGCAGAACGGTGCGAATCCTACAGCAAGCGGATGTTTACACCTGCCGAGGACGATTACGGCAAGCAGTTTGCCGACCCCAACACGCAGTTGTCGCCAGAATTCACCAAGCTTATGAAGAAGCTCATGCCTTACATTAATGAGAACATGGACAAAGACCTCACCATGAGCAGCCTCAGCAAAGTAGGCGGACTTGACATTTCCAAGCTCTACGACGTTGTTATAGGCAACCTCTACAAGAGTCCTCGTGAGCTGGCCAAGAAAATGAAGCTGGAAAATGCCGCCACCATGCTTAGGGAAACCGACAAGACTGTAGAGGAGATTGCGTCCGAGTCAGGGTTCTACACTCCGAACTACTTCATTGGCAACTTCTTCCACCAGTACAAGATGACGCCTGCGGAGTACAGGGAGCGCAAGAAGTGATTACATGACATTACCAGCCGTATCATTTTGTTTATATTAGTTAAATTTTGTTTTGTTCTGTCTCTATTATCATATATAATGTGTAACTTTGCACCCGACTTCAGTTCTACCGCGGAGGCAGAGTACACTTTTCCTCCAAGATAATAATTGGAGTTACGCCGCCACGGCGGCACCTCACGCCAGACTTGCCCTCAAGGGCAGTGAAGGTGTGGGACCAAAATATTGGAACAGCGTCTTACAACGCTTTGGTCTTGGTTATCTCGAACGTAGGAAATTCGAATAGCAAATCAAGAACATCGCAGAGTAAACGTTTGTGGCGTGGTATTATAATGCCCCGTCGGTGTGCTGAGAAGGTACGGGTTACCTTCAATGCACACTCTACGGGTGTAGAACATATACCAACGGCGTGAGCGTTATTATTCTGTCTGTTTATAGCAAGGGTATTCTCAGGACCTAAAGAACGGACGGGCAG
>JAFTAR010000193.1 GCA_017455495.1 Prevotella sp.
ATAGCAAACAGGATAATCATCAGGCTGCAAAGGTACGAATAAGCGAGGAAAAGCCAAAAGAAAAAGCCTTTTTTCTTGTGCTTTTCCGAGCGCGAGTACCTTCGACGGAGCCAAAAGGTACTAAAAAAAAAGTGGACTTTTGTAGCAAAAGGGTGCTTTTTTTAAGTTTGTCCTCCTCATTGCCGCATTATTCGCCCCCGCACACGTAGTTTATGCTTACCTTTGCAACCGTAAAAACAGAACAACTAACAACAAAGCAACAAATGAAAGTTAAACTTTTCTCCCTGGCGCTGCTCCTGGCAGGAGTGCTCGGCGCCAGCGCCGCCAAGAAGGTGCACACCCTTGGCGACAGCACTATGGCTCCCTACGAGGAGACGGCAACAGTGACCCGTGGCTGGGGCATGTACTTCGGCCAGTTCCTTACCAACGGCTGGACCAGCATCAACTACGCCAAGGGCGGCCGCGACAGCTACGGCGGCTACAACGAGCTGTGGCAGACAGCAAAGAAGAACGTTGCCGCAGGCGACTACGTCATCATCTCCTTCGCCCATAACGACGAAAAAAACGGTGGAATGGACGGTTATGAGCTGAAGGCCTACTACGAAAGCATAGGCGACCAGACCGCTGCTGCCGCCGTTGACCTGCGCGGTTCAATCCCCTCCACTACCTATAAAGCCAACCTCCGCAAGATTGCCGAGGAGGCACAGGCTCTGGGCGCCAACCCCATTTTCGTAGGCGCTGTGTGCCGCAGCTACTGCAGCGGTGGCAAGATTCGCCGCAACGGCCGCCACGACCTTGGCGACAGCTACAGCATCCTTACTGCCAACGGCCCCACCACTGGCAACAGCCTGCCGGCCGACGACCACACCATGGACTATACCTACCAGATGCAGCAGCTGGCACAGGAGATGAACGTGCCGTTTATCGACCTCACCAGCGCTACGGCTGAGCTGTATGAGAGCTACGGCGACACAAAGTGCCACGAACTGCTCTTCGACGGCGAAGGCTCTACCCACTTCAACACCACCGGCGCACTGCTCGTGGCCCGCACCTGCGCACAGATGATGCAGCAGCAGGGCATCCTCGCTGAGGACATTACTATTCCCGTTGACATGAGCGTCACACCTACTGACGGCGACTTCGGACAGGCCTACAAGGGCCAGAGCCTGCAGAAGGAGTACACCCTGAGCGGCTTCGGACTGCAGCCTGAGAGCGGCACAGTGAGCATCACAGCCACCGAAGGCATAGAGCTGTCAACCGACAAGCAGAACTGGAGCAGCAGCCTCAGCGTCAGCTACCAGGCATCCTCGCTCATCCAGACTTTCTATGCTCAGGTTACCCTCACCGAGAACGGCACGAAAGAAGGAAAAATAACCATTTCATCGGGCGAAAAGATCATTGAAATCCCCGTCACTGCCACCGCCGTAGTGCTGGAAGGCGGCACCGAGGTAAAGGCCTACTGGCGCTTAGAGAAGGATGACAGCTACACCCTGACAGGCCCCGCAACAGTTATTCCCGAGAGCTGGACAGGCATGTACGTGCAGCGCTACTCCAACCCCAATGCCAACACCACATGGCCCGACTGGACCGGCTACGAGGCTACCCGCAAGACTCAGCGCAACCTGCTCACTGGCGATGCATGGCCTGCCGACGAGATTGACGACAACCCCGAGCGCTACATACAGTGGGGCATAAAGCCCGCCATCGGCACCACGCTCAGCATTGACGAGATTAGCCTCTTCGTATGCGGCTGCGGCGGCAACGGCATGTGCTGCCACATATATTATAGTACCGACAACTTCGAGACCCGCACCACCATCTTCGAGATGAAGAAGATGCCCGCCAACAACATGCAGTACGTGAAGGAGCAGCCCGTCATCAAGCTCACTGAGGGCCAGGAGCTGCTGGTCCGCGTCTACCCCTGGTACAACGGCGCTGCCACAGGCAAGACCATCTGCCTCTCCGACCTCACCATCCACGGCATGGCCCAGGATGCAACCGCTACCGCTATCCAGTCCGTAACACCAGAGTCGCAGCAAACCACTCAGTTCTTCGACCTGCAGGGTCGCCAGCAGAACACCTATCGCAGCGGAGTGAACATTGTTCGCAACAGCGACGGCACAACAAGGAAAGTAATCTATTAACCATACATCCAACAATTAACAATTATTATGAAGAAGAACAAATTCCTACTTAGCCTGCTGGCTTTGGCCTTGGGCTCCCTGCATACGCAGGCCGACCCCGTCCAGCTGGCCAGCTGGACGTTCGAAACGGGCTACACCGTGGAGGAGAACGTCTACACGCCCAACAGCAACGAGTGGGCAGAGGTTGGCACACAGTGGTTCAACGCTGTTCAGCCACTCATCGCTGCCAACGAGGCTGTAAGCATCACAAAGCCTGCCTATATCACCGGCAAGACAAGCCGCTATTGGCAATTGTGCTCAGGCTGGAACAACCACGTGTTTCGCGTGGTGAACGACACCGAGGCCAACAACCTCAGCGTCTACACCGATGGCTCGCAGCACAACAACTACTACGAGATGCAGTTCTCTACCAAAGGCTACAAGAACATTGAAATAAAGTTGGCCTGCGCCTATGGCGGCAATGCTAAGGCAGCAATGAAAGCTGTGGTAAGCACCGATGGCGGTCAGACCTGGGCCGAGTGTGGAGACTACACCACTGCTGATACATGGTGGACCTACAACGAAGGTACAATCAGCGTACCCGCCGTCAACAAGGATGACGTTACCGTGCGCCTAATCTTCGGTAATGGCCTCTCATCAAATTGGAACCTTGACTACCTCACCATCACCGGCGAGGAGTATGTAGCCAACCCCAATGCCATCACCCTGCCCGACGACGAGCCACTTGACCTGTCTAAGGCTACGCTCAACAACGGCGTGGTTAAGACTGATGGCGTCGACGTGCCGCAGTTTGACTCTTTCCGCAATCCCGGCTCAGCAACATTTGCCCTTAACAACACGAAGGCAGGTGCCGTCTACGAGATTTCACTCGGTGCCGCCACTGCCAATGCCGGCAACACCCTTCGTCTGGTCATCACCGACGACGCAACAGGTGCCACTGAGCTTGACAAGACCATCAACGTGGAAGCCAACGGCTGGCAGAACTTCAAGACTTACACCGTCGCCACTGGTCAGATGGCCGAGGGCGAGAAGACCTTCGTCATCAACTTCCTGAGCGGCGGCGGCTACACCTCGAACGTTAACAACATCGTGTTCACCGAGTTGGAAGTAGGCGACCTCTGCCTCATCACTACTGAGGTGACCCCTGCAGGAGCCGGCACAGCCACCGCCAGCGCAACACTCGTTGCCCCCGGCACTGACGTGACCTTCACCGCAACGGCTGCACGCGGATACGAGTTCGCCAGCTGGAACAGCGCCGAGGGAAATGTCCTCTCTACAGAGAATCCCGCCACCATCACTATCAACGAAGCCACCACCATCACCGCACAGTTCAGCGAGGTGGAGATTGTAAACGTTATCCCAACCACCGACGAGACCCCCTGGGTTATGGAGAACGGTGAACTCCACGGCTCACGCGCCAGCTTCGGTACCGACCACCATATTGACTGGATGAACAATGGCGACTATGCCATCTACAAGCTTGACAACCAGATGAACGCTGCCTACTACACCGTGAACTTCACCGCCGGTACGCAGCAGCCGAACGTATCAATCAACTTCAACATCAAGGATGCTGAGGGAACTGTGGTTTGCGATGAAACTGTAGACATTGAGAACAACGGCAACTGGGACAGCGCCTCAAAGAGCTACTCTTTCCGCACAGGCGAGATGGCCAAGGGCCGCTACGTAATGACCATCACCTTCAACTCTGTTGGTGGCAACGGCACAACAGCCAACATCAACAACTTCGTGTTCGAAGGCAAGGAGAAGTTCATAGCCGAGACACTTGAGAACGAGGCTGCCACCATCACCTTCCCATTCAACCTCGGTACTGAGGGCCAGACGGCTACATTCAGCGAGAACGTGGCTTCGTTCTTCAAGACCAGCTACATAGAGCATGGCGACAACCTGACACTGAAGGACGTGAACAGCGGCCAGACCCGCTTCCAGCCTGCCATCAACAATGAGGGTTCGGCAAACGATGACAACCGCATCGACTTCATGGTAATCCCCGTGGCCGGCATGAAGTTCGTGCCCACGAAGGTGAGCTTCAACACCACCCGCTTCGGCACCGATGGCGGCAAGGTTGACGTGAGCTGGATAAACAGCGACGGCACCACAACCAGCATAGCCACCGGCGTAGTTCCTGCCCGCAACAACGCCACCCCCAACGTGACCGAGTTTAGCCAGGCACTCAGCACAATGCAGGCCAGCGACGGCCTCTGCGGTCTGCGCCTCAACCTCTACAATCTGGGCAACACCAAGCAAGTGGGCTTCAGCAACATCGTCATTGAGGGAACCCTTTCTGGCACCACACAGGACGTTCAGCACTACACTCTCACCGTAGCCCTGCAGAGCGATGAAGCTGGCAAGCTGACCGTCACGCCAAACGCCACCGAGTTCGACGAAGGCGACGAGGTGACCGTAAGCGTAGCAGAGAACTTCGGTTACCACTTCGCAGCATGGGTTGATGCCGATGGCAACGAGGTGTCCACCAAGAACCCCTACACCTTCACCATGACTCAGAACACCGACCTTACCGCCACCTTCAACAAGGCCAACACCTACGCTCTCAACGTAACCCTGACCGAGGGTGCCCGCGACAACCTTGTGCAGATACAGCCTGCAGGAACCATGATTAACGGCAAGCGCATGTATGAGGAAGGCCAGGACGTTAAGCTCACCGCCCTTTCAAACAAGGTGCTCACCTTCATAGGCTGGGAGGACAATTCCACCGATGCAGAGCGCACCATCCGCATGGACGGCGACAAGGACCTTACGGCCAACTTCTCTGCCGGCGACTACATCGTAGGCTGGGACTTCTATTACGACCAGCCTGCCCAGGAGCGCGCTGCCGACTACAAGAGCGACTCTGAGAACGCCGGCTTACTGTCACTGCACAATGCCGCAGGCGAGACCAGCGGCTGGCTGACCCGCGGCATCGGCAACGGCGCTGAGAACGGACGCTGGGCCGCCCGCATCTGGAAGCTCCGCTCACAGGGGCTCTACTTCGAGGCAAGCTTCTCTACCAAGGGATATAAGAACATCAAGGTTACCAGCTCCCTGGGCTGCAGCTACAACACCTATTCTGTCAACAACCTGCAGTACTCGGTTGACGGCCAGAACTACACCACCGTTGCCACCTTCAACATCACCGGCTCTGGATGGTTCGACAAGGAAGACGTAGCTCTCGGCAGCGACGCCGACGAGCAGGACCGCGTATGGGTGCGCTGGATGCCCGACCGTGAGAGCGCACTTGTAGGCAGCAGCACCGACTACGACGGCCTGGCCATCTCTGACATCTTCATCACCGCCGACGCTGGCAGCCTTGCCGAGGAAGAGGCTGTGCTCGTGAGCAGCAATCCTGAGCAGGGTGCCACAGGCGTGAGCGCCAATGGCTCAATTATCCTCACCTTCGATAAGAAGATCAAGGCCGGCGAAGGCGTTGCCACACTGGCTGGTGAAGAAATCACCCCGATTATCAGCGGCAAGAGTGCCATATTCCAGTACAGCGGACTGAAGTACAACACCGACTACACCTTTGAAATGCCTGCCGGCGTGCTCACCAGCCGCAGCGGCAACGCCGTGGCAGCTGCCACCATCAGCTTCACCACCATGGAGCGCACTCAGCCCGAACCTCGCCTCTACGATGCCGTGGTCGATGCAGCCGCCGTGCCCGAGGCTTCTCCCTCGGGAATACCCACCTACACCACCGTCCAGGCAGCCATCGACGCAGCACCAGCACAGCGCGCCACGCCCTGGCTCATCTTCATAAAGAACGGCGACTACAAGGAGCATGTGGACAGTCCCACGAACAAGCCCTACATACACCTCATCGGACAGACCCGCAACGGCGTAGTCATCAAGGACGACCGCCTCTCAGGTGGCGACAATGCCGTGCATGTCAGCGTGGGTGCCACTGTGGTGGTCAATGCCAACAACACATTCATTGAGGGCCTCACCATGGAGAACATCTGGGGCCACGAGAAGCAGGCCGGACCGCAGGCTCTGGCTCTTAATACCGGCGGCGACCGCATTGCCATGAATAATGTGCGCCTGCTCTCCTACCAGGACACCTGGATTACCACTTCCACCTCCAATAACCGCCATTTCATCAAGAATTCGCTCATTGAAGGCGCAGTGGACTTCATCTACAACAGTGGCAATGTCTATCTTGACGGCGACACCCTGGAGATTAATCGCCCGAGCGGTGGCTTCATCGTAGCTCCTTCGCATGGTGCCGACGTTAAATGGGGCTATGTATTCATGAACAACATCATCCGTCCCTACCCTGGCATGAACGTCACCGACATCTGGCTCGGCCGTCCCTGGCACAACCAGCCCAAGACAGTGTTCATCAACACTCAGACCTTCATCAACATCCCTGCTGCCGGCTGGTATGAGACTATGGGCGGACTGCCCGCTCTCTGGGCCGACTACAACACCGTGGATGCCAACGGCAACCCCATAGACCTGTCACAGCGCCGCGACACCTACTACTATACTGACAGCAAAGGTGAGCGCGTATATGGCACTGCCAAGAACTTCCTCACTCCTGAGGAGGCAGCCCAGTACACCATTAAGAACGTGATGGGCGGCGACGACAACTGGCAGCCAGAGCTGCTCTGCGAAGCCTGCAGCGCCCCCGTGGTGTCCGCTTCTACCGGCAAGATCACTTGGGAGGCAGTGCCCTACGCCATCTGCTACGTAGTTACCAAGGGCAGCGAGGTGGTGGCCTTCACCACCGACACTGAGTATGCCATCAGCGGCAATGCCAACGAGTACAAGGTACAGGCCGTCAACGAGTTCGGCGGACTGAGCCAGTACGGCAGCAGCGACATCACCGATGCCATCAACGCCACCCCGATGGTGGTGCGCACAGCAGAGGCCATCTACAACCTCAGCGGCCGCCAGATGCCACAGATGCAGCGCGGCATAAACATCGTGCGCAGCCAGGACGGCACCGTCCGCAAGGTGGTGAGGTAAGCCTTTAACAAGCGCATACAACATTACAACTCTATTTCGCGCAAGGCCTTTGTAGCTCGCTCTGCAAGGGCCTTGCTCTTTCTTTTTAAAAAAAACGGAAAAAAAACTTTGCTGTGCCAAGGTTATTTTGTATCTTTGCAGCCTATTACATCATTATAATGAGAAAACTGTTGCACCTCACTTCTTTCCTTCTGGCCTTGCTGCCACTGCTGTCCTGCGGCGATGACGGCAACGACCCAGTTGAGCCGACTCCGCAGCCACAACCTGTAGTAGCGGGAAAACACTTTACACAGACCTGCGACATGCCCGCCGAGGCATCAGAGACAACGGTCACCCTGACCGGCCTCACACAGCAGGTGAGCAGCACTGCCGGCTCTGCCTCCTGGCTCACCACCACGCTGCAAGCCTATTCTTCCGGCACGCCGCAGGTAAAGGTGGCCTGCACGGAGAACAATCAGGCGGAAAGCCGCACACAGGCCGTAACCTTCATTGCAGCCAAGGACACTCTGGTACTCACCATCATCCAGGCCGGAAAGCAGCCGCAGGCCGAGACGCGCTTCGTGGGCGGCGACATCTCGCTGCTTACCAAGTACGAGCAGCAGGGGGCACAATATAAGGATAAGAACGGGCAGGCCATAACCAACGTGATAAGCTTCCTGAAAGAGCAGGGGTGGAACACGCTGCGAGTGCGGCTGTTTGTAGACCCCACGAAGAGCAGCGACCGCAAGTCGTGCGTGCAGGACCTTGACTACGTCATAGCCCTTGGCAAGCGCATAAAGCAGGCCGGCATGCTCTTCATGCTTGACTTCCACTACAGCGACACCTGGGCCGACCCGGCAGCACAGTGGACTCCCGCCAGCTGGCTCACCCTCAACGACGAGCAGCTGGCCCAGAAGGTCTACGACTACACCACCGACTGCCTGCAGAAGCTCAACACCGCAGGAGCCACCCCCGACTTCATACAGACGGGCAACGAGATAAGCTACGGCATGCTGTGGGGACAGAACGGCACCACGCAGAACCGCTGCTACACCAACAGCGCCGCCGCCAACTGGAACCGCTTCTACTCCTTCCTGCGCCAGGCCACGAGGGCTTGCCGCGAGCAGTGCCCTGAGGCCCGCATCATCCTGCACAGCGAGCGAGTGCCAAACGTAGGCACACTGACCGACTACTTTGACCGCATGAAGACGCAGGCCATTGACTACGACATCATAGGCCTGTCCTACTACTCCTACTTCCACGGCAAGTTCAGCCAGCTGCGCAGCGCCCTCGATGCCCTCATTGCCAAGAACTACGGGAAGGCCATACAGATAGTGGAGATGGGTTACCCCTTCAAGTGGGCCATTGGCGGCACCACGACCGACTACACCGACACCTACCCCCTCACCAACGAGGGCCAGCGCCAGTTCACTGCCGACCTCATAACCCTGCTCAAGCAGTACCCGCAGGTGGAGGGCCTCTCCTGGTGGTATCCCGAGGCCAATGCCTACGGCTGTAGCGGCGACCTGAACAGCGGCTGGTACAACGCCTCCCTCTTTGACAACGAGACAGGCCGGGCCCTCAACGCCCTCTACGAACTGAAGAACTTCAAATAGAGCTAACACATTATTTATTATCAACTAACAAAATTAACTATGAAAAGATTCTTTACACTAACAATCATGGCACTGCTGCTCGGCATCACCGCCGGCAGTGCACAGACGCTGCGAAAGACCTGGGACTTCCGCAACGGCTTCAGCCAGAAGACTGTCAACGCCCTGGCTGCTGATCAGGAGGAGTTTGGCAACGACAAGTATTGGCGCAACTACGAGGGCGATGCCACCAAGGCTGACGACCAGCACTTCTGGTGTGCAAGCAAGGATGCAAAGAATGCAACTGGCTTTGCCTGCACCCACAACGGCGGACAAGAGAAGGTGATTCCCGAACTGGAAGGTCTCACACTTGGCTTCACCGCTGCCAAGAAGTTTGTCATCACCTACAACGGAGCAACAGCTCCCAATGAGTTCGAGTCTGAGGGCGGCCCTGCCCTTGGCGAGCCTATTCCTCACGGCAACAGCTACATCTGGCTCAACGGTAAGAACGAGACCATCAAATTCTCCGCTGCCGTGAACCAGACCATCAAAATCGGCGTGGAAAGCCATGCTGTGAACCGCTCGAAGCTGGGCGAGGCCCGCGGTATCTCTCTGACCACAAGTGCCGGTTCGCTTACCCTAACTAAGGGTAACGCCGTTCCCACCTACTACACAGAGTGCGAGTGGGAGCTTACTGGCGACGAAGGCACTATAGCCGAACTTACCATCAAGTCAACCAACGGCTGCCACATCTACTACATCATTGTTGGCGAGGGCGACGATCCTAACGCAAACAAGACCAAAGTAGCTTACATCACCGATGGCGATGCTACCGAAGAGACTGCCTATCAGGCTTTGTCTACAATGGAGAATACCGTTGTGACAGCTATTGATGCAGCCACACTGACTATTGATAAACTGCAGGAATACCACACTACCGTAGTAAGTCCCAAGCTGTCTGCAGACAACGCTGCCGTAAGCGTGCTGAAGGAAGCCATCGCTTTCGTGCCTATGCTTAACCTCAATGCTTCTCTCTATGAAGCATGGGGACTTGGTCAACTTCCAGAAACTGACCTTCCTATTGCAATCATCGCAAACGAAGCAAGCCCACTCTTAACAGGTATTGAGTTTCTAAATGAAGACGAAATGGGTAATTACATTCAACCCACGGAGACTTCAGAAGTGCAGGGCATTAATTTGGGTGAATATTTTGCCGACGATAACATCGTACTTAAGGGATATACTACAGAGGCTGTCCTGTCACACGTACACAACCTGTACCACAATGCCTATATCTACCTGATTTGGGCTGACGATGCAAATGATGCTCTCAAGCAGGTACTATTTAATGCCATTGACGTGCTAAAGGATTCCAAGAGCGAGGTAACACAGGCTCCTGCCCCGAAGATTACTCTTAACTACAAGAACCTGAACACCATCATCAGCCTTAGCATGGCTTCAAGCTCACTGCCTCAGCCGCAGATATTCTATACCCTTGACGGCACGGAGCCCACCGTTCATAGCACACTCTACACAGAGCCCATCACCGTTACCGAGGAGACCGTTGTCAAGGCTGTTGCCCTGGCCGACGGCTACCTTCTGAGCGCTGTGGCAGAAGCCAAGGCTGAGATTTTCTCACAGCCAGCCACACCCGTTATCGCCACTACTTACAATGACGGTCAGACCATTGTAACCCTGTCGTGCGAGACTGAGGGCGTAGACATCTGGTACAACTACAACAGCGTTGTCAACGACACCACCAAGTCTATGAAGTACACCGAGCCTCTCACCTTCGCCCTGCCCACCGACTTCACTGCATTTGCCGTAGCTGGCCAGCAGGTTTACTCCGAGCCTGCTCAGCAGCGCATCGTTGTCAAGAATGTTGTCGTTCGTCAGGACCAGATTGGCCTGTTCGACGCCAATTCTGCCGACTGGCAGAATGGCGGCGGTTCAACCGTCTACTATTTCAGCTGGGGCAAGAATGCTGCAAGCATCTACGACACAACACAGGAAGGCACCACTACCACAGACCCTGAAACAGGCGACGAAATCACTGTCTATCCTGAGCGCGACTACTCATTCTACGTACCTTCTGATGAAGCCGACTGGGAGGTGAAGTCAAAGGGCCAGGTGATGATCTGGCAGAGCCTTTCAACAGGTAGTGACCCCGGCAATGACGGCGGCTATAACCCCGAAACAGCTGGCGACATTATTTCTTACGCAAAAATCATCAACAACGACATCCAGTTTGGTGGTAAGACCAGCGGTGAGCCTTGCACTGGCGCTATCCAGAGCCGCAAGACCTGGGCCGGCCCGTTCGACGTAGTAACTCACGTAGGCACTGCCGCTGGTGGCGACAACGTTGGCCGCATGCAGGTGCAGATTTCGAAGGACAGCATTACATGGGAGAACCTCGGCGACGAGATGGTAACATCTACCGTGAAGCGCCTCTGGAAAAGCTACACACGTAGCTACGAAGGTACCGATGAGGTCTATGTACGCATCGTGCAGAATGGTGGCGGCAGCAGCGTGCAGATCTACGACATCTACATCCTCAACCAGGGTGAGAACTCTCTGGCAATCAAGGCTCAGTACGATGCCGAGTACGAGGAATTCACTCAGGGCATCACCACTGTTGCCACAACTACCAGCATGCCTGCCGGCATCTACACCCTCAGCGGTGTGCGCACCGACCGCATGCAGCAGGGCCTGAACATCGTTGTCAGGGCCGACGGCACTGTACAGAAGATTCTGGTTAAGTAAAGCCGGATAGATAATTTTAAGCGGGGCAGCTTCACTAAGTGGAAGTTGCCCCGCTTCTTCTTATACAAATCTCAACCCTCAAAAGTCTATGCCGTAGTTTTGCTTCACAATGCTCATTACGAAGGTGCTCTCTATAGAGCCTACGCTGTCTATGTCGCCCAGCTTTGTGAGCACGAACTCCTGGTACTGCTTCATGTCGCGCGCGCGTACCTTTAATAAATAGTCGTAGGCACCAGAGGTATTGTAGCATTCGGTGACCTCCGGGATGCGCTGTATGCGCCTCACGAAGGAGTCGGCTATCTCGTGGTTTATCTGCTTCAGCTTCACCTTGCAGAACACCAACAGGCCCTGGCCCAGCTTCTCCGGGTCGAGCACAGCCACATATTTCTTAATATAGCCCTTCTTCTCCAGCCGCTTCTGGCGCTCAAACACTGGCGTGGGAGTCAGGTGGACCGCGTCGGCCAGCTCCTTCGTGGTAAGTTTGGAGTTCCTCTGCAAGGTCTTCAGTATCTGCAGGTCGGTTTCGTCAAGTATATCTGCCATAATAAATCTTATTGTCAGGCTGCAAATTTAGTTTTTTTTCCTGAATTACGCAAGAAATTTGGTGAATTACACCATTATTATTATCTTTGCAACCCAAAAACGAACGAAGATGCACTTAACAGACAGCTTAAGACAGCGCATACTGATACTTGACGGTGCCATGGGCACCAAGATACAGACAATGGGCCTCACACCTGCCGACTATCATCGCGGCCGCTTCGCCCAGTGGCCTGTGTCGCTGGCAGGCAACAACGATGTCCTAAACCTTACCGCCCCTGGGGTGATAGCCAATATCCACCGCCAGTACGTCAAGGCCGGTGCCGACATCATCACCACCAACACCTTTTCCTCCAACCGCATCAGCCAGCACGAATACTGCTGCGAGGACATGGCTCGCGACATGGCCTACGAAGGGGCAAGGATTGCGAGGCAGGTAGCCGACGAAAATCTCAAATCTAAAAGGGTCTGGGTGGCCGGCTCCATGGGGCCTACGTCAAAGTCGCTGTCACTGGCATCCGACATGAACGAGCCGGGCCTCCGCGCCATAGCATTCGACGAGATGGCCTCCGCCTACTACGAGCAGGCCAAGGCCCTTATGGAGGGAGGCGCCAACATGCTCCTTGTGGAAACCTGCATTGATGCCCTCAATGCCAAGGCCGCCCTCTACGCAATAAGTAAGCTGAACGATGAGACTGGCAGCGAAATACCCGTCATGGTGTCGGCAACTGTCAACGACCGCAGCGGGCGCACCCTCACCGGCCAGACGCTCGAAGCATTCTTCATCAGCATCAGCCACTACCACAACCTGCTGAGCTTCGGACTGAACTGTTCCTTTGGCGTCACCGACCTCCACCCGTTCATGGAGCATCTGTCAAGCCGTATCCCCGTTTTCCTTTCCATTTATCCCAATGCCGGACTGCCCAACGAGATGGGCGAGTACGAGGAGCTGCCCCACTTCACATCTTCCCATCTAAGGCAGATGGCCGAGGCAGGACTGATAAACATAGCCGGCGGCTGCTGCGGCACCTGCGAAGAGCATATCCGCGCCATCAGCAACGCCCTAAAGGACATTAAGCCACGCCAGGTGCCGGAGGCTGACAACAGGATGTGGCTATCCGGGCTGGAGCCACTCTTGGTTGACAAGGCTACGCAGAACTTCACCAATGTGGGCGAGCGCACCAATGTGGCAGGCTCAAGGAAGTTTGCCCGGCTCATAGCCGAGAAAAAATATGACGAGGCAATGACCGTGGCCCGCCACCAGATTGAGGGCGGCGCATCAATCATCGACATCAACATGGACGATGCCATGCTTGACAGCCGGAAGGAGATGCAGACCTTCTGCCGCTACATTGCCAACGACCCCGCCGTGGGCCGTGCCGTGCTGATGATTGACTCGTCTGACTGGAACACCATCCTTGCCGGACTGAAGAACGCGCAGGGCAAGTGCATAGTGAACTCCATAAGCCTGAAAAACGGCGAGAACGATTTCCTCGCTAAGGCCCGCGAGCTGCGCCGGTTTGGAGCCGCCGTGGTGGTGATGGCATTCGACGAACAGGGGCAGGCCACAACCTACGAGCGCAAGACAGCCATAGCAGAGAGGGCCTACCGCCTGCTCACCGGCATCGGCTTCCCTCCGCAGGACATCATCTTCGACGTGAACATCCTCTCTGTGGGCACCGGCCTGAAGGAGCACCAGGCCTACGCCGTAGACTTCATCAAGGCCGTGGCCTGGATAAAGCAGAACCTGCCTCTGGCAAAGACCAGCGGCGGCGTGAGCAACCTCTCCTTCAGCTTCCGTGGTAATAACAATGTACGCGAGGCCATGCACTCCGTGTTCCTCTACCACGCCATCCGTGCCGGTCTTGACATGGCCATAGTGAACCCCTCTATGCTGCAGGTCTACGATGACATAGAGCCGGCGCTGCTTAAGGCCGTTGAGGACGTAATCCTCAACCGTGACGACGGTGCCACCGACCGCCTCATCGCCGAGGCCGCCCGTGTGCTCGCCGGTTCTGCTTCTACTGCGCCCGCCGGTTCTGCTTCTACTGCTCGCACCGGTTCTGCTTCTACTGCGCCCGCCGGTTCTGCTTCTACTGCTCGCACCGGTTCTGCTTCTACTGCGCCCGCCGGTTTTGCCGGCGGGATAGATTCCTGGCGC
The DNA here is from genome assembly GCA_017455495.1 of Prevotella sp. Classification (GTDB taxonomy): domain Bacteria; phylum Bacteroidota; class Bacteroidia; order Bacteroidales; family Bacteroidaceae; genus Prevotella. Next base: position 14,166 of record JAFTAR010000193.1, read on the forward strand.
ACCAAGAGCCTTGAGGACCGCCTGGCCTACGCCCTCAGCAAAGGCGTGAGCGAACACTTGGCCGAGGACATCCCTGAGGCCCTGCAGAAATACGGCCGCCCCATCAACGTGATAGAACAGCCGCTGATGAAAGCCATGGAGCATATAGGCAAGCTCTTTGGCGAGGGGAAGATGTTCCTGCCGCAGGTGGTGAAGTCGGCCAAGGTGATGAAGGATGCCGTGGCCCTGCTGCAGCCATTCATTGACGAAGAAAAAGATGCTGACAGCGCCGTCAGACCCTGTGTGGTGCTGGCCACTGCCAATGGCGACGTTCACGACATAGGCAAGAACATAG
>JAFTAR010000194.1 GCA_017455495.1 Prevotella sp.
CCGTTTTTTCGACTAAGCCCCTCCGACTATGAGGGGCTGCACCAGCGTTACGCCTCAATACTTGCCAACAGTCCTGTATGTTGCGGCATTGCCGCGACTCCAGTAACCCTCGCCCATGATGACCAGGAGCAGCAGCTACGCACACTCTTCCAGGGCATGATGCGTGCCCTCTACGACCAAAAGGACGCTTCCCTCAATATCTCCATACTCACCACCACGGAGGCACAGTCGTTTATAGAGGCCCATGCACACACCCTTGACAGCAGCTTCAGCCAGGTTCCCATGTCAGAAGGTATGCGCCGACGACTCCAGCGTTCCGACTATATCTTCTCAGGAATAAAGACATTCCACGAACTCAACGAGGCATTCCCATCACTCATCGACGAGAACGGCAACAGGAAACCGTTTGAACGCTTCTTAAACGACGTTCAAGCTATCGACGCAACATACAACCAGAACTACCTGCGCGCTGAGTACAACCACGCACAGGCAAGCGCGGAAATGGCGGCAAAGTGGGAGCAGTTCCAGCAGGACGGAGACCGATACAACCTACAGTACCGCACGGCGGGCGATGACAAGGTGCGCCCGGAACACGCCGCACTCGACCGCGTCACCCTGCCCATCGACGACCCCTTCTGGGATACATACTACCCGCCTAACGGGTGGAACTGCCGGTGTACAGTAGTGCAGGTGCGAAAGTCCAAATATCCCACCACCCCACACGACGAAGCCATGTCGCTCGGGGAACAGGCTACAGGAACAGACAAAAAGGGAATCTTCCACTTTAACGCAGGGAAGGAACAAAAGACTTTCCCCGACTATAACCCCTACACCATCAGCAAATGTCAGACGTGCGACATCGCCAAGGGGAAAGTGAACCTGGCATTCATCCCCGAAAACGAACTCTGTGCAGCGTGCCGCCTTATACGCCAGGCGCAGGCAACTCGCACCAGTCAGAGACTCACACCTGAAGAGTTCCGCACGGCTACCAGAAAGACGAATGAATGGGCTGATAACAACCTGACAGCAACAGTCATTAACGGTGTTCCTTCCAAGCGCACAACAGTCATGTCAGCTGATGGCCATGAATTGAAAGTGGGAAAGAAATTCTTTAACGAGACGGCTGCCAAAAACATAAGGAACCCTGAGCTGGTTCATGTTCTCAAACTTGCAACAGAATTCCCAAAATGGGTGCCGGAGGCAACACGGGTCAGAGTGGAAAACGGCATCGACCATGACTACCAGTTCAGCGTTTATACGGTAGTGTATCAGGGGCAAACCATAGAGTTCAAATGCAAGCTGACTAACGCAGAAATTCTATACACAATGAGAATAATACCATAAAAGAAAATGATGCTGTAAAACCCGAAGCCTGCACGCAAAAAGCGCCGACGTGTGAGTTTCCGCATCATTCTGGCTGCAAAGGTATAAAAAAATCCGCAACCTCCAAAGAAAGTTGCGGATTTTTTGTCATCTATGCTGCAATATCATTGCAGCCCGACCTGTTTACTGCCCCGATACTCGTAAATCTCGAGGTTCTCCAGCAGCTCCTCATGGTCATGGTTCGTCTGGCTTCCAACGAGGTGTAAATGGTCGAAGCACTCACCGCTAAAGTCCTCCAGCACGGTGTGAATGTCATTCACCAGGTCAAAGGCAGAAAGGCAGGAACTGTCGCCATCAGTCCAGTCAGTCACCACATGCAGAACTAACCGGCTCCGTGTTGTGTACTCACTGCGTCCATGCACGCAGCTCCAGTCTATCGGGGCGAACTCCACGAACACAGCCGGACGGCCCCAAGGCTCATCCTGCTCGATGAACACAACGTTCTGGTTCCATAGTGCAACGTGCTTGATGCTGCTTTCACGGTCAACATACAACGCAGCCTCTGTGTCGCTCATCAGCACCATACGCTCACCGTTCACCTCTTTCAGGCGGCTCAGAAGCCGCTCCTTCAATGCTTCGTAAATCTCTCTTCTCATTGCTCGGTCGCGTGGCGCGGTTTCCCCGCGCCTCTAAAGTTTGAATTCATGTTCAAAGTACTCACTCAGGTTCTCTTCGATAATCTCACGCACACTCTGCTCCACCTCTGGGCTGACACCAAGGAACTGACGTTTCGGGATGCGTATCTTCGAGCCGACCTTCATCAACGCCATGTGCTTCCAGAACTCGGCCTCGCTGCTCAGTTGCACAGTACGCTTGTCATTCCTGCGGCTGCCATCTTTCTTGCGTCCGAAACTGCCCTGCGCGGCATACATCTTGTGCCAGAAGAATTTCTTCATCCGTGCCGTCACCACTATCTCACCACCGGCGTTATGAATACCGGCGTAGGGCACCGTGGTGAAGAACTGGATGCTGTCGGCACTCTCCTTGCTCTGGATGCTGCGGCGAAGCCCGCCCGTGTCAACCAGGATGTGGCCGCCGGGACGCAACGGGCTTTTCCTACGCTGCCAAGCCTCGGTGAAGAAGGCTTGACGCTCAAAGTTCTGGTCGAACTCGTCGCTCAGCTCAATCCTGATGTCACTCAGGATCCTTCTTAAAATAGTCTGCACGTCTGCGTTCATCTTCATCAAAAAGTTCGGGAAACAGGAAACCCTCGGCCTGCAGCTCGCGGGTGGCGGTTTCCCCGCCACCGTCAACCTTCAGCAGATTATAGAACTGACGCTCACAGATACCCCAAACAGGATATATGTACCGCTTCCAGATTTCTCGGTTACTAAGCCCGGTCTTACTGTACTGGTCATATATCCTGTTCACGTCTGCAACACGCTTCTCGTGGCTACGGCCCTTCCGTTTCCTCATTGGCTATTCTTTTTCTTTATAGGGAGTGATGTTCAGCGTCATCATGCACGACACCCACACACGCCCGCTACCCTCGCACTGAGGGCAAAGCTGGGTCTTTTCGTCAAGTGCCCCTGCACGGATGAAGCCTGTGCCGCCACATTTGCGGCACAGACTCACTTTCTTTCCCTTCTCAACGGATCTAAGCATATCAGCAGCCCTCCTCGCTCTTGGGTTCTACAAAGAAGGTCTCGTCCTGGACAACCTGGATGCCGCATTTCGACATGGCCTTGCTCATCGGAAGCTGGGTCTTCGTGATGCCAAGACTGTCATCTATCACGCTCACATCCTCCAGATCACGGTCGGCCAGCAGCCTGTCCTTGGCTATCTCATCCGTCTGCCGGATATAACCGGGCAGGAAGGTCTTAACCAACTCCAGTGCACTCGCCCATGTGAAGCCCTTCAGCGTCTTCAGCTTCGGGGTGCCGGTACGGAAACCTATCACGCCATGAGCCATCTCCAGACTCTTCTTCTTCACAAACAGCTCTGCCTGGTTCTCGGTGGCAAAGGCTTGCAGCGTGTCGAAAGCGGTGTCACGCTCGGCACTCAGTACAGTCAGCTTCTCCTGCCACTTCTCGCGAATCTTGGCGCACTGCAGCTCTATCTCTGCCTGGATCTTGTTAATACTTGCATCGGCCTTTGCGTATGCGGCAAATGCTACGTCGGCGGCCTCACGGGTCACGCCGCTAATCACGGTCTTTTTCTGTCTTGTTGCCATAATTTGAATGGTGTTTAAAGGGTAAAAAAATGTAGTTAATGTTCCGTATGCTGTGGCATCGCCACGGCTTATTTCTTCGCTATGCAGATCTGGCGGCCACCTACCAGCTCCACCTTCACGCAGTTGGTACCGGCAGCATCATTTCGGCATGTCTCACACTTGGGCGCGTCGGCACTGATGACCGCACCACCCAACAAACCACTGATTGTCCTGATTGAATGTTCCATAATCTTTTCGTTTATTGCCCCGGCTGTGAGCCGGGAATTATCCGTTATTGATGAAGATTCACCACCTTTGCCGTCTCGCCCGGCTCCGGCAACTCTCTCAGCCCGCCCTTCCGCTGGATGCTCCGCAACTTCTTCGACAACACAGCCAACTCCTCAGAATCCAGCTCACGGAACACCTTGCCAGCAATCCTGCCGTCCTGGCAAAAGGCGTTCACGCGGTTCCAGTTTGTCGTGTCGATGCCTAACTGCTGCATCAGCTTCAGGCAGATGCTGCGCTGCCTTCGCAGTTCCTCACGCCAAGCCTCGCGCCCGGCGGTTTCCCCGCCGGGAATCATCTTCTCCATACCGGCGCAGCAGTCGTTATATTCTCGCTCAGTCATTTCGTGCAGATGCTCAGTCCTGTTCCATGTGTACTGAAGCACTACGCTCTTCTTGAACTCCTCACGGTCGCCCTTATAAGGCAGCCGGTTAAAGATGGCATAAAATCTACTGTAGTTCTCCATAGTCTTAATCAGCATAAGTAAACTCGCGATATAGCAGCAGTACGGGTTCGCCAACTCCCATCACCCATTTTCCACGACTACTGTCTTCACCATCAGGAGCATCAATAATAGTGTGTACACTTCCTGGTGTAAGATTTGCAAACGCTTTGCCATTTGCAGTGCAACGTATCACTTTTACTTTTGTATGCCTTTGGGCATTAGGACAATGGGCCTGTTTGTTCCCATAACGGTCTGGAACTTCGATTACACCCATAGAGTAGGACTTTCCCTCAATACCACAGTTTTTACATCTGTAGTGGTCATAAAGTCCTTCTCTTTTGGTCACAAGGTTTGTTTTTTCCCATTCGTGATCTCCTTCAAAAATTAACTTTTCGTACATACTATTCTTTGCTTTTATTGTTAAACATTCTCATGCCAAATGGCCAGCCCTAACTCCTTTGCTCGTGACAGTTCCTTCTTTGCACCAGGACTGTCATTCCAGTCCGTCAGCAAGTAGATGGCATCGCACCACTCCAGTTCTGCCAGGTCGAGCTTCATTATCTCCGTATAGAAGTCCGTGCCGTTCTCTCTGGCCAGTTCCTCGGCACGCTCACCAAGCCCGCTCGTCGTGGGGTTGAACACCTCGAAATCCCATCCTTTCAGATATTCCTCGGCCTTGGCAAATTTCTCGCGAGTGGCATCACTCAATACCTCCTCGCCAATCTTTCCGCTGATGTAAACCTTCATGGCTCCACCTCCTTTCCTCTCCAGCGCACAGTCACCTCTGCACTCACCACCTTATTCCCACCGCACACCGGGCAAACCTTACGCACCCAGCCGCGACGGTCGGCATCTTCATTGTCAGGGTCATTCGCCCATCCCCAGCCGTTGCCGTGACACTCAGGGCATGTGAAGCCAGACACCCTGAATATCTCCGGCCTCGCCTCCCGGAATACTGCCGGAGGCATCAGCTCAATCATTTGTTTCCTTATGCTCATAACTCTTAGCTTTTAACGATGTTCACTTTCTCGGCTGCTTGCAGCCACTTCACTATTCTCGCCGCATAGAGCGGGTCTGTAAGTTCAACCACCCGGCAGCCCTTTGTCTTGGCATTGCGGATGCGAAGGTCGCACTCACTGTGCAGGAGCCAGTCTTCGACAATCATGCCAAGGCTCCCCTTCTTCACTAATATCTGGTACTTTTCCATACACTTTACACATTGTTTGTTGTCATCAGCACACCCTCTTCCCAAACGGTATAATAGCTTCCTGGCTCACCGGCGGCACGACCTTGGCAGTAGGCCCTATACCCGGCCACACGAACCTTCATCGTCGCCATGTATTTCAGGCGCAGGGCGGGCTTGCCCAACGGCTGCCCCTTGTGTTCCTGGCTCAC
>JAFTAR010000195.1 GCA_017455495.1 Prevotella sp.
GCCATTACCCTAACCATTCATGACGGCTCAGTGGCCCACGATGTGTATGGTGGCGGCAACGAGAGTAAGTCGCTCAACAACGCCTCTGTCATCATAGAGGGCAGTGCCACTATAGGCGGCAACGTCTTCGGCGGCGGCAACAAAGCTGATGTCAGTGGCTCAACGACGGTGAACATTCAGGAGTAAAGAATTGAAAAGTTGAAGAATTGAAATAACAAAGAAACGGAATGGCGGAAGACAAACCTACCCGGCACAGCATGACAAGACGCTCGGAGGCTCATGACTACACGGCGACCGGCATCTACCACATCACCATACGTGTGGCAGAGGGGCTTCATGCCCCCTTCGGTACCGTTGTGGGCAGAGCCGATGCCGCAGAGGGCAGTGCCGACGCTCCCCATACAGAACTCACCGCTGTAGGACGGGCCATAGAGGAGGAGCTGCTGACAGCCCTTCACTCCCGGTATAGCATGGTGCGGGTTATGGAGCATGTCATCATGCCTGAGCACCTGCATGCCCTCATCCATGTGACGGGGAAGATAGTGAGCAGCAATGGCAAGGTGCTGCCCCTGGGACAGGTGATAGCGGGCTTCAAGAAAGGCTGCAACCGCCGCTACTGGGCGCTGACAGGGCAAGGGGACGGTGATAATGGCAGGGAAACCGCCACGCGCACTGCAACGGCAGGAAACCGCAGCGGCGGGGAAACCGCCACGCACACTGCCGAGGCAGACACGGGCGCCGGTATTGGCGCAGGCAGTGTGTCCTGCGGTTTACCCGCAGGGGGCTACAAGGTGCCTTCGGCAGCCTCATCAGGGCGGCGGCCGCTCTTCGCCCCCGGCTATTGCGACGTGATGCCCGTTGACGACGAGCAGCTCTCCACACAGCGCGCCTATATCCGCAACAACCCGCGCAGCCGCCTGCTGCGCACCGGCAACCGCGAGTGGCTACAGCCGCAGCGAGGCGGCATTGACACGGCACTGTCACCATCTGCCCTGCGCCGATACCTGCAGAGCGAATGCCACCCGTCGCAATGCAATGATGAAGCTTTCGCTCAGATAGCAGGACGGCTACTGGTAGAGGGCGAAAAGGACGACGGCTCATGCGGGGACACGCGCAGGGCGCTTGTCGGCCTTGACACCTACGGCAATCGCTCCTTGCTGAAGCGGCGTTTGCTGCCGGTGGTGTGCCACCGCAAGGACCGGCCGCTCTTTGAGCAGCAGAAGCGGCGGTGCATGGAGGAGGCAGAGCGGGGCGCGGTCCTCGTCTCGCCGCGCATAGCCCAAGGTGAACAGCAGATCATGGACGAGGCTGTGCGCCGCGGTTTCCCCGTGGTGCTGATAGCGGACAACGGCTTCCCGGAAGTCTACCACCCTTCCACGGAGCGTATAGAGCAGTGCGCAGCAGGCCATCTGCTCATCGTAACGCCGTGGAAGTATCAATACAGGCATAGTGATGAGGGCATCACCGTCATGGAATGCAAGACAATGAACTGCATGGCACAGGCCATCAGCCGCCTCAAGGATGACTGGTGGATGAAATAAGTTTAAAGAACTGAAGAATATGAATATAATGAGGAAAGGAATAGTATTGGCAACCCTGACACTGCTGCTTGGCATCGGTACAGCCAAGGGGCAGACTGGTCCTACCATTAACGGCAATGTCTACGGCGGCGGCAACCTGGCCGACGTGGGCGGCAGCGTGACGGTGAACATGAGTGCGGGCACTGTGGAGAAAGACGTCTATGGCGGCGGCGCACTGGCTAATACCAATGTAAACAATGCTACGGACTATGGGAAAGAGACGGAAGCCATTACTTCCACCTCTGCCAACACCACGACCGTCAGTCTGACGGGCGGCATCATCAAGGGCGATGCCTACGGTGGTGGGCTGGGACAAAAGGACGGCTTCGGTGGCAAGACCGAAGATATAGAAGCTGTGGTCTATGGTGACATCAGCTTGACGCTCGATGGTACTGCCTTCTGGATTACATACGATGACACCGATGATGACGAACTGGATAGCGATGGAAATCCCATCATGGATGGTGAAAACCATGTTAAGGTAAAGGTAGTGAAGAGTGGCCGCGTGTTTGGCTGCAACAACCTGAACGGCTCGCCTAAGGGCAACGTGACGGTGACGGTCAATAAGACTGTGGAAGGTAACACACCCAGAACACTCATCGACAAGAGAAAGAGCGAGACGCCTTCGGACCATTCGTATGAGCTGGCAGAAGTGTATGGCGGCGGCAACCTTGCCCCATACACGACAACAGGCAAGAAGGCCAGCGTCATCATTAATGGTTGCGACGAAACCAGCATCCTCACGGTCTATGGTGGCGGCAATGCCGCTGAAGTTCCAGAGACGGACGTGAAGGTATACGGCACCTTCGAGATTGGCAGTGTGTTTGGCGGCGGTAACGGCAAGGACAAGAATAAGAGCAATGACGGCTGGCAGACCAACCCTGGTGCCAATGTCAACGGCAATGCCAACACATTGATTTATGGAGGTACTATTCATGAGGCCTACGGTGGCAGTAACGAGAAAGGTACCATCACAGGCAATGTGGCAATTGATGTATCGCCCTCAGGAGAAACTTCATGTCCGTTGGACGTGGCGAAGCTGGTGGGTGCCGGTAAGAATGCCGATGTCAATGGCGACCTGATCATGGTCATGGGCTGTAAGCCCTCAACGAAGATTCCCCTACTCATCGCCGGAGCCGACAATGCCAACGTGGACGGCAACATTGAGCTGACCATTACCAGTGGCAACTTTGGCAAGGTATTTGGCGGCAACAACGAGGGTGGCATCATCAAAGGCCATATCAAGCTGAACATCGAGGAGACGGGCGAGTGCGAAACGCCTATCACCATCGACGAGCTGTATCTTGGCGGCAACGAGGCCGCCTACTCCATGTATGGCTATTACGATGCAGGAACAGAAGGGAGTCCGGACTATCAGCCAAGAACATTAGAGATGACTAACGCTGAAGACGCAGAACACTATAAAGCCGCCCTGGCGGGTAGATATGCTGCTCCCTACGCCGCACCCGAGCTGAACGTCATCTCGTGCACCAGCATCGGTAAGGTGTTTGGTGGCGGCTTTGGTAGCGGTGCCACCCTCTATGGCAACCCAACAGTGAACATCAACATGATCCAGGGAACCTTTGCCAACAATATTCCTGCCGTTATGACGGCGAAAGAACTTAATGCTTCTGAAAACCCAAACAAGCTGGGCATTATCGGCGATGTCTTTGGTGGCGGCAATGCGGCTGACGTGAAGGGCAACACCACGGTAAACATCTGCACGGTCGAGAAAGTGACGCTGACATCACTCGATACGGATAATGTTAAGGATGTCGTAGGTGCCTATATCACCGGCAGTGTCTACGGCGGCGGTAACAATGCGGAGGTCACTGGCAACACGAACGTGAATATAGGACGTAAGAAATGATGGAGATAACGAGTGCACAGAACCCAAAGATAAAACACCTGCTGCAGTTGCAGCAGAAGTCGCAGCTGCGCCGCCGCGAAGGCCTCTTCGTGGTGGAGGGACAGCGCGAACTGCAACACTGCATAGAGGCAGGGTATGAGATAGACAGCATCTTTGTTAGTTTAGAGTGTAGAATGGAGAGTGAAGAGCTGAAGAACTCTACACTCTACACTATAAACTCTAAACTCTATGAGAAGGTGGCCTACCGCGGCAGCACGGAGGGCATCATAGCCATAGTGAAGGAACGCAGGACTACGCTTGCCGACCTGCAGGCAAGGCTCGCCGCCCCACCCTCGCCCGCCACAGGCGGCAACGGCGAGGCCCCGCTGATCCTTGTCCTTGAGAGCGTGGAGAAGCCCGGCAACCTGGGGGCCGTGCTGCGCTCGGCCGATGCCGCCCGCGCCACGGCAGTAATAGTGTGCGACCCGCTCACCGACCTCTACAACCCCAACCTTATCCGCTCCTCCATAGGTGCTGTGTTCACCGTGCCGACAGTGGCCTGCTCGTCGGAGGAGTGCATAGCCTTCCTGCAGCAGAACGGCATACAGATTCTCACCGCCCAGCTGCAGGACTCCCGCCTCTATTACGACACCGACATGACCGGAGCCACTGCCATCGTCATGGGCACGGAGTCTACCGGCCTGACACAAATTTGGCGCGATGCCGCCACGGCTCATATCCGCATACCCATGGGCGGACAGCTTGACTCGCTGAACGTCTCCGTATCGGCTGCAATACTACTCTTCGAGGCTGTGCGCCAGCGACTCTCACACTAATTGAGAGAAAGCTTCTTCACTAATTGGGATAAATAATAGTTCACTAATTGGGATAAAGAAAGTTCACGAATTGGGATAAATAAAGTTCACGAATTAGGATAAAGAAAGTTCACGAATTGGGATAAATATAAATCACTAATTGGGAGAAATAACAATAATAACTATGACAAGACAGGAATACAGAGACATGTACGATGCAGTAGGTGCAGCGATGGAAGTCTACAACACACTTGGGAGAAGTCTGGACGAGCACATCTACCAAGAGGCCTACGCCATTGAGGCAAAGTTACGGGGGATGGATGTGGAGCGCGAGAAGAAGCTAAACTTGTCATACAAAGGCGTAGAACTAAACAAAGCCTTCTTTGCTGATTTCTATTATAAAGGAGTTATTATTGAGTTCAAATCTGTTGAGGAGCTTACGTCCACACATCGTGCACAGTTGCTCAACTATATGCGTGTCTCGGATAAGCACCGAGGAATTCTCTTCAATTTCGGAGAAACCAACCTTCATTCAGAACGTTATCTTTATCTGCCAGACAAGGATAGTTTTGTTCTGCTCACTCAAGAAAACTACAGGCTCTACATTACCGATTAACCATTTATTTATCCCAATTAGTGAAAAGCCTATTTATCCCAATTAGTGAAAAGCCTATTTATCCCAATTAGTGTAAGAGACGAAGGAAGTGCTTGAGGGCCTCCACGTCCTTTACGGCGGGGGCGGTCTCGAAGCGGGAGTTGAGGTCTATGCCCATGAACAGGTCGCTGGTGGCAGCGGGCAAACCGCTGCCCGCGGACAGGGCCTTTATGCGCCCGGCATCATCGGGGCCAATGCCTCCGCTCAGCATGAACGGCTTCGTGCCCCGGTAGGCCGCAAGCAGGCTCCAGTCGAAGGAGCGGCCGCTGCCGCCAGCCGTGTCGCACTTGGTGTCGAAGAGGAAGGCATCTACACAGTCCTCGTAGTCGCGGCAGGCGTCGAAGTCGGCCTCAGTGCTGATGCTCACGGCCTTCCACAGCTGTATGCCGGGGCGGATGTCGGGGGCGAGCGTGGCCCGAAGGTTGCGTATCATGGTGGGCGTCTCGTGGCCATGCAGCTGAATCACATCAAGCGAGAAGAGCACCACGCGGGTGATGATGTTCTGGGGCATCTCGTCAACGAAGACGCCCACGCGCTGCGGCTGCATGACGGCAGTGCCGGCGGCGATGCTGTCAGGGGCCTTGTCGGGCACTATGCCCGCGTTTACCGGCACAAGGCTTACATAGCGCGGCGACTTGGGGTAGAACACCATGCCGATATAGTCTACGCCGAGGGCAGCCACCTGGCTGATGTTCCCGGCATCGCGGAGACCGCAAACTTTTATTTTCATTTCTGACAGTTAGACATTTAGACAGTTAGACAGTTAGACATTTAGACAGTTAGACATTTAGACAGTTAGACAGTTAGACATTTATATCTGTGTTAATCTGTGGAATCTGTGTGACCATGAAACAGCACTTCGAGAAGCACAGGACGGCTGGAATCGCAGGACAGGAGGCGGCCAATCATGGACTGCCAGTCGCGGGAGCCGTCGGTGCAGAGGTAGACGATATTGTTCTGGCGACAGATGCCCTCGGCGTTGGCGGCATGGCTGCCGGCAACGAAGGTAGCAGCCACGGGGCTGGCCTCCAAGCCTGGCAGAGTGTCGAAGATGCTGCCGTGGCCGTTGTTGAGCAGCAGTATGCGCAGGTTACCGCCCAGGTTACTGTTCCACAGCGCGTTCTGGTCGTAGAAAAAACTCAGGTCGCCCGTGACGCACAGCACCATGACATCGTCGCCAGCCACGGCGGCGGCAAAGCCGGCAGCGGTGCTCAGCGAGCCGTCGATGCCGTTGGTGCCACGGTTGCACCACACGGGATGCCCCTTGGCATATCGGTTGGCAAGGCGTATGGCGGTGGAGTTGGCATAGTGCACTTCGAAGGGGCGGTTGGTGAGGGCCAGCTGGCGCTCTGCCTCGCGCACCACGGCGGCGTGGCCGAATGGCAGCACCTCCTGCTCGGCCTGGCTACGGCCCTCAAGGAGCAGCGGCAGCCAGTGGCGGCGGTAGTCGGCGGCGGCAGCAGTAAGACCTTTTGCCACCTTCCTGTTCAGCGCCACGAGCACCTGCTCTGTGTCGCCCTCCACTATGCCGCAAAGGTTCTGGAAGGTGTCCTCCACCCTACCCCTCGGCTCCACGCGCCATGTGCGGGCCTCTGTGGCCCGGCGCAGGAACTGCTTAAGGCGCTTGCTCACCACGGCATTGCCAACGTAGAGGATGAAGTCGGGCAGCTCGGCACGGCTTAGCACCTCCTCGAAATGGCTGATGCTGGTGAACGGCGCAAGGGCCTCGTGGAGCACTATGACATGGCTGAAGAGGAAGTCCACGCCCTCGTAGTGGAAGCGGCGGGGGCTGAGCTGTCCGAAGACTATGAGGGGGCGCCGGGCTGTCATGAGGTCGTCAACGAGCTGCTGCGGCAGACAGTCGTAGTCGGCAGCAGGGGTGTAGCGGCGTATGACGCGCTCCTGCGGCAGGCTGTCCTGGGTGAAGTGGAACAGCGGCTCGGAGAGCGGAATGTTGATATGCACGCAGTGGTGCTTGTCGGAGGTGGCCTCAATGAGGGCCTCGTTGACAAGGCGGTTGCAGTGCCAGCGGTCCTGTTCAGGCAGGCTTACGCTGCGCTCCACCCAGGGACTGAGCACCCCCGGCTGCTGCAGCGTCTGCCCGTCGAGCTGGTCTATCCAGGCGGCGGGGCGGTCGGCAGAGATGATGATGAGCGACTGCTGCTGGTAGAACGCCTCGGCCACGGCAGGGGCGGTGTTGAGCAGGGCCGTGCCGCTGGTTACGCACACCACAACGGGCTGGTCGGTGGCCTGGGCAATGCCGAGGGCGAAGAACGCCGCCGAGCGCTCGTCGGTGACGGGATAGCACTTTATGGACGGACACTGGCTGAGGTTGTGGACGATGGGGGCGTTGCGGCTGCCGGGACACACCACGGCGTGCTGTATGCCGTGGGCCACGAGGAGCGACGTGAGGGTGTTTACGCTGGGAATGCTGCTATACATTTAGACTGTTAGACTATTAGACATTTAGACGGTTAGACCATTTAGACGGTTAGACGGTTAGACTATTAGACATTTAGACGATTAGACTATTAGACATTTAGACGATTAGACATTTAGACGGTTAGACTATTAGACATTTAGACATAAAGCAGCTGGCGCATGGTTTGGAGCTTGGCCTCTGTCTCCTGCCACTCCTTCTGGAGGGTGCTCTCGGCAAGGAGACCGCCGCCGGCATAGAGTCGGCAGACATCGGGGCATAGCTCCATGCAGCGAAGGGTGACGTAGAGGTGGGTGGAGAGGCCCTGGCCGCTGTCTATGCCAACGGGTCCCATGAAGCCGCTGTAGTAGCGGCGCGAGGTGTGCTCATTGGACAGGATGAACCGCAGGGCACCGGCCTTGGGCAGGCCACAGACGGCGGGCGTGGGATAGAGGGCTGCAAGGAGGCTGCCCACGCGCGTACATTTATTATATATAGGGGAGGCATCCTGCTCCTGGGGCAGGGCGAAGGTGAAGTCGGTGCGCAGGTGGACAAGATTGGCGGCACGAACGGTGCGGGGGCCGTCCTCGGTGAAGGTGATGCCAAGGGAGCGCAGTGTGTCGGCGATATAGGAGGCCACGTAGTGCTGCTCGCGGATGTCCTTCACGCTCCAGAGCAGCCGCTCGCCCTCGCTGTTGAGGTCGTCGCCCGTGAGGCGCATGGTGCCGGCAAGGGCGGAGGTGCGCCAGGTGCCGTCATGGCCTTCAAGGAGTATTTCGGGCGTGGCGGTGAGCCAGATGCCGCTCTGCGGGGTGCTCACCAAGGCCACGAAGAGGCGGGGATAGAGCTGGCAGGCGCGGTGGAAGAGCTGCAGGTGACTGTCGGCAGGCACGGCAGGCTCTTCGGCGCTGCGCGCCAGGACGAGCTTCGAGAAGCGGCCGGCAGCGATGGCCCGGTGGAAGGATGCGAAATCGCGGGAATAAGCGGCAAAACCGGGGGCGGCACCGGCGGCAAAACTGGGGGCGGCACCGGCGGCAAAACCGGAGATGCCCCCGGCGGCAAAACCGCCGGGCACAGTGGCAGGCGGTTTTGCCGCCTGCATTTTTGCCGCCTGCATTTCGGGCGCTGGCGCTGAGGCGGGGAACTGCTGAAGCCGGTCGGGGCGGATGAGCACCACCGGCGCGCCGGCGCCGGCATGGAAGGGAGCCACGACGAAGCCGGAACGGCCGCTGAGCTGCTCAACCGACGGCAGGCAGCACGGGCTGCCCTCCACCTGCTCAACGAGCGTGCACTCGCTGGCATGGGGCAGACGATAGACGGCGAAGGCACGGCTGCTTTGAGCCGCCATGCTATTCCTTGTAGTGCTCATGCTACTTGCTATTCCTTGTAGTGCTCATGCTACTTGCTATTCCTTGTAGTGCTCATGCTATTTGGGGCGGACGACATAATTCGTGACGCGAACGCTGGAGATGAGCTCACCGCTGCTGTCGCGGATGTCTACGTTCCACACATGGAGGGTGCTGCCATGATGGAGCAGACGGGCGTAGGCCGTGACGGTGTCGCCCTCGGCAACGGCCTTCACATGGCTGCCGCTGACCTCTATGCCCACGCAGGGACAACCAGGGCAGAGGGCCGAGGAGCCTACGCCCGCCACATTCTCGGCAAGGGCCAGCGAGGCACCGCCGCTGAGGAAGCCGAAGGGCTGGCGGTTGCGCTCGTCAACCTTCATACGCGCCATACAGGTATCGCCCTCGGGCGTGGAGATGAACTCCATCCCGAGGGCGGTGCTAAGGTTAGGCTGTTCGTGAATAAGCCTGTTTATCTCTTCTACATCCATATCGTTACTTAAACAGCGAGTATTCCTTGATGCCCCATGCCAGTGCGCTGGCTCCGAGCACATCACGCTCGTGGTCGTCAAGGGCGGAGGGCAGCAGCTTCACCTGTCCGCGGGTGTTGTGGAACACGTGTTTCTCGAACTCCTCGTTGACGGGGTCCAGCAGCCAGTGGCCGGCTCGTGCTATGCCTCCCGTGAAGATTATGGCCTCGGGGTCGAGAATGGAGGCGTAGCCAGCCAGGGTGAGGCCAAGGATATGGCCCGTCTTGCGGAACACCTCAATGGCCATCTTGTCGCCCTGCTCGCAGCAGAGGTAGATAATCTTCGGCGTGAGGTTCTTCACGCTGCGCATCATGGTGTCCTCACTTGATGCCTCCATCATCTCCATAGCCGTGGTGACGATGCCCTTTGCGCCGCAGTAGGCCTCAAGGCATCCCTGCTTGCCACAGCCGCAGGTGCGTCCATGGTAAACTGCACACGTGTGGCCCACCTCGCCTGCAAAGCCGTCGGCACCGAGGTGCACGTTGCCATTGCTGAAGACGCAGCTGCCTATGCCGTGGCCCATAGTCATGATGATGAAGTTGTTCATGCCGTGGGCAGCGCCGAAGGCATGCTCGCCGAGGGCTGCCACATGGGCATCGTTGGCCAGGGCAACAGCTATGCCGAGGCGGTCGCGCAGCATGTTGGCCATAGGTATCACGCCCTTCCAATGCAGGTTGGGAGCATTCTCTATGCGGCCCGTCTTATAGTTGCCGCTGGGGGCGCTGATGCCCATGGAGCGGATGTTCTCATAGCCGCCGTTAAGCTCGGCCAACATCACCACCTTCTCGCTTAGCGCGCTGATGTAGTCGTTAACATTGGTATAGTCCTGAGTGTTGAAACCGTCGCGGGCAATGATGTTGCCACGCACATCAACAATGGCGTAGCTTGTCCAGTCTATGCTGATGTCTACGCCAATTACCCTATTCTTTATTACTTCGTTCATAGTGGTGATGTTGAGCTATTTAAACAGAGAGTATTCCTTCACCTCCCAGGCCAGTGCGCTGGCGCCGAGGACGCTACGCTCCACGTCGGTAAGAGTGGACTGGAGGAACTTCACCTTGCCCCTGAGGTTATGGAACACGTTTTCCTCGAACGTCTGGCGGGCGGAATCAAGCAGCCAGTGGCCAGCCTTCGAGATGCCTCCGGTGAAGATTATTGCCTCGGGATTTACCACGGAAGCATAGTTGGCCATGCCTATGCCGAGCATCTGTCCCGTTATGGCATATACCTGCTGAGCCAGCTCGTCGCCCTGCTCGCAGCAGTCGGTAATGTCCTTCGGCGTGAGGTCCTCGTATTTGCTCATGAGCGTTTCCTTACCGGCATTGGCCATAAGCTTCTTTGCAGTCTTCACGATGCCCTCTTCTGCGCAGTAGGCCTCAAGGCACCCCTTGCTGCCGCAGCCGCACTGCCGCCCCTCGGGCTTCACGCACACATGGCCTATCTCGCCAGAGAAGCCGTTGCTGCCCAGATGGGGCTTGCCGTTGGAGAAGAAGCAGCTGCCAAGGCCGGGGCCGAGGGTGACTACGATGAAGTCGCTCATGCCGTGTGCACTGCCGAAGGTGCGCTCGCCGAGAGCCCTAACATGGGCGTTGTTGCCCACGGCGACAGCCATGCCAAGGCGGTCGCGCATCATGGAGGCCAGGGGCACCTCGCCCTTCCAGGGCAGGCTGGGCGAATGCTCTATGCAGCCCTTCACGAAGTTGCCGCTCATGACACCGATGCCTACCGAACGGATGGTGTCGTAGCCGCCGTTGTCCTCCATGAGGTTTATGAGGCGCTCGCTGAGAAAGGCCACGAACTCATTGATGCTGGGGTGCTCCTGCGTGGGAAAGGAGTCCTGGGCCAGAACATTGCCGCGCACATCAACAATGGCCGACGTGGTATTGTCAAGGCTTATATTCACGCCCACAACTCGCTTCTTTGCTGTTGTATGTATCATGGGTTTGTTAGTAATAATGTATTATAGGAATTGCAAAAATAGCAATTATTTTCATATCAGCCAAAGAAATGTCAATATTTTTTTCGTCGTGTCAACTTTATTTCTTAATTTTGTCGGCCAGAAAGAGGCAAAAGCGGCCTGAGGCATGCCGCCTGCCGCCTAAATGATAAATGATTTTTTTACTTACATAAACATTAGTACTATTATGAGAAAGCTTTTCTTTGCAATCGTAGCAGTGGCCGGCATGACGCTGGCCTCGTGTGGAACCACTCCCGCCCCCGGTGCCGTAGAGGCAGCCGTAGAAGCTCCGGCACAGGCCGGTGCCGTGGCCGACTCGCTCCAGGCCGACCTGAACTCAGGCAATGCCAACACTTTCAAGGCCCGCATCACCGCCATCATTGAGAAGGTGAAGGAGCTGGTGGCCCAGAACCCGCAGGTGGCCCAGGAGTATTTCACCAAGGCACAGGAGTTCCTGAAGGCCAATGCCAGCAAGATTTCGGCCCTCGTGGGCGACAATGCTGAGATTAACGCCCTGGTGAGCACCATTGCCGACGGCGATGCCACGCAGTTCGTGGGCAACATCTTAGGAAGCATGGGCGGACAGGTGCAGGACGCTGTGCAGGGAGCCGTTGAGGGTGCCGTGCAGAACGCCGTGCAGGATGCAGCAGGCCAGCTTGAGGGAGTATCGGGAGCCGTACAGGGAGCCGTGCAGAACGCCGTACAGGATGCAGCAGGCCAGCTTGAAGGAGTATCGGGAGCTGTACAGAGTGCAGTAGGCAATATCTTAGGAGGCGGTGCTGCCGCTAACCAACAGCCCACTACCGAAGAGTAACAGCATGAAGAAGGTCCTTACAACCCTCATTGCCCTTGTGGCAACAGCCTCGACGGCTCTGGCCATCGAGGCCAACACGGTGGAGATAAAGTTCAATGGAACCACCGCCACGGTGAGCAAGGCCAGCAACATCAGCAGCTATGTCACCGTGAACAGCGGCACGTCGGCCCATGTCAGCATCACCCAGGACAGCACGTTTGTCGGGGTTGATGCCTCCTTGGACAACGAGGACGGAGAGATAATCTACGTACTCTCTGGCTCCTGCACCAACGGCAGTTTCACCCTTGAGGGCAGCTACAAGTGCCAGGTGACGCTGAACGGCCTGACCCTTACCAACCCGTCGGGGCCGGCACTGAACCTGCAGAACGGCAAGCGCGTGAGCATAAGCATCAGCAAGGGCACCACCAGTTCCCTGGCCGACGGAGCCAATGCCGACTACAACGGCTGCATTCACTGCAAGGGCCACCTGAAGCTGAAGGGCAAGGGCACGCTGAACATCAGCGGAAACTCCAAGCACGCCATCTACAGCAAGGAGTACTTTGAGATGAAGAATGCCACCGTCAACATCACCTCCGCCCAGAAGGACGGCCTGCACTGCAAGGAGTACCTTCTCATGGAGAGCGGCACGCTGAACATCAGCAACACGCTTGAGGACGGCATACAGGTGGAGACGAGCAACGACCCGCTGACCGGCATCACCACCGACCACGAGGACGAGAACACCGGCAACTTCTACATGCTGGACGGCACGCTGACCATTGCCTCCTACGGCGGCAAGGCCATCAAGGCTGACGGCAGCATAACCTACAGC
>JAFTAR010000016.1 GCA_017455495.1 Prevotella sp.
AGACGGATGCGAACTGGTCCATGATGCCGCAGTTCACGCCGCAGTAGTTATGCTCGGTAGCCTGTCCGGCCAGCACCATGTCCCACTGTGACACCTTGTTCTCGCCGAAGATGTCGTTAAGGCCACAGGCGAAGCAGCTCTCCATGGCAGCTGACGACGACATGCCTGCTCCAAGGGGCACATCACCGGCAAAGGCGATGTTGAAGCCCTTCACGGGTACTCCCAGCTTCTGGAACTCCTTGGCAATGCCGTAGATGTAGCGGGCCCAAGAGGCGCGGGGGCCTGCGGGGTCGTTGAGGTGGAAGTCCACACGGTCCTTCAGGTCAATGGCGTAGGCCATCACGGTATCCTCTGTTCCGTTGGCACGCATCTCGGCCATGATACCCTTGTCTACAGCGCCGGGGAACACGAAGCCACCATTATAGTCGGTGTGCTCACCAATGAGGTTAATACGGCCGGGCGATGCATACACGTTACCCGTCTTACCATCGAAATGCTTGATGAATCTGCTTCTTACGAATTCTATGTCCATATTCTTGATTTGAGTTTTATGCCCCCTAAGTTAGGGGGTTGGGGGTCTGAACATACATTCTTTCCCCCGGTTATTATTATAAAATATCAGTCTCCTTATTATGCATTAATCCACCTTAATGTCCTTGTTGACGTTCTTGCAACCGAAGAGGGCATAGTAGAACATATAGGCCATAGCTAACAGGTAGACGAAATAGCTTGGCATGTAGCCCATGATGTCTGCGAAGAAATTCTGTACCACAGGCAGTACTCCTCCACCTACAACCATCATCATGAAGATACCACTGGCCTTGGCTGTATACTTGCCCAAGCCCTCTGTGGCGAGGTTGAAAATGCTTGCCCACATAACGCTGGTGCAAAGTCCACAAAGTACAAGGAGGAGAACACTCATAGGTACGGTGGTCATTTCCACCTTCCACTCCAGGATTTTTACCAAAGGCATGTTTACCGTCACATCTTTAGGTATAAATATGGCGGCAATGATAAGAATCATGCCTAATGCCGTTGTGAAGAGCATCATTTGGCGTGATGACACTTTTCCGGCGATGGTACTGGAGAAGAGACGTCCTACAAGCATAAGCAACCAGTACATAGCGGCCACAGCTCCACCAATGGTTGCGGCATTGGCAATGGCCTCAGGATTGACCCATGCACCGTTAGCAGAAGTGTCTGAGAGGTAAAAATTCATGCCGCCGGGAATGCCAACCTCAACGCCTACATAAACGAAGATAGCGATAACGCCAAGCAGACAGTGGCGGAAAGACCAGGGAGAATGCTCGAATTTTGTGTCAGACGTTACTTTACCCATCTCAGGGTCCTGAATAGGTATGAATGTGAGTATAGCAAATGCTGCTGCAAAGACAGCCATAGCGATATACATTACCAGATTCACGTCGGCCATCTGCGTACTTGCTGTAACAGTGCCTATAAGTGCACCAACAAGCATTGGGGTCATAGTGCCTGAGAGGGAGTTGAGTGTGCCTCCAATCATGTTAAGCTGATTGCCCCTGTTTCCACCTCCACCAAGCAAGTTAAGCATGGGGTTAACCACTGTATTCAAAATACACACGGAGAAACCTGCCACGAAAGCGCCAAGAAGATAAACGCAAAAGCCGGGAATACCGTTAGCGAAGCCTGACAGGAACTGTATGAGAACACCGAAGAAGCCAACGGCTATACCTATAAGTGCCGTTTTCTTGTATCCCTGCTTGGTAAGCATGTTTCCTGCAGGTATTCCCATAAAGAGATATGCAAAGAAGTTCATGAAGTTACCCATGATGCCAAGTACATTGGAGCCACCTATTTCAGGCTGACTCTTCCAAATGACGCCAATGGGGGCACCAAGATTCGTTACAAACGAAATCATGGCATAAAGGAAGAACATCGTCACTATGGCGATAACACTTCCATTTTTCTGTTGCTGTGACATTTTAATATTCTATTGAGTTTGAGGGTTGTGAATCTCAAATTAACCTTCGGCTATTCCGAAGCGGTAAATGGTCTTCTGCTTGTAGCGGTGGTGCGGATTGAGCACAACGCTGGGGAAGTAGGGACGGTTGGGGCTGTCAGGGAAGTGCTGGCATTCGAAGCAGATGGCTGAGCGGCGACCGAACGTGGCTCCATGGACACCCTTGTAGCCCGTTGCCCAGTTGTCGCTATACACCTGTACGCCCGGCTCGGTGGTGTAGACCTCCAGGGTGCGGCCGCTCTTAGGCTCTGTCAGTCTGGCAGCAAAGCTAAGCTCGCCCTCTTCCTTCTTGTTGAGCACAAAGCAGTGGTCGTAGCCAGCACCAAACTTTATCTGCTCGTCGTCGGCATCAATATCCTGGCCCACGGGCTTCGGAGTGCGGAAATCAAACGGAGTTCCGGCAACCTTCAGAATCTCGCCAGTGGGAATGCTCGTGTCGTCGGTGGGAATAAAGAAGTCGGCATTCAGCTCCAGAACCTGGTCGTTGATGACTGGCGTGGGGTCGGCAGTGCCTGCCAGCGAGAAGAATGCGTGGTGAGTAAGGTTGACAATGGTTTTCTTGTTGGTAGAAGCGAGATACTCAATGATAAGCTCGTTATCGTCGCTCCAAGTAAACTCTACGGTGACGTCCACCTCTCCAGTGAATCCTTCCTCGCCGTAGCTGCTTATGCGGTGCAGGGCCAGTGAGCGGGGACCCATCTGGCGAGCATCCCACACCCGGGCGTGGAAGCCCTTAGGACCGCCGTGAAGGGCGTTGGGGCCGTTGTTGATAGCCAGCTGGTATTCCTTGCCGTTGAGAGTGAACTGACCTTTGGCGATGCGGTTGCCGAAGCGTCCGATAAGGGTTGAGAGGTAAGGCTCGGGCGAATTGATGACACTCTGGATGTTGTCGTGTCCCTGAATAACATTTGCCACCTGGCCGTCCTTGCCGGGAACCATGATTGAGCAGATGGCTCCGCCATAGTTGGTGATGGCCACTTCGTAGCCCTTGCGGTTACGCAGGATGTAGAGGTCGGTCTTACGTCCGTTGATAGTGGTCTGGAAGTCTTCACGCTTCAGACCACAAAGATTCGCATTCTCGGTTGTTGTTGCCATAATAAATAAATTTATTGTTAGTATGTGCTTGCTTGCTGCAATTTCGTTTCCAGTTATTAATACTTGCTGCAAAAATACAGAAAAAAGCCGACATGCGCAAGCATATCGGCAAAAAGTTGGTGTTAAAAGTAACTAAATGCGTGATTTCAGGAAGTCTGCCACTACATAGTTGCTGCCTCCCACAAAGATGAAGTCATCGCTATTGGCATCGTCCATAGCGGCCTTCACCGCATCAGGGACTGTGGGATAGCTTTTGCCCTGCAGCCCGAACTGGTCGCCAAAGACTTTCAGCGTGGCTTCAGGCAAAGCACGCTTGGTGGAGCCTTTGGTGAAGTAGTATTTCGCACGTTTTGGCATCATTGCCATAATGTCGTACACTTCCTTATCCTCAAGAATACCTATTACAATCCTAAGTTCATTACACTTAGCATTTTCCAGTTTTTTGCTTAAGTATTTCCACGCCCCAGGATTATGTCCCGTGTCGCACACCACGAGCGGATTACGGCTCACCGTCTGCCAGCGTCCTTGCAGGCCTGTAAGAGTTGTCACATTCATAAAGGCGCGTTCCATTTCCTCCTGGATTTTCTCTACGTTCTGCGGCAGCTGGCAGTCGCAGAAGTAGCCCTTTTTCATAAGTTCATGAACGGCAGTAAGAACAGTGTTGGTATTCTTTGCCTGGAAGTCGCCCTCCAGTTCGCCCTTGAAATGGAAGCCGAGTATGGCATCATACTGCATGCCGCCATCTGGCAGTTCCTCAGCTTTCTCTATTACCATATTGTCTTCAGCATAGACAAGTTCCGTTCCCGTATCCTGGGCAACAGCGTCGAAGACGGCGCGCAAACTTTCTGATGCCTCGCCAATGACACATGGTACGTCCTTCTTCATTATGCCTGCCTTCTCCATGGCTATCTGCTCCACAGTGCTGCCCAAGAGCTGGGTGTGGTCAAGCGAGACGTTGGTGATGACGCTAAGGATGGGGGTTATGATGTTCGTGGAGTCAAGCCTGCCTCCAAGTCCCACCTCAATAACAGCTATATCCACATTGTTGTCGGCAAAATACTTAAACGCCATCAGCGTTGTTAGCTCGAAGAACGTAGGAGCGTATGGCTCATACACGTCACGTTCCTGGTCAATGAAGCGCGTAACATACTCTTCGTCAATAGTATTGCCGTTGATTCTTATGCGTTCCTTGAAGTCAACCAAGTGAGGCGATGTGTAGAGGCCCACCCGATAGCCGCAAACCTGCAACTGGGCAGCCAAGGTATGGCTCACGGAACCCTTGCCGTTTGTGCCGGCAACATGTATCGTGCGATACTTGCTGTGGGGGTGACCGTAATACTCGTCCAAGGCAAGCATCGTGTCAAGTCCGGGCTTATAGCCCGAAGTACCTTGCTTCTCGTAGTTGGCCGTCTTGTCAAATAAATAGTCTAAAGCTTCCTGGTAGGTCACGGTTATTTACGATTTACTGATTTTCGATTTACCGATTATCGTTTTTTATTAAGAGAAGTAGTTCTTGAAGCGGCTGAAGATAGAGTCTTTGGTCTGGTTGTCGCCCTTGAAGTTGTCGCTATCCTTGAATGACTCAACAGCTCTCTTCTCATCGCGGGAGAGGGTCTTGGGCACATACACGCTGATATTCACAACCAAGTCTCCCCTACCCGATCCGTATCCCTGAACGGCGGGAAGACCTTTGCCCCTCAGACGCATTGTCTTGCCGGGCTGTGTTCCACTGTCAACCTCAACCTTCAGAGTCTTTCCGTCAATGGTGGGAATATCCACCTCGCCTCCAAGTGCTGCTGTAGGGAAGTCAAGCAGTAAGTTGTATATCAGGTCATTACCATCTCTTACAAAGACATCGTTTTCCTCCTCTTCTATAAACACCTGGATGTCTCCGTTTATGCCTCCGCGCTGTCCGGCATTGCCTTTACCCGGCACGTTTACCACCATGCCCTCAGCCACTCCGGCAGGGATATTTATCTCCACGACCTCCTCGCCTTTCTTAACGCCGGTGCCGTCACACTCCTTGCATTTATTCTTTATCACCTGACCCTCGCCTTGGCAGGTAGGACATACGCCCTGGGTCTGCATCATGCCGAAAATGCTCTGGGTAGTATGCACTATTACGCCCGACCCGTGGCACGTAGGACAGGTCTCACGCTGGCTGCCTCCTTCGGCACCAGTGCCATGACAGTGGCTGCAAACCACGTCCTTCTTTACTTTGAACTTCTTGGTTACCCCCTGATTTATTTCCTCCAGGGAAAGTCTGACCTTCAGCCTAAGGTCGCTGCCGCGATGCTGCTGAGGCTTCCCGGCGCGCCTACCGCTAAAACCGCCGAAGCCATGGCCTCCGAAGATGTCGCCAAACATAGAGAAGATGTCGTCCATGTTCATCGACGCTCCGCCAAAGCCCTCAAAACCGCCTCCTCCCGACGGTCCGCTGAATCCGAACTGGTCGTACTGCTGGCGTTTCTGCGGGTCGTGAAGCACGTTGTAAGCCTCGGCAGCCTCCTTGAATTTCTCCTCAGCCTGTTTGTCACCCGGATTACGGTCGGGGTGGTACTTAATGGCTATCTGCCTGTAGGCTTTCTTAATCTCGTCTTCTGAGGCAGTCTTGGCCACACCAAGGACCTCGTAGTAATCACGTTTCATATTTATTCCTTACTGTCCTACTGCCACCTTGGCGTGGCGAATTACTTTATCGTTTAGCTTATATCCCGTTGCCAAGCAATCAATTACCTTGCCTTTCTTATCATCTCCCATACCAGGCACCATGGCAACAGCCTCGTGCATGTCGGTATTGAAGTCGGCATCCGTGGTGTCTATCTTCTGCACCCCAAGACCTTCCAGCACCTTCATTGTCTTATGGTAGATCATGCTCATGCCTTCGCGCAGCACTGCCGGGTCTTCCTCCTTCTCACCGTTTTTGATGGCCCGTTCCATGTCGTCAATGACAGGAAGCACGGCACTAACGGTTTTCTCGCTACCGTTCAGTATCAGCTCTGCACGCTCTTTCAGAGTACGCTTCCTGTAGTTGTCAAACTCGGCAGCCAGATATTTGTACTTGGTGTTGAGCTCTTCTATTTTGTGCAAGGCTATGTCAAGCGGGTCTTGTTCCTCGGTGCTGTCCGGCTGCTTCTCTGCTGTCTCTTCGCCGTCGGCAGCCTCTTGCTCTGCGGGAGTCTCCTCTACGGGAATATCTTCATTCTTAGGCTCCTCGTCGCGGTTCAGTTCTTCTTCGTCTATCATAATTATTTTGATTTTGTTAATTATCCGTATTTCCCTACATGCAAAAACCATGCCGCTTTTCAAACTGTGCCATTTAGGCAGAACTGAGGCCGCTACAATTTAAAAACTGCGGAAAAAATTTGCCTATATCCACATTTATCAGTACTTTTGCACATTATTTATAAAATATGCTGCAAAAGACATGAAAAAGCTTCTCACCATCAGTGCTGTCATCATGATGGCCTCAAGCCTTGGCATACATGCCCAGGACGCAACCCTGACCATTCACACCGGCCAGGGAGAACAGAAAATATACAAGGAGATATACG
Organism: Prevotella sp.; assembly: GCA_017455495.1. Taxonomy (GTDB): domain Bacteria; phylum Bacteroidota; class Bacteroidia; order Bacteroidales; family Bacteroidaceae; genus Prevotella. The sequence goes on from JAFTAR010000016.1 coordinate 6,649, forward strand.
GACAGTTTGCCGAGCACCTCGGCTCGTGCATCTACGGTGGCCTGTGGGTTGGTCCGGAGAGTTCCATCCCCAACATTGACGGCTACCGCAAGGACGTGTTCGAGGCCCTCCAGGCGCTTCATGTTCCCGTGCTACGCTGGCCCGGCGGCTGCTTTGCCGACGAGTACCACTGGATGGACGGCATAGGCCCGCGCGACCAGCGCCCCTCCATGAAGAACAACAACTGGGGCGGCACCATTGAGGACAACAGCTTCGGCACCCACGAGTTCCTGAACCTGTGCGAGATGCTGGGCTGCGAGCCATACATCAG
>JAFTAR010000196.1 GCA_017455495.1 Prevotella sp.
ACAACTTCCCCGAGGCGCAGAAAATCTGCGACGGCGTGTGGTTCATCAAGGCCAAGGGACATACCAACGGGAACAGCCTCGTCATTGCTGAAAGTGACGGCCTCTACTACATGTTCGAGGCCGACATCACCTATGTTGACGAGGCCCTGTATGAGAACAAGCTGTCAGTGGTCTACGACGACCTGCCCGCTGCCCGCGAGACGCTGGACCGCGTGCGCGAGTTTGTCCGTAAGAATCCTACGGTTTATATGGGCACCCACACCCCGCAGGGCTACGAGAACCTGGAGGCTAAGCGCGTGATGGATCTTGACAACCCCGTGCCGACCGTTCTCGCAGAGGTTGACTTCTCCAAGCAGGAGGCCACAGGCAAGTACGTCTGCAGCGTCTGCGGCTATGTCTACGACCCGGCAGAGCACGACGGCGTGGCCTTCGAAGACCTGCCTGCCGACTGGCGCTGCCCCCGCTGCAAGCAACCCAAGGAGAAGTTCAATAAGGCATAAACCCTTATAAAGGGATACAAAAAATACACGAATTCCAGCGGCAGAGGAAAAGCCTTGGTCCGCATGGAATTCGTGTAATTCGTTTGGTTCGTTGTTTTAGTCCTCGCTGTTCTCCGGGCGCAGCTTGCGCACCACGGCTCCGGCCTGCCACATCTCCTGGTTGCGCATGGCTTCCAGCTCCTTCTCAAGACCGGCACGGTAGTCGGGCTTCGAGTTGGAGTCGATGCTTATCTGGGCCTCAATGCCGCTCTTCACAGAGAGGTAGAGCCACTCCATGACGGGCTTGATGGCATCGTGGAAACGGGGTGCCCAGTCCAGGGCGCCGCGCTGTGCGGTGGTAGAGCAGTTGGCATACATCCAGTCCATGCCTTTGGCACCGAAGAGGGGGCCAAGGCTCTGGGTGAGCTCCTCAACGGTCTCGTTGAAGGCCTCCGAGGGTGAGTGGCCGTGCTCGCGCAGCACCTCGTACTGTGCCAGCAGCAGGCCCTGGATAGCACCCATGAGTGAGCCGCGCTCGCCGGTGAGGTCGCTGGTGGCCTCGCGCTCGAAGGTGGTCTTGAACAGGTAGCCGGCACCGATGCCTATGCCGAAGGCGATGGTCTTCTCCTCGGCCTTGCCGCTGGCATCCTGGTAGACGGCGTAGGAGCAGTTAAGGCCGCGGCCCTCGCAGAACATGGTGCGCAGGCTGGTGCCGCTGCCCTTGGGGGCTACGAGGATTACGTCTACATCCTTTGGAGGAACAACGCCCGTGCGGTCGCTCCAGTTTATGGCAAAGCCGTGGCTGTAGTAGAGGGTCTTGCCGGGTGTGAGGTGTTTCTTGATGGTGGGCCACACCTGTATCTGGCCTGCGTCGGAGAGCAGCATGCAGAGTATGGTGCCCTTCTGGGCGGCCTCCTCAATGCTGAACAGGGTCTTGCCGGGCACCCATCCGTCGGCAACGGCCTTGTCGTAGGTCTTGCCCTCGCGCTGGCCAACGATGACGTTGAAGCCGTTGTCGCGCAGGTTGCAGGCCTGGCCGGGGCCCTGGATGCCATAGCCAATGACGGCGATGACCTCGTCCTTAAGTACTTCACGTGCTTTCTCAAGCGAGAACTCCTTGCTGGTGACGACTGTTTCCATTACGCCACCGAAATTCATTTCTGCCATAATTGCAAAATTGTTTAAAATGTTGAACTTATCCCCTTTGGCCATGCCCGTCCTGCACGAGGACAGTCGTCTTAGTGACCCAAAACACCGTCTGCCCGAGGCGGTGACGAAGGACTTGATTTAGTTTATGGTTTGCAAATATATCAAACTGTAGCGAAACGACAAAATTTTCTTTCACTTTTTCGCTGCCTCGCTGCTTTTTCTTGACATTTGCCTATTCGGCGATGCCTGCCTCCTGCCATTGGACCATGAGCGTGGCCACGTCGCGGCGGGCCTCGTCCTCGCTTACTTCGTATTCCTGAAGCAGCCAGTCCGTGAGATCGTCGGCGGTGAACTCCCTGCCTTTGGCCTTCTCCCAGAGGAAGGCTGCCGAGTCGTTGAGACTGATGATGCGGCTGAAGTCTATGTTCTCCACTCCCTCTGCCACAATGATGTGTTCCCCGCACACCGTGCGCAAGTTAAAACCCTTCTTTGCTTTCATAAGTACAATGTTTTTATATGTAATCAAGTTTCTCAATTATTTTTGAACCACGGATTAATGGATTTAGGGGATTTGTTTCCCCATAACTGCTTACGTGTTTGGATTGTTTTGGATTACAGCGGCTAAAGCCGCGATTCTCTCGCCGGCGTTAGAGTCTGTGTAATCTTGCCGCTTGCGGCTTAATCACGAAGCTGTAGAATCCGTGCAATCCGTGTAATCCGTGGTTCTTTTAATACATGCGGAAGTTGTTTTTTTTAATTTTTTAATTTTTCAATTTTTCAACGGATTCCATCCCTGCGCCTTAAGTTCGAACTCCTGGTTGTCGCGGGTAACGAGGATGTGGCCAAACTTCTCCTCCGTGATGTGTCCTATGAGGTGTACGTCGTCCAGTTCGCGCACCTTGTCAAGGTCGCCAATGGGCACTGTGAACAGCAGCTCATAGTCCTCGCCGCCGTTGAGGGCGCATGTGGTGACGTTCATCTCCATTTCCTCGGCCATGACGGCAGTCTGGTAGTCAATGGGCAGTTCCTTCTCGAAGATGCGGCATCCCGTGTGGCTCTGCTTGCAGATGTGCATCAGCTCGCTCGACAGTCCGTCGCTGATGTCCATCATTGCCGTAGGCTTTATTCCGGCCTGGCGCAGCCGCTCTATGATGTCGCCGCGGGCCTCGGCCTGCAGCTGGCGCTGCACTATGTATTCCTTTCCGGCAAACTCCGGCTGGAAGTCGTCGAAGGCACGTGCCTCCTTCTGCAACTTGGCAATGAGGGCTTCGTCGTTGGCCTCGCGGGCGGCGGTCATCTTCTTGTTCCACTCCTTTATCTGCTCATAGAGCACGCTTTTCTCGCGCTCCAGAAGCTGCAGGCCCATGTAGGCTGCTCCGAGGTCGCCGGACACGCAGATGAGGTCGGTGTCGCGGGCGCCGTCACGGTATACTATGTCCTCCTTGCGGGCCTCGCCAATGCAGGTTATGCTGATGGCCAGGCCGGTGTAGCTGGAGGTGGTGTCGCCGCCTACGATGTCCACTCCCCACTTGTCGCAGGCCCTGCGCAGTCCGTCGTAGAACATCTCCACGTCTTCCACGGTGAAGCGCTTGCCGAGGGCCAGCGACACGGTGATCTGGCGCGGAGTGCCGTTCATGGCGAAGATGTCGCTGATGTTCACCATGGCTGCCTTGTAGCCCAGGTGGCGCAGACCGGTATAGGTAAGGTCGAAGTGCACACCCTCCATCAGCATGTCGGTGGTAACCAGCACCTGACTGTCGGGGTAGTTCAGCACGGCACAGTCATCGCCGGGGCCGCGCAGGGTTGATGTGTTCTGCTGTTTGAGGTCTTTGGTGAGGCGGTCTATCAGGCCGAACTCGCCAATCTGTGATATATCCATGTAGAAAAAATAGTTAATTCAAGTTCTTTTTTTTGAACCACGGATTAAGGGATTTTTGGGGTTTGCTTCTTCTATTATTATTATTTCCGATGATTGATTGTTTAGGATTACAGCGGCTAAAGCCGCGATTCCGTGTGGTGTAATAATCCGTGTAATCTACCCATTGCGGCTTAATCACATAGGTGGGGAATCCCATAAATCCTTAAATCCGTGGTTGTTTTATTACATGCGAAAGTTGTATAGTTTATTTAAAGCTGATGGTCACTTTCTTAGGACCGTCATCGGTGTCGTTCTTCTTCTTCACCGGCTGTGTCTTCTCCTTTCCCTTGGCCAGGATGCTGTTGCGTGAGTTCTTGAGCACATAGCCCATGATGCTCTCGTCGAACATTTCCTGCTGCCCCTCCTGCATGAAGTCTATCCTTACGGGCAGGGCATGGACGGCTTTGCGGAACTCAGGGCTTAGGCCATCGGTGTCGCGAAGGCGTGCCGCGTCCTTCTCGGTGGTGATGACAAGCCGTGGCTGAGGCATGGAGGCAAACTGGCTGTTGAGCATGTCCACATCCTTCTCGCTGAAGGAGTGGTGGTCGGAGAATGTGACGGGACTAACCACGGCACTCTCCGGCAGCAGCCCTACTATGTCCTCCTGCAGCTGGCGGGGCGAGGCGATGCAGGTGAGCAGCATAACGTGGGCACCCTCCTGGCGGCTCAGGTCGGTCTGCTCTCCGTCGAAGACGGGGTAGGGCTTGTCGTAGCTCAGGGTGGTGAAGTACAGGTGCTGGTAGGGGAATAGGTTCATGGCCTTGGTGATGACGCGGAACTCCATGGGCTTCAGCTCCTTGGGACATTTGGTCACTATGACTATGTCGGCGCGGTTCTTGCCGTTCAGGGGTTCGCGCAGCCTTCCGGCCGGCAGCAGCTTGTCGTAGATGATGAGGCGGTGGTAGTCGACAAGTAGAATGTTGATGCCCGGCTTGACATAGCGGTGCTGGAAGGCATCGTCGAGCAGCACCACGTCAAGCTCGCGGTCGTCAAGGGTGAGGCGGTCTATGCCCTCGGTGCGCTTCTTGCACACAGCCACGGTGGCTTCGGGGAATTTCTGCTTCACCTGGAAAGGCTCGTCGCCAATGGTGCGCGCCGTGGCGTTCTCGTCGGCCACAATGTAGCCCTTTGTCTTGCGCTTGTAGCCCCGGCTCAGCACCGCCACCTTGTAATGCTTCTGCAGCAGCCTTATGAGGTATTCCACGTGGGGAGTCTTGCCAGTGCCGCCAACGGTGATGTTTCCCACGCTGATGACGGGCACATGGAAGGAGCGGCTGCGCAGCAGTCCCACGTCGAAGCAGAAGTTGCGCGTCTTCACAGCCAGGCCGTAAAGCCAGCTCAGTGGCAGCAAGCCCTCATTTATCTTTATAAAGTCACCCTCCACGTTATTTTCGATTTACTGATTTTCGATTTACAATTAATTATTCCACGCAAACGGGGTAGGGGAGTCGTGCCTGCAGGCGGTTGCGCAACTGGTCCTGTCGCAGCTGCATCACCGGCTCGTAGAGGTCGCCCAGGGCGCGGTGCAGCTGCAAGTCAAGGTAGGAGTCCTGCTGCTGCTGGTCAAGGAGACCGTCAAGCCAGTCCTGCTGCTGCGGGTAGGCCACGGTGTAGTAGCGGTCGAGCGATGCCAGCGACACAGCCTTCTCTATGGCTTTCTCCAGGCTTCCCAGCTCGTCGACGAGACCTATGTTGAGGGCATCGGTGGCCAGCCACACACGGCCCTGAGCCACTTGGTGAACGCTGTCCTTGGTGAGGCCGCGTCCCTGAGCCACTATGTTGAGGAAGTTCTCGTAGCCGCGGTCGGTATATCCCTGCAGGTAGCGCATCTCCTCGCTGTTGTCATCGGCGAAGATGAGGTTTGTCTCGTAGTCGGTGAAGCGGTTGGTGGTCACTCCGTCCCAGGTGATGCCCAGCTTCTCCGTTACCAGTCCGCTGAAGTTTGGTATTAGTCCGAAGATGCCAATAGAGCCTGTGATGGTGGTAGGCTCGGCCATGATGTAGTTGGCACCGCAGCTCATCATGTAGCCTCCCGATGCTGCCACGCCGCCCATTGACACCACAACGGGCTTCTTCTGCTTCAGCACGTTCACGGCGTGCCATATCTGCTCGCTTGCCACGGCGCTGCCGCCTCCGCTGTTCACCCTGAGAACCACAGCCTTCACGTCGTTGTCGTTGGCAAGTGCCAGGAGGTCCTTCACGGTCTCGCTGCCCACAATGTTGTGGTCGGTTGACAGGCCGCTCACCACCTCGTCAACAATCTCTCCATAGGCATAGTACACGGCCACCTCTCCTCCGCGCTGCTTCACCTTGGGAGTCTTGAGGTTCAGCATGTCTTCAAGTGACAGCTGGTTTATCTCCTTGTCGGCAGCTATGCCCATGCGTGCCCTTACGGCCTGCTTCACCTCGTCGGGATACATCACCCTGTCCACGAGGCGTGCGCTGAGATAGTCGTCGGTCGAGGCGAACACCATTATGCTGTCGTTGGCCAGCTGGTCAAGGTCGGCGGCTGTCACCCCGCGGCTCTCGGCCATCTGCTGTGTCCACATCTGCCAGATGCCCTGCAGGTAGGCCGTGCGCTGCTCGCGGTCGTCGTCGCTCATCTTGGTGCGGGTTACGCTCTCCACATAGCTCTTGTAGCGGCCTACGCGGGCAGCCTGATACCTTATGCCCAGCTTCTCGTAGAGTCCCGTCATGTAGGTGCTCTTGCCGCCAAGGCCCTTGAAGTCTATCATGCCCGTGGTGTTGAGGAACACCGAGTCGGCCACCGAGCACACATAGTAGGAGGCCTGGAGCATCTGGTCGCCGTAGGCCATTATCCACTTGCCGCTCTGCTTGAAGTCGGCCAGGGCGTCGCGCAGCTGCTGGGCTGTGGCAGGCGAGTCGAACACGGTGGCTCCGCCCTCTATGTATATGCCCTTGATGTTCTCTTCGTCGCGGGCCCGGCGAATGGCGGTGAGCAGGTCGTCAAGGCCCATCTCGCTCATGTCGGCAGAGCCGAGCAGGGCGGCCAGCGGACTGCTGGCGGCGGCACGCTCGTTGACCATGCCGTTAAGCTTGAGCACGAAAACGGAGTTCTCCTTGGCCTTCACCTTGGTGTCGCCTCCGGCAAGCATTCCCATCAAGGACACGATGAACATTATGCCGCTTATTATGGACAGGATGATGATGCCTGTCATGGTGGCAAACATGTATTTCAGGAAGTCTTTCATTGTTGGATACTGGTATTTGTTGAGTTACTGTTCTGTTGTGGCTGTTTGCGTTGCAGTCTGCAAAATTACAAAATAATTCGCTACTGCCAAATTTTCTGTTGTTATTTTTCTGTGCCAGACGGTATTTTGGAAACAATTTATGTCAATAATTGTATGCGCGAAACAAAAATAGTGGATAATTCTTGCTGTTTTTATGGAAATTTTGATTACTTTTGCAGCCGTTTCCTACGACAACAGTGTTGATAATAGTTTTTTAAGGTAAATATAACTTATGAAGATTAAAGCAGACTACGCCAACGCTCCCCAGTGGAAGGAGCTGACCGTGAAATCGAGCCTTCCCGAAGAGCTGAAGTGCCTCGATGAGATTGCCCACAACCTTTGGTGGGTGTGGAACTATGAGGCTCGCGACCTGTTCCGCGACCTTGACCCTGAGCTTTATCACGACGTGAAGCACAACCCCGTGATGCTGCTTGAGCGTCTCAGCCTTACCCGCAAGGAGGAGATTGTAAAGGACAAGGCCCTCATGAAGCGCATCAATACGGTCTATGACTTGTTCCGCTCATACATTGACGTGAAGCCCGATGCCAAGCGCCCCTCCGTGGCCTATTTCTCCATGGAGTATGGCATGCACTCTGCCCTCAAGATCTACTCCGGCGGCCTGGGCATGCTGGCCGGCGACTACCTGAAGGAGGCTTCAGACAGCAACGTTGACATGTGCGCCGTGGGCTTCCTATATCGTTTCGGCTACTTCACCCAGAGCCTCTCAATGGACGGTCAGCAGATTGCCAAGTACGAGGCCCAGAACTTCACCTCGCTGCCCATTGTGCGCGAGCTTGACAAGGACGGCAACCCGCTGGTGGTTGACGTGCCTTATACTAATTATATGGTACACGCGTATGTGTGGAGAGTCAATGTGGGTCGCATCAAGCTCTACCTGCTTGACACCGACAACGAGATGAACTCCGACTTCGACAAGCCCATCACC
>JAFTAR010000004.1 GCA_017455495.1 Prevotella sp.
AGCCTTGTCAACAGCGTGGAGCGCCCTGAGCAGCGGTGCCTTGTAGTCTAAGGCCTCGCCCGTGTACGCAATAAATATTGTGGGTATACACAGCGTGTCGTCAATGATGAAGACAGGCGATGTGGGGTCCCAGGCAGAGTAGCCGCGGGCTTCGAACGTGTTGCGTATGCCGCCGTTGGGGAAACTGGAGGCATCAGGCTCCTGCTGCACCAGCAGCTTGCCGCTGAAGGTCTCCATCATGCCGCCCTTGCCGTCGTGCTCCACGAAGGCATCGTGCTTCTCGGCAGTGCCCTCGGTGAGTGGCTGGAACCAGTGGGTGTAGTGGGTCACTCCCATCTCCATGGCCCACTGCTTCATGCCTGCCGCCACGGCGTTGGCTATGCTTGTGTCAAGGCGGGCACCGTTGTCAATGACGTCGATAAGCTTGTCGAACACATCCTTGGGCAGGTATTTGTGCATCTTCTCGCGGTTGAACACATACTTGCCGAAGTATTCCGACGGGCGCTCCTTTGAAGTCTCCACTTCCAGCGGACTCTTCTTGAAGGCCTCCGCCACGACCTGAAACCTTAAATTGTTTGCCATTATGAATTTAGAGTTAAGAATTTAGAGTTAAGAGTTGTTCTTGCTTCGCTGCGATTAAGATTAAGAATTCTGAATTAAGAGTATTCTCGCTTCACTGCGATTAAGATTAAGAATTTAGAATTAAGAGTTATTCTCGCTTCTCTGCGATTAAAAAGTTTTGCCGCGAGAGAAAATTCTTAATTCGTAATTCTTACTCGCCGCAGGCGATAACTCTTAATTCTAAACTCTTAATTCTAAATTCTTCAGAATCTCCACCAGGGTTTCTTCTTTGGGTGCATCTCCTCGTAGGGCGTCAGCGTGGCGCTCTTCACCTCCTCCACAATGAGGTCGTGCCACGTCTTGTGGCGGGTTATCATGCGGTAGATGGTGCCCCAGTCGGGCAGTCCGCCCACGTTGCGGTCGTCTATCCACACGTCTACAGCTGCCAACTTGCGGCTGAAGTGGGGGTTGCTCTTGGTGGTCTCCTCCGGGTACTCGCGGTTCACGGCGTAGAACTCCACGCCCCTCTCGCGGCACCAGTTGACGGCATCATCAAGCAGCTTCCCCTCGCGCACGGTCCAGAGTATCAGCTTGTGGCGGTCTTTGATGAGCATCTTCAGAGTGTCAATGGCGAAGGGAATTTCCTTGCCTATCTCCGGGTAGCGGTGCTCCACTATTGTCCCGTCAAAGTCAACAGCTATAGTCATGGGCCTATCTCTTTATGGAGTTGTCATCCTTGTTGCCGTAGTGGCTCTGGGCATATACGCCATAGTTGCCGTAGTTGCCGTAGTTGCCATAGCCGTAGCGGCCATAGTTGCCATAGCCGTAGCGTCCGTAGCGACCGTACTTTCCGTAGCCGTAGTAGTAGCCGTACTTTTTCTTCGACATGTCTACGCCGTTGAGCACAATGCACATGTTTGGCATCTTGTTCTCCTCGCTCAGCTGGTTCACCAGGGCGAAGCTGTTCTTCGGGGTGTAGTCGGCACGGCAGACGAAGGCCGTCACGTCGGCATACTTTGCTATCTGCAGCGTATCGGTGACCAGACCTACAGGAGCGGTGTCAAGGATAATGTAGTCGTAGTTGGCCTTCAGAATCTCAATGATGTCGCTCATGTTGCTCCTTGCCAGCAGCTCGGCAGGGTTTGGAGGCGTTGGGCCGGCAAGCAGCAGGCTGAGGTTGGCGTTGACACCCGACGGCTTGATCTGCGACTTCACGTCGGCCTCAGTTACCTTGCTCATTAAGAGCAGCGGAGTGATGCCCGACTGGCGGTCGTTGATGCTGAAGAGGCGTCCCAGTGCAGGCTTGCGGATGTCGAGACCGCAGAGGATTACCTTCTTTCCGAGCAGGGCAAACGACATGGCTATGTTTGCGGCGTTGAACGTCTTGCCCTCGCCAGAGGTGGTGGAGGTGAAGAGTATCACCTTCTGCTCGTCGTTCATCATGAACTGTATGTTGGTACGCATGGAGCGGAAAATCTCGTCAATCTGGTTGTTCTGGTTCTCCTGCACCACGATGCCTGCCGAGCTTTTTACAGCTTCGTTTGCCACTGCCACGTCGGCCACGATGGGCAGCTTGGTGAGGCGGGCCACGTCTTCGTGTCCTTCAATCTTGTAGCGCAGCAGCTCCAGACCGAAGATGATGAGGAGCGGGAAGCCGAATCCCAGGATGAGGGCCATCATGAGGATTATGCTGCTCTTGGGGCTGACCTGTCCCTTGAGGAGCGGCATGTCAATGAGCTTGCCCTTGTCGGCGGTAGCTGCGAGCGAGATGCTGTTCTCCTCGCGCTTCTGCAGCAGCATGAGGTAGAGACCCGACTTCACCTCCTGCTGACGGCCTATCTGTGTCAGTATGCGCTCCTGCTCAGGCGTGTTGTTTATGCGCTGGCTGTAGGTGCGGTACTGGTTCTCCACGCTCTGGCGATGAATCTCGGCAGTACGCTTGGCCTGCTGGAGGGCGGCCTTGATGCTGGCCATTAGGTTGTCAAGGTTGTTGGTTATGGTGAGCACCTGAGGAGCATTCTCCGATGCTGAGCGCATCAGGCGGTTGCGCTCCTGGACATTATTATTATACTGGGTGATGAGCGACGACGAAGTGGGGTCTGTCATACCTACGTTCGAGGGGATAATCTGGTACTGGTTGGCAGGGTCGTTGACATGCTCGCGCAGATAGTCAAGCAGCATGATCTGCGTGTTGGCCTCTGCCAGCTGGGCTGCATACAGGCTCGACTGCGACAGGGTCTGGTTGGCATCAAGGCGCAGCTCGGTAAGGTTGTTCGAGCGCTTGTACTCCTCCAGTTCGCTCTCCGTCATGCCCAGCTCGGCATTGATTTTCTCCAAACGGGAATTAATGAACTCCTCGGTCTTGTAGGCTATCTCGTTCTTGTCGGCATTAGCCTGGCGGTTGTATACTATAGCCACCTGGTTCAGGTAGTCGAAGGCGCGCTCTACGCTCTCATCGCTGATTGACAGCTCTGCTATGGAGGTCATCTTCGATGTCGGGGCCACATTAAGGGCGTTGGCGTAGCGGTTTGCCACTACCATCGGAGAGGTTATCTTCACGTTTATCACCTCGTCGGTCTCCATAGTCAGCTCTTCGCCCTCCATGTTGGTGGTGAAGGTAAGCATGCCGTAGGGGGTGCTCAGCGTGGCGGGCATGTTGACAAATGAGCCGCGGAAGGGCTTTTTTGAATTGGTGCTCTCCACCTCGTATTTGCTGGCTGTGCGGGTAACCTTGAATGAGAAGGAATTGGGCACACTCCTGTCAAGCAGTTCCAGCGAGTCTGGCTCCAGGTCTACGCAGAATGGGTTTGTCTTGTACATGAGCGACTTGATGATTCTGCCGTTGGTGCGGTATTCCACGTAGAGTTTCAGGTCCTTCACGGCTTCAAGGGCAATGATGTGCGACTGCAGTATTTCCACCTCGTTCTCAATGCCGGTAGATGTGGACATGAATCCAAAGTCCTGCATGTTGGCCAGCATCTGTCCGCTTGAGCGGCGGTTGTTTTGTTCCTCCTTGATAAGCATTTTCACGCTGGCGCTGTACATGCGGTCGGCATAGCGCAGGTAGATCAGTGCTCCGCAGATGAAGATGAACATTGACAGCAGGAACCACTGCCAGTTCAGTATGAACACCTTCATTATGTTTGCGAAGCTGAATGTAGACTGCTGTGACTCTTCCTTTGAGTTGTCTAATCCTTCATTGGCGACTTCGGCCTTCTTTATCTCTTCCATTTTTCTCTATAAGTAAATGTGTAATTTATGTTTCCTATTTGTTGTTTTCCACCAGTTGCATGAGGTACTGTCCGTAGCCGTTCTTCAGCATTGGCTGTGCGGCCTGCCTCAGCTGTTCGGCGCTTATCCATCCGCGCTTGAAGGCTATCTCCTCCAGGCATGCCACCTTCAGTCCCTGGCGCTTCTCTATGACCTCTATGAAAGTGGAGGCCTCGGCCAGCGAGTCGTGGGTGCCGGTGTCAAGCCAGGCAAAGCCCCTCTGCAGGGTCTGCACCTTCAGCTTCTGCTGCTTCAGGTATTCCTGGTTCACGGTGGTTATCTCCAGCTCTCCCCTTGCGCTGGGCTTAATGGTCTTGGCTATCTGTACCACGCTGTTGGGGTAGAAGTAGAGGCCCACAACGGCATAGTTAGACTTTGGCTTCTGTGGTTTCTCCTCTATGCTGAGGCAGTTGCCGTCGTTGTCAAACTCAGCCACTCCGTAGCGCTCCGGGTCGTTGACATAATATCCGAATACTGTAGCCACGTCGTGCTTCTCGGCATTCTCCACGCATTTACTCAGCAGGCCGCTGAAGCCCGAGCCATAGAAAATGTTGTCGCCAAGCACCAGGCAGGCGCAGTCATCACCAATGAACTTCTCACCGATGATGAAAGCCTGTGCGAGGCCGTCGGGCGACGGCTGCTCGGCGTATTCAAACCGCACTCCCAGCTCTTGGCCGTCGCCGAGAAGCCTGCGGAATGCAGGCAGGTCGTGTGGAGTGGAGATTATGAGAATATCGCGTATGCCGGCAAGCATCAAAGCCGAGATGGGGTAGTAAATCATCGGCTTGTCAAAAATGGGAATCAGTTGCTTGCTGATGCCCTTCGTAATGGGGTAGAGGCGTGTGCCGCTTCCACCTGCTAATACAATACCTTTCATTTCTCTATTACGTAATATGCGTGCAAAGGTACGAATAATTTGTTAGTTAACACTCATGAAACGTAAAAAAAATGTTATTTTCCTCTTTTTTGTTACTCCCCGGCTGCTTTTTTTCTCTTTCAGTCCTTATTTATGGGGAAAAATGCTTACCTTTGCAATCATTAGTCATAAGAAAAGAATTATGGAAGACAACAGACTGAACTTTTACCTGGACGAGATAGGCCACGAAGCTCCTCTTGGCGCAGATGAAGAGCGCCGTCTTTGGGAGCGCAAGGACAATGGCGATGAGCGTGCAATGGGGCGCCTTGTGGAGTCCTACCTCCGCCTGGTTGTCTCTGTCGCTGCCAAGATGCAGGGCAGGGGCCTGTCTATTGACGACCTCGTGAGCGAGGGCAACATCGGCCTGCTGAAGGCTGTTACTAAGTATGACAGGGGTAGGGGAGTGCCCTTTGCTCCCTTTGCCGTGCCTCTTATCCGCCAGCAGATGGAGCGGGCGCTGAAGGCCGAGGAGCAGCAGACAAGCGTGGAGAGCGGTCGCAGCGCAAGCAGCATGCGCTCGGTTGATGCCCCCATTAGTTCCAACAGCAACGTAAGCCTGCTCTCAGTGTTGGCCGACTCCAACTCTGCTCTGGCAGACAGCCGTGTTTACAGCGCTGCCAACGAGGAGGCTGCCGAGCGTTCGCTGGCCTGCCTGCAGGGGCGCGAGGCCCAGGTGGTGGCTGCCTATTTCGGCATAGGCCAGGAGCACCTCACTATGGCCGAGATTGCCGACGACATGGGGCTGAAGCGCGAGCGGGTGCGCCAGATTCGCGACCGGGCAGTGCGCCGCATGCGGAAAGTCTACCGCGACTTGACGAAAGGATAGGTACAAAAAAAGAAAGCGACGGGCTTCACAGTCGATCGCTTCAATCTTCAATAGGTATTAGTTCTTTTAAGGTAAAAAGATTGTTTTCAGGATAACGTTGGCAAAGGTAGGCAAAGTTTTGCAATCGTGCAAACTTTTTCGCAACTTTTTTTTGTAAATTTTCCTGTGTGGGAGCACACACTTCTTGATTTAGGACAAAAAGGCGGTGTGATTATCACTTTTTTAGTTTTTTCAGTCTGCGTTTGGCATCGTTGGCCTCCGGATAGAGTTCCAGAGCCTTCTCGTAGTTTCGTATGGCGGCGTCGGTCATGTGCTCGTGTTCACACTCCTTGCCCATTATGGTATATTCAGCGGCTAAGCGGCGCAGTTTCTCGTCTTGCTGTTTCTTCTGCTCCTTCAGGGCTTCTATCTCGCTGCGCTGCTTGTTTATTATGTTTAACTTGTGGCGTATATATCGCTGGGCCACAGGCTTTTCTATGTCGTAGCGCGAATGGATTGCCAGTATGAAGTTGTCAAGGAAGCGCTTGAAGTCGCCCCTGTCGAAGGCCTGTATGGCCTCGCGGTATTGGCGGTCGGCCTTGCCTTCCTGCATGGCCTGGTTGATGGCGCTCTGGTCGTTGTACCTCTGTGCAAACTGCACCACCTCGCCCTTCACGAATATGTCCTGGCGCCTGATAGGCTCCTTCAGCGTGATGCCTTCGAGCGAAGTGCATCGGGACAGAGCCACGTAGGTCTGGCCTCCGGCAAAGGCTCCCCCGGTGAAGTCAATGTTCACCTGCTGGAAGGTAAGTCCCTGGCTCTTGTGCACTGTTATGGCCCAGGCCAGGCGGAGCGGGAACTGCGTGTAGGTGCCCAGCAGCTGCTCTTCTATTCTCTGTTCTTTCTCGTTGAACACATAGCGCACGTTCTCCCACACCTCGCGCTCCACGGGGAAGTCGCGTCCGTCGTCGGTCTGCACCGTTATGGTGCCTTCCTCTTCGTCTATCTCGGTGACGATGCCCAGTGTGCCGTTTACCCAGCGCTTCTCCTTGTCGTTCTTTATGAAAATCACCTGTGCCCCGGGCTTCACCTGCAGTTCAATGGGTGTGGGGAACGATGTCTCGGGGTAGTCTCCGTCCACCCATCCCTTGAACATCGTTGCGTGGCCGCTCAGCCTGGCAAGGTTCTCGTCGTTGATGAAGTCCACGGTGTCGCGGCGGGTAGCGAGGGTGATACAAAGAGACCCACCCCCGGCCCCTCCCTGTGAGGGAGGGGAGTATGTAGACCAAGACCTTCCCCCGGCCATAGACTTGCTTACAGAAATATCAGCAGCAGAGGCATCTGCTCCCCTCCCTATAGGGAGGGGTAGGGGGAGGGTCTGTCTGTTCAGCAAATCCAAGTCTCTCTGTGTGGCCTGGTTCTGGCGAATGCGGTCTAAGAGGGCAATGAAGTTGTCGTCCTTCTGGCGGTACACCTTGCGCAGCTCTATGCTTACCAGCTGCATCTGCTGCCACACCTTCGCGTTGAAGAAGTAGGCACTCTGGTAGAAGGGTCGCAGCAGCTGGCGGTCGTCCTCCTTCAGTACGGGTTCCAGCTGGTATATGTCGCCCACAAGGAGCAGCTGCTTGCCTCCGAAGGGTTCGTAGTTGCGTGTGAAGATGCGTAGCACGCGGTCTATAAAATCTATAATGTCCGCGCGTACCATAGATATCTCGTCGATGATGATGAGTTCCAGCTCGCGCAGCAGCTTGCGGTGGTCGCTGGTATATTTCAGCGTCTCCTTTATGTGCCTGCGGTCGTAGCGGGTGTCGTTGGGCAGCAATGGGTGGAAGGGCAGCTTGAAGAAGCTGTGCAGCGTCTGCCCTCCCGCGTTGATGGCTGCTATGCCTGTAGGTGCCAGCACCACGCATTTCTTCTTTGTGTGGCCCACCACATAGCGCAGGAAAGTGCTCTTTCCAGTGCCAGCCTTGCCTGTGAGGAACAGCGAGCGGCGCGTGAAGTCCACTATCTGTAGCGCGTCCTGCCACTCCTTGTTGTCCAGGTCAAGCTGCAAGTCCTCGGTGTTATTCTTCTTCTGTGGCATTTGTAGGCAGGGCATCAATGGTTACGGCCGGTTCCTCGTTTTCATCATGAAGGGGAAGGGAATGGTCGGGGGCGTCAATGAACACTTCGTCGGCAATGCTGTCAAGCACTAAGTTGAAGGAACTCATTATGCTGTCGAGCGGGTCAACGTAGCCGCCGCATTCATACTGTGAGGCCAGGATGGTGGTGTCGGAGCATTCGGGGAAGCGGGCATGGTAGTGCTGGAAGCGTGCGTCGTCCATAACGGCCTGCAGGAAGCGTCCGCACACGGGCAGTGCCGTGCGGCTGCCCTGTCCTAATGCTCCTGTGCGGAAGTGTATGGCGCGGTATTCGCCGCCCACCCATGCTCCGCACACCAGCCGTGGGCTTACACCCACGAACCAGGCGTCGGAGTGGTTGTTCGACGTGCCCGTCTTGCCGCCGAAGTCGGTGTCTGCAAGGTGTGGCCCGACATAGTTCCTCAGGCTCCAGCTGGTGCCGTTGAGACCTCCCATGAGCATGCGCTGCATGAAGAAGGCGCTGCGGTATGGTATGGCTTCGCGCTGTTCGTCATGCGAGCGGTATATCTCGTTTCCGTCGCGGTTAAGGATATGCGTCACGAACACCGGCTTGTGCCTCCTTCCGTCGTTGGCCACGGTGCAGTATGCGTTCACCAGTTCCAAGAGGCACACGTCGCTGGCTCCCAAGGCCAGTGACGGCAACTCCTCCAGATGGCTGTTTATGCCCATCTTGTGGGCTGTGCGTGCCACGCAGTCTATTCCCACGTCCTGCCCCAGCCTGGCGGCTATTGTGTTTACGCTCTGGGCAAAGGCCGAGCGCAGTGTCATTGTGGCTTCCGACACGCTGCCGCTGGCATTGTGGGGTGTCCAGCCCTGTATATTATAATATGTGTCCTGATACAGCTTGCAGGGTGTCATGCCCTGGTTCATGGCCTCGGTATAGACGAAGAGCTTGAAGGTGGAGCCCGGCTGGCGCAGAGCCGTCACCTTGTCGTATTTCCAGGTGTCGAAGTCCACGTCGCCCACCCAGGCCTTCACGTGGCCGGTGTGCGGCTCTATGGCTACGAATCCGCAGTGCATGAAGCGGCAGATGTAGCGCAGGGAGTCGAGGGTGCTCATCTGTGTGTTCACGGGGCCGTCGTAGCTGAAGAGCGTCATGTCGTGGGGAGTGTTGAGCCGCTGCCAGATGGAGTCGGGGCTGTCGGGAAACTGCCTCTCCAACTCGCGGTATACGGGCAGGCGGCGCGCCAGGTTCTCAATGAACTGAGGAATCTCGCGGTAGTAGGCATCCTGCCAGGGGTTCATGCCCGCCCAGTGCTGGTTGAAGCTCTGCTGTATCTCGTTCATCTGCTGCCACACGGCCTGCTCGGCATATTTCTGCATGCGCATGTCAAGGGTTGTGTAGATCTTCAGGCCGTCGGTATAGGGGTCGATGTGGTGTGCCTTGCACCACTCCTGTATGTCGTTCTGCAGAGCGTCACGGAAATACTGGGCCTCTCCGTCGTAGACGCTCTCCACGCTGTAGTTCAAGGCTATGGGCTGCGTGCTCAGCGAGTCGTACTGCTGCTGTGTAAGGTGTCCGTTGCTCACCATGTTTGCCATCACTGTGTTGCGGCGCCTCATGGCGTTGTCGGGGTTCAGGCGTGGATTGTAGGTTGTAGTGGCCTTCAGCATGCCCACGAGCACGGCGGCCTGCTCCGGCTTCAGCTCGGCGGGGCTAACTCCGAAGTAGGTCCTGGCGGCCGTCTTTATGCCGTAGGCATTTGAGCCGAAGTCCACCGTGTTGGCATACATCGTCAGTATTTCCTCCTTTGTGAAGTTCCACTCCAGCTTCAGCGCCGTGACCCATTCCTTGCTCTTCACCACGAGCATCCTCAGCCCCGGCACTTCGCCCAACAGTCCTGTGCTGTAGTCGGTGCGGGTTCGGAACAGGTTCTTGGCCAGCTGTTGGGTAATGGTGCTGGCACCACGTGCGCTGTTGCCCACTATGTAGTCCTTCAGGGCGGCGAAGAAGGCTGGCACGTCAATGCCGTAGTGGTGGTAGAAGCGCTCGTCCTCGGTGTCTATCAGGGCTTGCCAGAAGGCAGGTGCCACCTCTTCGTACTTCACGGGAGTGCGGTTCTCGCTGAAGAACTTGCCAAGCAGTATGCTGTCGCAACTGTAAACCTCGCTTGCCTGTGCCGGGCGGGTGCTCTTTATGGTGGCCATGCTGGGCGACTGGCCGAAGAGTCCGAGGAAGTTGATGTCAACGGCTCCGAGGTAGAGAATGACGAAGACGATGAACGACACCACCGTCCACAGCAGCTTCATGTACCATGGGTGTCCCTTGAACAGGCTGGCATACCACTTGAAGGGTTTAGTTACTGTTCTGTATATAGCTGATAATATCTTCTTCATCGTTTGGTGAGAACCATTTCATTTCTTCGTCCTTCTTGAACCATGTGAGCTGCTTGCGGGCGTAGCGCCGTGTGTTGCCTTTCATGCGCTCCACGGCCTCGTCGAGTGTCCACGTGCCGTCAAGGAAGGCAAATATCTCCTTGTAGCCCACGGTGTTGAGGGCGTTGAGGTGGCGCATTGGCAGCAGGCTGCTGGCCTCGTCGAGCAGGCCCTGGTCCATCATAATGTCCACGCGGCTGTTTATGCGCTCGTAGAGTTCCTCCCGCGGCAGGTTGAGTCCTATCTTCACTATGCGGAAGGGTCGCTGCTGCCTTGTGCCGGTGCGGAAGGAGGTGTATGTGCGGCCCGTCTGGTGGCATATCTCAAGTGCGTGGACCACCCGCCGGGGGTTGTTTCTGTCCACCACTGCCCAGTGTTCGGGGTCTAAGCGGCGCAGCTCCTCGCAGAGGGCTTCGAGGCCCTCGCTCTCTAAACGCTGCTTCATCAGTTTGCGTGTTTCGTCGTTAACAGTGGGAATGTCGTCAATGCCGTTGCACACAGCGTCGATATACATCATGGAGCCGCCTGCCATCAGGGCGTAGTCAGACTCTTGTAGCAGCTTGTCAATCAAGCTGGTAGCCTGCTGTTCATAAAGTGAAGCACTATAGTATTCGTCAAGGCCGAGGATGCCCACAAAGTAGTGCCGCACCTGCCGAAGCTGTTCTTCGGTAGGTGCGGCAGTGCCTATCTTGAGTTCGCTGAAAATCTGGCGCGAGTCGGCGTTGATGATGGGAGTATGGAAGTGCTGTGCCAGCTTCAGACACAGGGCCGTCTTACCCACAGCCGTGGGGCCGGTCACCACAATCAGTGTCTTTGCCATCAATAAATCTCAACTCTCAAATCTCAAC
>JAFTAR010000197.1 GCA_017455495.1 Prevotella sp.
ATAACAACATAAAGGGTCGTCTGATCTCCGCTTGTTCAGACCCCCAACCCCCTAACTTAGGGGGCTTAGAAAAAATGGCAATAAAGAAAAGGCCTGTCTCTCCCCGCCAGAAGATGATCAACCTCATGTACGTGGTGTTGATGGCTATGCTGGCACTGAACGTCTCGAACGAGGTGCTCAACGGCTTCTCCATCGTTGAGGAGAGCCTGCTGCGCACCACGGCGAACGCAGCGCAGGAGAACCAGGTTATATACGACGACTTTGAGCAGCAGCTGGCCTCCAACCCGCAGAAAGTGCGCGAGTGGTACGAGAAGGCCATGCGTGTGCGCCAGATGAGCGACTCGCTCTACAACCTGGCAGCACAGCTGAAGATGGCTATAGCCCAGGAAGCCGACGGCAGCGACGCCGACCCCACCAACCTGCAGAACAAAGAGGACCTGGAAGCCGCCAACCAGGTGATGCTGGCTCCAGGCAGAGGACGTGGCGGCGAGCTGAAGGCTGCCATCGACCGCTATCGCGACGGTATACTCACCATGATACCCGACTCTTTAAAGCGACTCACCGTGGCAAGCGACCTCACAACCCAGGTGCCCACTGGCGTGCTGGGCAAGAACTGGCAGGAGTACATGTTTGAGGCAATGCCTGCCGTGGCTGCCGTCACACTGCTGTCAAAACTGCAGAACGACGTGCGCAACGCAGAGAAAGAGGTGCTCCACACGCTGGTGCAGAACATTGACGTGAAGGACATCCGCGTGAACGCCCTTGATGCCTTCGTCATTCCCAACTCGCAGACAATAGTGCAGGGCGACCGCTTCTCGGCCCGCATAGTCATGGCCGCCATCGACACCACGCAGGTGCCGGAGATATTCATAGGCGGGCGCAAGGTTGACCTGCCCGACAATATCTACGAGACGGTGTGCTCGCGGACGGGCGACTTCACCCTGAGCGGATACATCCAGACCATCAACGGCAACGGCGACCCCATACGCCGCGACTTTGAGCAGCACTACACCGTGGTGGAGCCCTCGGCCACCGTCAGCGCCGACCTCACCCGCATGCTCTATGCCGGCTACAGCAACCCCATAAGCATTTCCGTGCCGGGCGTGCCACTGAGCAAGATTTCGGCCTCCATGACCAACGGCACGCTTACCCCCAACGGCCCCGGCAAGTACATTGCCCACCCGGCCCACATTGGCCAGGATGCCGTCATAACCGTGACAAGCACCAACACCGGGCGGCCGCAGCAGATGGGCACCTTTGCATTCCGCGTGCGCAAACTGCCCGACCCCACCCCATTCATTGCTGCCACCGACGACCAGGGCAACCCCTCGCGCTTCAAGGGCGGCAACCTCTCGAAGGCAAGCCTCATGGCGGCTGAGACCGTAGGAGCAGCCATTGACGACGGAATACTCGACATCAGCTTCCGCGTGCTCTCCTTCCAGACCGTGTTCTTTGACAACATGGGCAACGCAAAGCCGATAAACAGCGACGGGGCCAACTTCTCGGCAGCACAGAAGGAGCAGTTCCGCCGCCTGTCGCGCGGACGCCGCTTCTACATCTCGTCGGTAACGGCAATAGGCCCCGACGGCATTGAACGGACCCTCCCGGCAGCAATGGAGATAAAGGTGCAGTAGCGGGCTTCGCCCTAAATATCAAATAATAAATAAGAAATAATAAATTCAATGATGAATACGTTATCAGATAAGACAGAGCAATGGATAAAGACGATAAGTTTTTTATTTATTATTTATTCATTTCTATTTAGCCCCGTAGGGGCGCAGGCCCAGCCCCGCCAGCGCCGCAACCAGCAGCAGGCCACTCAGCAGCAGCAGGGACAGCAACAGCAGCAGGGCCAGCAGGCAGGAGTGACCCAGCGCATGCGCACACAGTACCCCACGGCCCTTGACATGCCGGAGGACGTGGTGTGGCGCCGCGACATATACCGCGAAATTGACCTCAACGAAGAGGCCAACGCCGGTCTCTATGACCCCGTGGAGCCACAGGGACGAAGGATGAACCTCTTCACATACGTGTTCAAGCTGGCCCTCGGCGGATATATCAACGTCTACGAGTACAACCTTGACGGCAACGAGGTGCTGGAGCCACAGGCAAAGGTGGAGATGCGCACCATACTTGACAACTACCAGATATACTACACAGAGGAGAACGGCAGGCTGCGCGTGGAAAACAGCGACATACCCTCGCCTGAGGTGAAGATGTACTACCTGAAGGAGTGTGCCTACTACGACCAGGCCAACGCCTCGTTCCGCATCAAGCCCATCGCCTTCTGCCCCGTGATGATGCGCGAGGACGACTTTGGCGGCGAGGCCGCCCGCTACCCCTTGTTCTGGGTGAAATACAGCGAGGTGGAGCCTTACCTCAGCCGCCAGACCATCAAGACCAGCGATGTGAACGATGCCGCACAGATGACACTTGAGGACTACTTCACGCTGAACAAATACCACGGACGAATATACAAGACAGCCAACCGCCTTGGACGCTCTCTGGCACAGATTGCCGGCGGCGACACAGCGCGCTACACTGCCGAGCAGCGCCGCATAGAGGCCGAGCTTGAAGCCTTCCGCAACAACATATTCGGCGACAAGGCACGCCGCGACTCCTTGGACAGCGTGGCAACGGCACAGCCTGCCAACAACAAGAAGGCACAGAGACAGCAGCGACAGCGTGACCGCAGCGCGCGTGCCAGCAGCCGTCGCGACAACGACTCTGGAGGCTCCTCGGGCGGCTCACAGCCGGCAAGGGTCTCAGTGAGAAGGCAAAGGCATTGACGGTTTGCGGCTTATACAGAGTGGTCGGCGGTTTTGCCGCCGACACCTAAAGGACAAATGAAGAATGACAAATTTATCATTAAGAACGAAGCTCGCTGCGCTTTCATTTTTCATTTTCAGTTTATCATTCAGTCCTGCTGAGGCGCAGGTGCGCTTCGGCGTGAAGGGCGGTTTCCAGCTGGCATCAATGGAGTTCAGCTCGGATGCCTTGGACAAGACCAACCGCGTTGGCTACTGCGTAGGGCCGGTGCTGAAGATTGGACTGCCCATAAGCGGTGTCTCTATAGAAACATCGGTGCTCTACGACCGCCGTGACCTGAAGATACAGGACGAAACATTCAAGCAGCAGAGCCTGCTGCTCCAGGGTGACTTCAGCTGCGGTGCCGGTATAGGCGACTTTCTGGGCATCTTTGTCAAGCTGGGGCCGCAATTCAGCTTCAACGTGGGCGATGACCTGCTGCACTGGGCGACGGAGCGGGGCGACGAAAACCATTTCTCGCTTCAGGAAACAATGCTGAGCCTGAACCTCGGAGCCGGAATCACCTTTGCCAGCCATTTCGAGGGTGCCATAACCTACAACGTGCCCATAAGCAAGACTGCCGACTTCACCTGGACACAGCTCACCGACGAGCTGGCCACACAGACGTGGAACCATGCCAAGACGCGGACAAACGCCTGGAACGTCACGCTGACATATTTCTTCTGATTTCTTTCCGCAGTCTCTGAGAAGCCCGGAATTGTAACTCCGAAAATACCTGCACTACTTGCACTACTTGCACCTAACCCCCACGGAACCGTGGGGAGCCGCCGCAGAATCGTGGGGAGCCGCCGCATTTTCGTGGGGAGCCGCCGCAGAATCATGGGGAGCCTCCGCATGACAGGTGCAAGTAGTGCAACATTTCTGGACGTTGTAACTTTCTGATAATGAGTATCAGGTGCAAGTAGTGCAAGAAGAAAAACGCAAATCAAGAATTTTTAGCAAATAAAAGTCGTTTGTTTGCCTTTTTTTTAGTACCTTTGCAGCCTATTTGGAGACAAAACGAAAATGACTGACGAACAGATTCTGAACGAGGGCCAGCAGTCGCTGGCCGAAGGAGAAAGCAACTACTCTGCAAGTAATATCCAGGTGCTCGAGGGACTGGAGGCCGTGCGCAAGCGTCCCGCCATGTATATTGGCGACATCAGCGAGAAGGGCCTGCACCACCTGGTCAATGAGACTGTGGACAACTCTATAGACGAGGCCATGGCCGGCTACTGCACGCACATTGAGGTGACCATCAACGAGGATGGCTCCATCACCGTGCAGGACAACGGCCGAGGCATACCCGTTGACGAGCATGAAAAGATGCACAA
>JAFTAR010000198.1 GCA_017455495.1 Prevotella sp.
AACCAGTAGAATGTTTTTGTTTTTAAACACGAATTACCACGAATTAAACATGAATTATTCAAAAATTAATTTAATGATAAATTCGTGTAGAATTCATGGAAATTCGTGTTAAATAAAAATTCTCATGAATAATGTAGGTTAGGGTTTCTTTGCGGATTTCCACCAATAGCGAGGCTATATTATTACAATCCGAAGTGGAAGACTGCCATGGGGCTCCGGATCATAAACGCTGAAGTTATTGATTTATTGTTTGCATAGCAGGCGGGGCTCTTCACAGAGGCCCGCCTGCCCAAAACGAGAGAGATTCGCTAATCTCCTGAGATTAAATGTAATGATGCTACTTCTTTGTCAAGTAGTTTTCGTCAGCCATGGGCATGCCGATGACGAACGTCTGCCACTGCAGCTGGTAGTCGCCCTTGCCATTTATGCGCTGGTAGCAGCACACATTGTCCACGGCGCTGTCACCCACGAGCGTGTATGTCATCTTCTCCACAGGACTGTCAAACTGCCGGCGGCGAGGATTCCAGCGGCTATACTCCACGCTGTAGGTGGCCTGGTCGGTGGTGTAGTCAAGCCGTCCCGCCCGGTGCCACTCGCCCTCGTGCCAGCGCAGGGTGGTGCGGCTGAGCAGCAGGCCGTCGGCATCGTAGACGAACTGATACTGGTAGGTGGGTGTCAGGGTGAGGGTGCCGCGGCGACCCTGCTTCTTCTGGTAGACATAGAGCGTAGTGATGGCATCGCCGTCGTAGTCGGCGTTGTAGGCAAACTCGCACTCATTCTGATGAACAGCATTGTTGTAGGCATTGCTTACTGTCTGCTTGTTCAGCACCTGCGCCTGGGCCATCATGGCTACGAGGCACATCATCATTGAGAATACTAACTTCTGCATAGTCATTATCATTTTTAAAAGGTTGAACATTATGATTTATTTGACAGTGCAAAGTTACGTCCTCAGCTCTATATCCGCAAGCTTTTCCGCGCCTTGACAGGCCGTTTGTCTAAAGATTAGACACCTTTCCGTATGATTATTTTACACTTCCGCTTTATCTTATTACCAGCACCTCATTGTTGCTGAAGGCCTCGTAGCCGCTGGTGACGACGCGCTCGCCGGGTTCCAGCCCCTCAAGCACTTCGTAGTACTGCGGGTTCTGGCGGCCAATGCGGATATTGCGGCGGTAGGCTTTCGAGTCGCTCTTGTCTAACACAAAGATCCACTGACCGCCGGTAGCCTGGAAGAAAGTGCCGCGAGGGATGAGAACAGCCTGCTCGGGCTGGCCCAGCTCCAGGTCAAGGTAGTAGGTCTGACCAGTGCGTATGTTCTCGGGGCGGCTGCCACGGAATATGAAATCGCAGCGGAACTTGCCCTGGCGCACCTCGGGGTACACCTTGCGCACCTGCAGCTGATAGGTACGGTCGCCGCGGACGAAGGTAGCCGTGAGGCCTTGGCGCACACGGTCAATGTAGTGCTCGTCAATCTCGGCCTGCACCTTGTAGTCTGAAAGGTCGTTTATCTGCCCTATCTTCTGCCCCGGCTGAATGCTCTGGCCCAGCTCCACGTCTAACAGTCCCAGCTCGCCGTCAATGGCAGAACGAACTTCAAGATTGTCCTTGCGCTGGCGTACCAGCACCACGTTGCGGCGCATGTTGTCAAGGTTGTCCTCCATCTGGTCCATCTGCACCGTGCGGTATATGCTGTCCTGCTGCAGGCGCCGGCTTATCAGCGAGCGCTTCTGCTGCGCCAGCTGATAGTCCTCCTGGGCTCGAAGGAAATCCTCGTTGCTGACGAGTCCCCTCTCATATAGCTGCAGAAACTGCTCGTAGTTGCGCTGCTTGCGCTGAGTGTCCATGTCAAGCTGTGCCTGTTCCGTCTGGTTGTTCAGGCGGTCTTGCAGCATGGCCACCTGTGTGTTGCGCAGCAGGTTCTGCTTCTCGGCCAGCTCTGCCTCGGCATTCAGAATCTGAAGGTCAAGACTGCTGTTGCTCAGGCGTACTATGATGTCGCCCCGGTGAACCATAGTACCCTCTTCCACTACCTTCTCTACCACGATGCCGCCCTCTTCAGGAGATATCTGCACCACCTGAATGGGCAGCACCTGCCCGTTGGTGCGCACGTAGTCCTTGAACTCAGCACGGCTCACCTCACTGATGGTTATGTCTTCGGCACTGACGCGCAGTGTGGAGGCATGGCTGGCAAACAACAACCAATAAACAACAAACAACAAGAAGGCGGCACCGGCCACCCAGGGCCAGTGCTTCTTCCACTGGAACCCACGTTTCCTCTCTATGATTCTGTCCATGTCGTCACTTGATTTGTGCTGCAAAGTTATCATTTTTTTATTTACCATCTATCATTTAGCGAAGCGCCAAGGCGCAGATTGTCTAATTTTTAGACACTTTTGGGTATGACTATTTGACGATTGGGGAAAAGTTAGTAATTTTGCAGTCATGAAACCCGACAAGACCATACTCGTCGTAGACGACAACGAGGCCGTGCTGACAGCCTTGCGCTTCTGCCTGAGCTCATTGTTCAGCCGCATAGTGACGCTAAGCCGCCCTGATGACATACTGAAGAAAATGGCACAGGAGGAGGTAGACCTTGTGCTTCTTGACATGAACTTCACGCTTGGCGTGAACAGCGGACAGGAGGGGCTGCTTTGGCTGCGCACCATACGCAAGCACCACCCGCAGACTCCCGTTGTGCTGCTGACGGCCTACGCCGACATCGCGCTGGCTGTTAGAGGCCTGAAGAGCGGAGCCGCCGACTTCATCACCAAGCCATGGGACAACGACGAGCTTATACGCAAGCTGAAGGATGTGCTGGACATGCAGAACGAGATTGTCAGCCTTGACGAAGTGGAGAAAGACCACATTCGCCGCACCATTGACCACTGCCACGGCAACCTCACACAGGCGGCAGAACTCTTGGGCATTACGAGGCAGACACTGTATAACAAGATGAGAAGCCTCACCCCCAGCCCCTCTCCAAAGGGCGAGGGGAGTAGAAAGACATTTCCGCTATGTGGTATATATTAGTAGGTGTTGTCATTGTCAGCTTCATGTGTTGGCTTGTGCGCCGGCAGCGTTCACTGAAGCAGCGGGCCTACCTGATGCAAGAAGCCATTCGTAATCGCGACTTCACGTTCCGGCTGTCCACCATCGGACTGCTGCCCGGTGAACGGGCCATGCAAGAGGCGCTCAACCAGCTGGGCGACAACATTCGCCTGTTGGTAAGCAAAAGCGAGGTAGAGTCGTGGGAGCGGCTCACCCGCGTGCTGACCCACGAGATTATGAATGCCACGGCTCCCATTTCCAGCATCAGCCAGACCATGCTCGGACGGGCCGATGTGAAGGGCACGCCGCTGGAAGAAGGCATCAAGACCATCTATAACACCTCGCGCCACCTGAACACCTTCATCGACTCCTACCGCAAGCTGTCAGACCTGCAGCAGCCTGCCATAGAGGAGGTACGGCTGACCGACATACTGAAAGACGTCAGCCTGCTCTATCCCGCCATCCGTTGGCAAAACAGTGTGGCTGACGGATTTGCCGTCAGCGCCGACCCAAGCATGCTGCGCCAGATACTCATCAACCTTGTCAAAAATGCCATTGAGGCCGGAGCCACCAGCATAGCCACGGAGTATACTGACAGCGCTTTGTTTGTCAGCAACGACGGGAAACCCATTCCTGCCGAGGCCGCAGGGAGCATCTTCGTGCCTTTCTTCACCACCAAGCGCACAGGCAGCGGCATAGGCCTCTCGCTGTCACGCCGCATGATGATTCAGCAAGGCGGCAATCTCACTCTTTCCGACAAGCGCAGGAATGGCTTTGCCACTACCTTCATACTGGAATTCAGTAAAAATGACGGCAGTCTTTGCAATATTTCGCACTGATTATGCCGTAGTCTTGAGAATTATTAGTATTTTTGCAGGCATGATGACAAACTACTTAGACGATGCCGTCAGGCTGCTGAGCCGCCTTATATCCGTGCCGCGGGTAAGCCGCGAAGAGGCTGAGGCCGCCAACATTCTTGAGGGCCAGATGACGGAGTGGGGCCTCAAGCCCCGCCGCGAGGGCAACAACATCTGGGCCGTGTGCCCCGACTTCAACGACGAGCGGCCAACGCTGCTGCTCAATGCTCATATAGACACGGTGAAGGCGGTGAGCACCTGGACAAGAGACCCGCACGCACCGGCCATAGAGGGCGACCGCCTCTACGGGCTGGGCTCCAACGACTGCGGAGGGGGGCTGATGGCGCTGCTCATGACCTACAGGCGGATGGTGGCAGATAATAATAATAATAATGAACGTGCGTACAATATTATATATTTGGCATCGGCCGAGGAGGAAATCGGCGGCAAGGACGGCATAGCACGCGCCCTCCCCTTGCTTCCAAAGATTGATGCCGCTGTTGTTGGCGAGCCTACGGGCATGCAGCCCGCCACGGCCGAGAAGGGACTGATGGTGATTGACGGCTATGCCACCGGCGTCAGCGGGCATGCCGCTCGCAACGAGGGTGTTAACGCCATCTATGAAGCCCTTGACGACCTTGTCTGGCTGCGCGACTACCGCTTTGAGCGCGTAAGCCCCCTGCTGGGTCCAACGAAGATGACTGTCACAGTGGTGCAGAGTGGCACACAGCACAATGTGGTGCCCGACAGTCTGCACTTTGTGCTTGACGTGCGCACCAATGAGCTTTACAAAAACGAAGAAGTGTTTGATTTTCTGCAGCAGCAGATGAAGAAATGCCGCCTTGAGGCGCGCTCGTTCCGCCTGCATTCCTCGTCGATAGACGGGAGCCATCCGCTGGTGGAGCGCTGCCGGGAGCTGGGCCTTACGCCCTTTGGCTCACCCACGCTGTCAGACCAGGCGCTAATGCCATTCCCCTCGCTGAAGCTTGGGCCGGGCGAGTCGTCGCGCTCGCATTCTGCCGATGAATTTATATGTATCAGCGAGATTCAGAGCGCCCTTGACATCTACTGGAAGCTCTTCGCCAGTTTAGAGTTTAAAGTGTAGAGTTTAGAGGTTCCTTATCCACTGCTTCGGGTCAAGGGTGCGTTCCCAGTTCTGAAGGCGGAAGATAAGGGTGTGGTTTGAACCTACCGCTCCAAGGAGCTGGTTGGTAGTCACTCTCTGTCCTGCACTGACAGAGACGGAAGAAAGGTTGCAGTAGACAGAGATGTACCTGCCGTGGCGCACCATGACTACATATCCGCTGCCCAGATTGTAAATCTTGCTCACCTCGCCGTCGAAGACGCAGCGGGCTTTGGCGCCGTCCTGCCCCTGCAGGTGCACGCCGTTGCTGTTTAGCGTGACGCCCGACATGGTGTATGTGCCGTATCTGCGCACCACGCGGTAGCTGCCCGTGATGGGCACTGGCAGGCGGCCCTTGTTGCTGGCAAAGTTACCCGTCAGCTGCTGGTCGGCCGATGGCGGTGACGGTGCCGACGGTGTGGCAGCACTGACATTGCCGCTGTTGTTTCCCCGCCTGTTCGCGTTTCTGTTCCTGCTGTTGCCGCTATTGTTGTTGCGGTTGGTGTTGTTGGCAGCAGCCTGTTGTTGCTGCTGTTGCCGGCGGCGCTGCTCTTCCTCGCGTCGGCGCTGCTCGGCCAGACGGCGTTCCTCCTCAGCCCGCCGCTGCCGCTCCAGCTCCTCGGCTATCAGACGGTCTATCTGGGCGTTGAGTTCAGCTTCCTCGCGCTGTTGCTGCTGAATGAGGCGGCGCACGGTTTGCTGCTCGCTCTGCAGGCTGGCCACGAGGTGCTGCTGCTGCTCTTTCTTCTGCTCCAGCTGCTGCTGCTCGCTCTCGCTGCGGGCAAGCAGAGTGCTAAGTTGTGTAAGGGCCTGGTTCAGCTGTGTGCGCTTAGCCTCCACCTGCTCACGCTTCTGCTTCACGGCTTCACCCTGCGCCCGCTGGAAGGTGGTGTACTCGTTCATGAAGCGCATGCGGCGGTACATCTGGTTCACGTTGTGTGCGCTGAGCACAAACATCATCTGGTTCTGTGCCCTGCGGTTGCGGTACATATACCTGACAGACTGTATGTAGTGCTGCCGCCGCTCCTCCAGCTCAGCCCGGAGTACGGTGAGCTGTGAGTCAAGCTGGGCAATGTTCACGTTGAGGGTGTCAATGCACAGGCGGATGCTGTCTATTGTCATCTCCTTGTCCTGAATCTCACTGCCCAGGGCCTCTACGTCCTGCATAGTGGTCTGAAGCCGTTGCTCCAATTGCCGCTGCCGCTGCTGGTTGGCCTGGCGCTGCTGCCTGAGCCTCTGCTGCTGTTGCTGCAGCTGCTCACGCTGTGAGGGTTGCCTCCTCTGTTGCTGGCCACGCCGCCTCTGGGCAGGCGCAAAGAGCACCATGCCCGCCATGAGCAGCAATAAAAGCCAACGTTGCATAGGCAGCTCCCCTTAAGCTTTGCTACAGAGCCATGAAGCGGCGGAGAATCTCTTCGAAGTCCACCTCGCGATACTTGTCGCTGACGCGGGTACGCGACTCCCAGTCACCGTCGGTGCTCAGGTAGTTGAGCTTGATGCCCAGCTTTATCTCCTTCTGCGGCAGTGTCAGAGTAACCATCATGTCGCTTGGGAACAGCTTGTTGGTAAGGGGTTTGTACTCACGGTAGTCCCAGTTGAGCGAATAGTTGCCCTTCTCGTCGTCGCGGTAGAGAATGTTCGACATCTTTATGCGGCCCGTCATGGTGTTCACCAGCCAGCTGTAGAACATCCTGCTGCGGATGTCGTTGCCGTTGCCGTCCTCATAGCTGATAATCGACTCCCCGTCGCCAAGGTCCTCTGTATGGAACTTCGACATCACGGCATCGCTGTGCAAATCCTGCTCGCCTGGTGCAAAGAGCTCGTTCCAGAAGAGGGCCTGGAGAGTGTGGAAGTTTATGCCGCTCTTCCTCATGAACTCTATATAGTAGTATGGAGCCATGAGATACTGCTTGTTGATGCGGTCAATGATGAGCACATAGTCCTGGGTGAACTCTATCCTGGCAGCCTCAACGAAGCCGAAGGCCATGAGCTGCAGGCGAATCACGTCGTTGCGGCGCATGCGGAGGTTTCCAGTCAGTGAGAGCTGCTGGTCGCCCACAGCCACGCTGAACTTCAGCTTAGAGCTTACCACATCCAAGCCTGAAGTGGTGATGGTGTCAACTCTTGTCACCAGTCCCACACTGACAGAGTCCACTGGTACGGGCTCTTGGTTGACCTTGTGCGTATGGCATGCAGAGAAGGCCAGTGGCATTGCCATCAAGAGTGCAATGCTTTTGAAAAATGCTGATGCTTTCATTACTTTCTTATATATTTTTTTCGTTTTATCTTTTTCTTGAGAGTCTTGTTCTGCGGGTCGCCCACGAGAGCCCTTTCCCAGTATGTAACGGCACCCTCCGTGTCTCCGCACAGGGCGTGGATGTCGCCGGCATGTTCCAGTATCACGGCGTCAGGGTCATCATCGTTCTGAAGAGCCTGGTCAATATACACCTTTGACTCGGCATACCTCTGCTGCATGAAGAGAATCCAGGCGTAGGTGTCAAGGTAGGTGGTGTTCCTTGGCTCAGCCCTCACGGTGATGTAGCTCATGCGCTCTGCCTCGTCCAAGCGCTGGTTCTGCAGGCTCAGGTAGTAGGCATAGTTATTCAGGCACCCTATGTTGTCGGCCTTCCAGTGCAGGCATGAGTCGTAGGCCGCAAAGGCCTCGTTGACACGTCCCTTCTGGTGGAGCAGGTCGCCCATGACGGCGTAGAAGTCGCTCACTATCTCGGGCGAGCTGTCTTCGTTGATGACGCCGATGCCGTTGCTGAAGGCCTCCAGGGCGTTGTCAACGTCATGCTGGCGGAAGTAGGCCATGCCCTGATAGTAGTAGAAGGCCATCTCCTCAGGGTTGTACTGGCGTGCCTCTTGGCAAAGGCTTATTATGCGGTCGTCGTCCTCGGCTTGCCAGGCCTGCTGCACAAGCACGAGTCGGGCTGATGCCTGTGCCGGGTTGAGGCTAAGCACATAGTCGAAGGCCTGCGTGATGCTGTCCTCCGGCATCTGTATCAGTTGCATATAGACAGCCCTTAGTTCGGCAATATCGGCATCCGGATTGGGCTGAGCCAGCAGCTCGTTGAAAAGAGTGAGCACCACAGTGCTGTCACTGCCCTGCTGCTGTATGTTCTCAATGATGATGCGGCGCATCTGGTCTATCTTGTCGCTGACACTGGTAGACGGGTTAAGCAGAATGACGTGGTTCACCGAGTCGGCAGCCTCCTCGTCGCCGTGCCTCAGGTAGTAGTTGCGCAGCACCTGCTGTGCGCTGACGTTGCCGGCATCGGCATCCAGCACCTGGCTCAGAATGTTGTAGGCCTCCTCGTCGTTGTTGGTAACAAGGAGGGTGTTGGCCAGCAGAGTGCGGTAGCGCAGGTCGTAGGGATAGCGCTCGGTGAGCAGGCGCACCTCGCTTATGGCGCGGTCGGCATCGTCCATGGTGATATACAGGCGGCACTTCTCAAGAGTGAGGGCCTCCGACGGGCCGTCGATAAGTTCCTTGCGGTCAAGCACAGACACTGCCCTCTCGTAGTCTTCTGCATGGGCGTAGAGGCGGTACAGCATGTCAAGCAGTTCTACGCGGCCCTTGTCGGCCTCGTACATCTGTTCAAGTACCGTTATGGCGTTGTCGTACTGGCGGTTTGATATATAGGCGCTGTACAAGTGTTCCATGTAGGTGGCGTTGCCCGGCTCTATTGCCACTGCGCGCTCCAGCAGTGCCAGCGTCTTCTTGACGAAGGTGGAGTCCTGGTATGACGGAGCCTCCATCTCCGAGTAGTATAGGGCCAGGAAGAAGCATGCCTCCGAAGCGTCGGGCTTTATCTCAAGGCAGCGGTTCAGCAGGTCGAAGGCGGCATCGTGGTGCTCGCGCTGCCGTTCAAGCATGGCCTCGTGGAACAGTATGTCGTATTCGCGGGCAGTGTTGGCAGTGGGAGAAGACATGGCAACTCCTGTCTGGGCAGTAATGGTAATCATGCTACCCATAAACAAAACAAGCACCATCAGAATTTTCTTCATGCCCGAAATCTCAATTATCAAAACTCAACTATCAACTCACTCCCGTGTGCCCGTATCCTCCAGCGCCACGCTCTGTCTCGTC
Organism: Prevotella sp.; assembly: GCA_017455495.1. Classification (GTDB taxonomy): domain Bacteria; phylum Bacteroidota; class Bacteroidia; order Bacteroidales; family Bacteroidaceae; genus Prevotella. The sequence goes on from JAFTAR010000198.1 coordinate 9,125, forward strand.
AAGAGCTTGCACTTCTTGAAACACTGCCTGCTCGTGGCTTGCCACCACCATCTGGGCAATGCGCTCGCCGTCGTCAATGGTAAAAGGCTCGTCTGACAGGTTTATCAGCAGCACGCCCACTTCTCCCCTGTAGTCGGCATCAATGGTGCCGGGAGCGTTGAGCACCGTTATGCCATGCTTCAGTGCCAGTCCGCTGCGGGGGCGCACCTGGGCCTCGTAGCCTGGCGGCAGGGCAATGAACAGCCCCGTTGGAATGAGCCTGCGCTCCATGGGATGCAGCACTATAGGGTTGTCAATGTTGGCTCGCAGGTCCATGCCAGCGCTCTGCTCTGTGGCGTAAGCGGGCAACGGGTGGTGGCTGCGGTTTATTACTTTTATGTCCATTGTGGTATAGTCTTTCTTAAAACGTGGCAAGCACTTCCTTTGCTGGTATGTATTCGAAGCCTCCGTTGGCATCCGACACTACGATGGTTTCATCGTGGAGCGCCTTCTCCTCCAGCATCCGCTTCTCGGCCAATCGCAACCCAGACTCAAGCTTGCGGGTAAAATTCTTAACCTCTCTATTTGACATAAGTCTTTATTTTTTCGTATGAAATGTTTTCCAGTATTTCTGTCTTGGCATTCAGCCCACCGGTGGCCACGGTGCGACGGGGTGTCTCGCTGTTGTCAAAGATGCCCCAGTAGTCCACAAGCGGTATGAACAGCGTAAACAGGTTGTTTATGCCGGCGGCATACCGGCGTGTAATGGTGCTCTTAGGGATGTCGTGACCGCCCTTGGCCACCCTCTCGGCCACCCTGCGCATGGCCAGCTGCGGGCTGTTCAGCCAGAAGTAGAGCAGGCTCACGCGGTAGTCCCTTTCCTTGGCACGGTGAACCAGGTTAACGTAAGAACGCGTGGCCAGAGTCGTCTCTATTGAGAAACTCTCGTCACGCGCCAAAAGGTCGTCTATGCGCTGAAGCATCAGTCGCCCTGCCTCTATTGCCACGCTCGTGGGGTTGAACGGTGACAGGCCGCGGGCTATCTCATCGGCATTTACAAACTCCTTGCACCCAAGAATCTCGGGCAACACGGTATAGGAGGCCGTGGTTTTACCCGCCCCGTTGCAGCCGCTGATGATGTACAGATTCTTAGACATAAATCGCTGCAAAGTTAGTAAAAAGTTAGGAGTTAGGAGTTAGGAGTTGGGAGTTATCCGCTTCGGCTTAACATTTTTTATTTGTTTACTCGGCCTTATCGGCACAAACTTTATTTTTTTAGGAAAAGATAGGGCCGTTGTCGGTTTTTATTCGTACCTTTGCAATCTGAAAGCCATGGAACTAATGATGAAAAGAGCCAACGGTATAGTTGCGGTGCTTATAGCCGCGGCAGTAATGTCCTTCATTGCCTGTGACAAGAGCAGCAAGACGGCTGACAGCCAGGATGGACAACTGCCGGAAGCGGAAGTGATTGCCAACGAACCTGTTGTTTACGAAGCAGAACCGGATGAGAATGAGGGTGAGGTGTGGGCTGACATAGGCGGCACCTACCCATATAGTCGTGGCGATACCGTAATCATTGTTACATCCCTTGGCCGTGAAAGCAGCGTTAATATTAACGGCGAGGACTTCAAAGCCGCCATTGATGCCGTGACGGGAAGAATAAACGCAATGGATGATGACGGAAAACTGGTCTTTTCAGGTTTCATGTATAACGGGGCTACCGTTCTCAAGGGCAATCTGCGTGGCGACTCAATACGCTTTGAAGGGATGATAGAATTGTAATTTTATGAACTGGACAGAACTTATTTCCAACTGCCGCTTAGGCCAGGAGCACCGGCACCCTGAGCGCCATGACGACCGCACGGAGTTCAAGCGCGACTATGACCGGCTCATCTTCTCGGCCCCTTTCCGCCGTCTGCAGAACAAGACTCAGGTGTTTCCCCTGCCTGGCAGCGTGTTTGTGCACAACCGCCTCACCCATTCCCTTGAGGTGGCATCGGTAGGCATGTCGCTCGGCAACGACGTGGCTCGCCGCCTCTGCCAGCTCAATCCCTCCTTTCGCGACACCCTGGTGCCGGAGATAGGGCAGATAGTGGCTACGGCCTGCCTGGCCCACGACCTGGGAAACCCGCCTTTTGGCCATTCGGGCGAGAAGGCCATACAGACATTCTTCTCTGAGGGCAAGGGCGCTTACCTGCAGAGTCTGGTGTCGCCAGCCTTCTGGGCCGACGTCACCTGCTTCGACGGCAATGCCAACGCCTTCCGACTGCTCACCCACAGCTTCAAGGGACGCCGTCAGGGCGGCTTCGCCATGACCTACAGCACCCTGGCAAGCATAGTGAAATATCCCTTCCCCGCTACATCGTCTACGAAGAAGAAGTTCGGCTTCTTCACCTCAGAGCGCGAGTCGTATATAGCAGTGGCCAACCGTTTGGGCATACCCCGCATCAGCCAGGAAGGCGAACCGGAGCGCTGGGCCAGGTACCCGCTGGTATACCTCGTGGAGGCTGCCGACGACATCTGCTACGAGATAATGGACCTTGAGGATGCCTACAAGCTGAAGATTCTCACCTACGACGAGACAGCAGGGCTGATGCTGAGCTTCTTCGGCCAAGAGGAGCAAGAGCGTATCAAGAGGCGTATCAGCGACGAGCTGCTGTCCGACCCCAACGAGAAGATACAATATCTAAGGGCCTGCGTCATTGGCAAGCTTGAGAATGAGTGCGTCAACACCTTCATGGGCCACGAGGAGGAAATCATGGCTGGCACGTTCAGCGGCTCGCTGATAGACAACATCTCCGAGCCTCAGCGCCTGGCCTACAAGCAGTGTGCCTCTCTGTCAAGGCAGCGCATATACAAGAGCCAGCCAGTGCTCGACGTGGAGCTGTCAGGCTACCGCATCATGGCTACCCTCATGGAGCTTATGGTGGAGGCCATAGAGCATCCCGACCGTTACTACTCACAGCAGCTCATAGGGCGCGTCAGCAGCCAGTACGACATCGGCAGCGAAGACCTGGAGACACGCCTTATGGCTGTGGTGGACTACATCAGCGGCATGACCGATGTCTATGCCCTTGACGTCTACCAGAAGATATGCGGCATAAGCCTGCCTATAGTCTAAATACCAAGGAATCGCTGCTCTATGCCTTGCTCGCGATGGCATAGCAGCACATCAATCTCGGGGAAACTCTGGTGAAGATGCTCGGCCAGATGCTGGGCACTGTATACAGAGCGGTGCTGACCACCTGTGCATCCGAAGGAGAACATAAGATTGGTGAATCCCCGCTCTATGTAGCGCCTCACATGGGCATCGGCCAAGGTGTATACGCTGTCAAGGAAACTGAGTATCTCGCCGTCGTCCTCCAAGAATTTTATAACGGGCTGGTCCAAGCCTGTCAGCTTCTTATACTGCTCGTAGCGGCCGGGATTGTTGGTGCCGCGGCAGTCGAAGACATACCCGCCACCGTGCCCGCTGTCATCCTGGGGGATGCCTTTCTTGTAGGAGAAGCTGTTCACCCTTACCGTCAGCTTTTTCTTTGTTAGCCGCTTGATAACGTCAACAAGCGTTGGGTATGGGAAATCATGAGTTTCAATAATCTGGCGCAGACTGTCAAGAGCCGGAGGTATGGAGTCAATGAAGTGCTGCTTTCGCTCAAAGTAGCCCCTGAAGCCGTATGCACCGAGCACTTGAAGCAGGCGGAACAGCACGAAGGGCATCAGCTCTCTGCCAAACTCCTCGCGCGACGGCTTCGTGCCATATTTACCGGCTACCTCCTCGTAGTAGATGTCAAGCAGCTCCTGCCTCAGCGTGTAAGGATAGCGGGCCGATGCCTGCCAGAGAAACGATGCCAGGTCGTAGTATACCGGTCCGCGCCGTCCGCCCTGGAAGTCTATGAACACAGGCCGGTCCTCTGGAGTAAGCATTACGTTGCGGGCCTGGAAGTCGCGATACATGAATGTGTCCCACTGTTTCCCCGTCAGATTCTCCGCCATCAGCCGGAAGTCCTCCTCAAGCCGCAGCTCGTGAAAGTCAATGCCAGTGGCTTTCAGGTAGCAGTACTTGAAGTAGTTCAAGTCGAACATCACGTTCGTCCTGTCAAACTCTGGCTGAGGGTAGCACACGCTGAAATCCAGTCCCCGCGCCCCTTCATACTGTATCCGCGGCAGCTGTCTTATGCAGTCGGACAGCAGCCGGCGCTCCTCCTCGTTATAGTTTCCGCCGCTGCCGCGCCCCTGCTGCAGGGCATCAAACAGCGAACGGGCCCCCAGGTCCTGCTGCAGGTAGCACATCTCGTCGGCACTCACTGCCAACACCTGCGGCACAGGAAGTCCGCCCTCGTGGAAATGGCGGGCCAGGGTTATGAAGGCATGGTTCTCCTCGCGGCTGGTGCCAACGCAGCCTATCACAGTCTCACCGCTATCTTTGTGCCACAAACGGTAATAGGCACGGTTGCTGCCGGCTCCAGCCAGCTTCTCTGTCTTCTCGGCATCATTACCGCTCCACTGGCGGTAAAGGGTTTGCAGTTCTTTTGTCATGGTCATTCTAATTATCCTGCTTGACTCAAAATTCTGCCACAAAGGTAGTGCTTTTTCTCCAAACTGCCAGCCTCTTCACGCAAATAATTTTCAACGGCTCATTTTCATTTCCTTCTAAAAGCAATTTTTCCAGAAGGAAAGTGGGACAACGAGAAGAACGAAGCTATATTGAAAGAACATCTTCGCACGCCATACAAATATGCCAAATAGGAGAATCGTGCTCAACACCAATTGCCTGCTTGCCTCATTGTCGAGGCAGGGTGGTGTCGGACGATTCTCACTTCAACGTACTGCGCGACATAACTTTTCCACAGCTGCTATTACTCAGGCTGAAAGAGTTCATGGAAACATTGCAAAAGGAGAAATAGTAAACGTAGGTCAAAACCGTAAATGAGCGGATAAATAAATATGCAATGACGGCTCATCCTCACGGACGGACCGCCATTTCTAACTTTTTTAAAACTATGCTTCGCCTGAGTCCTCGCGGATTAAGGCTCGGAAATCTAAGAAAATGATATGCTGCACAAACCTTTGCAACCATGCCGGCTGCAAGCAGCGACAGCTATCAAAACTACTAAAAAATACTCCTCGTTCAACTCCATCATGTGGGCGAACTCGGAAACAAAGCTGCACGGCGAAACCCTCACGGGCTGGCCGTGCAGCTCATTATCGCTCAAACTATAGACATTTGGACTATAGCCTTCAAAAGTTCTTAATAATCTTCTTCGTCATCGTCGTCCCATAAAGAACCACCTCTGCGTGAAAGGTTACCAGAAGTCTCTGTTGTAGAGCCTCCGTAGCCAGGGGATGCGGCTACCATCTGTGCTGTCTGCACTTTGACAATCTTTATTTCCGGATTCTGATATATCTTTTTCATAGTTATGTCCTCCTTTTCCCTTTTTTTAATGACTTTCTTTCCGTTCACGATATAAAGTCCCTTCGTAGGCTGAGCCGCACGCTGACCGTTCAGGTTGTAGCATCCATTAACAGTTACCCCTGAGTTCTGGACCGAATTAATGTCCGTAGTGTCGTCACCGAACCAGAAGAATGTTGGACGTGCGCCAGATGCATCAAACCCTGCAGGCAGGTAGGCGGTGTTGGCACCTACGGTGAAGGAGTTGCTGTTCAGGTAGAAACCAAGTCCGTTGGTAGCATCGTTCATCAGCACATAGCCACCTTCAGCAGCCAGTTCATACTCAGCAGTCTTGCCTTCAAGTTTGTTGGCTGTAACATCGAAATTGCTGCTTGTGGCAACAGGTATTGCACACTCGCCATTACCCTTAAGCAGCAGGCCAGTACCAGCAGGAACTGCACCTGTCACCTCCGTCTTGGTCAATACACCGCTGGTACCACCTGTCACGATGTAGGCAGCGTCAAGGTTCTCAATAGCAGACGAGAAATCGAGATTATATGGTGAGCAATAAGTTGCCCAGCCTGCAGAGGTGATGCTCTTGATAACGGATGCAGGAAGGTCGCCAGTACGTCTTATAATAAGATAGTCAACGGATGCTCCATTAGCATTATTACCAAATACAATATCTGAATTGTCCGTAATCACGGTAAATGGAACTTCTCCATCGGGTGTTGTTGCCAACTCAACATCTTTTTGCTGAGTAATTGTTGCTAACCGTTCGCCTGAAGTGGATCCAAGGAATGGACTAATCGCCCGATTTGCAGTAATCTTTTCTCCGAAACGTACATACAAACTGTATACGCCTGCATTTAAGGTTTTATGAGCTGTTGCATTGTTTTGAACTATATATTGGGAATAAGCTCCTCCAGAGTGAGTGTCAGAATTCTTCGCCTGAGAAATCTTCTCGCCTTCTATGAAATATACAATGTCAGAAGCTACTTTGTAGGACACGTTAAACGTAGTAGTTGTAGCCGGCATTACGAAGCTCTTTCCATAAGTAGTAACAGCATCGTCATTCAATTCATAGTAAACGCCATCCTTGGAAACAACTTGATTGATGCCGGTGATATTTACGTCATCACCACTTTTGGCAAATCCTGATGTAATTTCAGTAATAACAGAGCCTTCTCCATCTACAGCATTCACGGTATAAGGCAATCCACTTACATCTTCAACAACGACAGTTTTAAGTGCAACTGTTTTATAGTCGTTCTTGCTTGCAGCAAAGGCAATTGTTACTGTAATGCCGTCTTCAGTATCATTAGTATAGGAATAATCGCCGGTACCACTGAGCGACCCAAGCTTAGTAGTTCCGTTGTAGAAATTGCAGGTTCGATTGTAGTCATTAACGGATACCGTGATTTTGTGGCTTGCGGGCACATTTACCTTTATATAATTATTCTCTGCAACATCAACTGTTGCTGCCTGATAAACAGCATTGATACCCAATGCATTATTGCCGCCATAATTGAATCTTGCCCCATCTTCAACGAACTTAATGCCAACGGCAATGGTTGATGAAGATGATGCATCTGTTCCATCGGCAAGATACCAATGCTCAGAGCCGTCAGCGCACGTTTTGTAATTTGAACTTTTGCCTCCGCTTGTTTGATTGCCCCACACGGATGTGTTGGTGAAATCGAATGTGGCATCTGCCCACGACGCACTTGCCCCCGCGCACAGCCCTGCTGCGACGAGGAACACTCTCATTGATTTGAGTAGTTTTGTTTTCATTGTGTTTAAAATTAGTTGTAATTATTAGTAGTGTTGTAGTGTATATACTTCTCTAAGTATACTTGGTACTGGGGAAAAAGGCTCAGAAGTGTATATACACTAAAAAGCGCAGACCCGTCCATATCTCACTCGGGCCTACCACAGCCCCTAATACTCTATGGGTGAAGCCTGCGCTTATGACGCAGCTTCAACGAGTATTAGGTCTTGCTCGTAAAATCTCGGTTTCGAGGTGGTAGTTCGAGTGAGAAATTGAGCAGTAAAATGTCGTGTTCCTTACGAAACACGGCGGCAAAGGTACTCAAAAAAAACTAACAGCCAAAGTCATTCCACAACTTTTTTCAGTAATGGTCAAAAAGTCAAGGCGAAAAATCAAGAATGAAGAAAGCGAGCGAGCTGTGGCGACCAGATAATTCTAACCTGAATTATTCATGAGAATTACGAGGTCTAATAGAATGTCTTTGGTTTTTAAACATGAATGCCCATGAATTAAATATAAATTATTCAAAAATAAATTTATGAAAAATTCGTGTCTAATTAATGGCAATTAGTGTGAAAAAGAAAAAACCGTGAATAATGTAATCTAAAAACTACAGAATTATTTTTGAACTATGCCCGTTTTTCCGTACCTTTGCATGATATTTAAGATGGAGACACAAGCCATAAATAACTTCAACGCAGAGCAGCAGGCCGTGATAGAGGCCACGGGCGGCTACCATATAGTATTGGCACCGCCTGGCTGCGGCAAGACGGCAGTGCTGGCCGAGCGAATAGCATGGGCCTATAGCCAAGGCGTGCCGTTCGACAGAATGGCTTGCCTCACTTTCACCAACAGGGCGGCAAGGGGCATGCACGAACGCATCTGCCAGCGCCTCGGCAACACGGTGGAGGGTATAGACAGCCTCTTCGTGGGCAATGTGCACCGTTTCTGCTCACACTTTCTCTTCTCGCAGAACATCGTTGCGGGCCACACCACCGTCATTGACACCGACACAAGCATAAGCATACTTGCCGACTTCACTGGCGAGGAAGAGCTGAAAGTGCTGGCAGAGGCAAAGCTGCGCCAGAGATATTCGCAGGTGATAAACCTACAGCACCTGATGCACCAGTGCGAACACCGCTATCCGAAGGAACTGATAGTTCACCGCGACGCACTGCCAGGCAAGATACTGAAAGAACTGTGCAAGGCCTTCTCTCTGCCCTACACCCAGGAAAGCACTATCAGCCTATACCGCAACGCGGACGACTTCCTTGAACGAGAGGTGCTGCTAAGCCTTGAGGCAAAAAATATGCTCACGGCTCTCAATGTGGCCCGCAGGTATTCGGAATACAAACGGCAGAACGACCTCATTGACTTCGAAGACCTGCTACTGCTTACCTACGAGGCAACAGGCAAGAATGGTGTGGTCGCCCCCTTCTCGTGGATTCAGGTTGACGAGGTGCAAGACCTGAACCCCTTGCAGATAGCCATCATTGACCGCTTCACGGCAGCCACGCCGGGAGTGCCAGTGACTGTGGTGTACCTGGGCGATGCCCAGCAGGCCATATTCTCGTTTATGGGGGCAAAGACCGACACGCTGAACATGCTGATACAACGGTGCGGAGAGCACCATGTATACAATTTCTACCATAACTACCGCTCGCCCCGCTACCTGCTTGACATGCTCAACACCTACGGGCAGAAAAAACTTGGTATAGCTACGGAGCTGCTGCCCACCACCACTAACAGCCAGCAACAGGAAAAGGGCGACATGGTGCTGGTCTGCGCCGACACGTCGGATGCCGAGGCCGCCATGGTGGCACATGCCGTGAAAATGTTCTACGAGCAACACAGCGACGAGACAATAGCCGTGGTGGTGCCCTTCAACAGCGATGCCGACGCAGTGAGCAAGGCTCTGGGCAGTGTGCCCCACTTCAAGATTTCAGGCGTAGACTTCTTTACCACAGCCCCCATGCGCCTGTTGCTGGCCCACCTTGGAGTGGTGGCTATGGACTATGACTTCATAGCCTGGGCACAGCTGCTGACAGGGCTGGGCATATACAACACCAACAGCGGAGCACGACAGGCCGTTAGGGAGATGATGCAGCTGGCCATGACACCGTCGGACCTGCTCCGTGACGACAACACAACATACACCTCACGCTTCGTGCAGGCCTACGAGCAGCAGGACCTGGTGGTGTTCGACACAGAGACAACGGGTCTTGACGTCTTTGCCGACGATGTGGTGCAGATAGCTGCTGTAAAGACACGTCGCGGCAGGGTGGTGGACGAGCTGAACATCTTCCTGCGCACCGACCGCCCCATACCGCCCATGCTGGGCGATGTGCAGAACCCCCTCATTGAGGAGTACCGCCTGCATGAGCACCTTGACCCTGCCGATGGATTGCAGCGCTTCGTGGACTTTGCCAAGGGCAGCGCCATACTGGGCCATAACGCTACCTACGACTACCAGATAATGGAGCACAACATGAGGCACCACGCCCAAGGACTGTCCATGTACAGCCTCTGGCCACAGTATTTCGACACGCTGAAGCTGGCCCACCTGCTCCATCCCCGGCAGAAGAGCTACAAGCTGCGCGACCTGCTGGTGCAGCTGAACCTGGAAGGCCACAACTCACACCTGGCCAACGACGACATCATGGCAACACTCAGCCTGACTACGGAATGCTACGACAGGGCGCGCTCAATAACAGGGCGGCAGATGGAGTTCATCAGACTTCACCGCAACACCTTCCTCCGCTTCCGTAATATATATGGTGAACTGTATCACAGCGCAGTGAATAGCCTCTACATCCAGAAGCCTGACAGCCCTCAGCCGCTGCTGAGCATGGAGCTGGAACGGGTGTACAAAGTCATGGTTGAACAGAGGCGCATTCCACGGCTGCCAAAGCTAAGATACCTCATGAACTACATAAACCACGAGCTGATATCCCCGGCATCGGGCACCTCGCTTGCCGAACAGCTGCACAGCCACTATCTGGACCTGTCAACACTGAAGGAAGCCGACCTCTGCGGCTCGGGCAGCACAGGCGAAAGAGTGTTCATATCCACTGTACACAAGGCAAAGGGCCTGGAGTTCGACACGGTGTTTGTCTATGCCGCTGTAGACGGTCGCTACCCAAGCGCCTTCTCCAACAACTACGGCGACGTAAACGAGGAGGCCCGTAAATTCTATGTGGCACTCTCCAGGGCGCGCCACAGGCTCATCATAACCTACAGCCAGCAGTACACCACCCCTTGGGGGCGCACATACCAGCAGAAACTCACACCCTACATGGAGAGCATCATGCCATATTTTGAACTGTACGTGCCACAGTAAAAAACTGACATAAGACAGGAAAATAGAGAAGGAAAAAAAAAATGTTGTCGTTAACAGATTGTTATTCCCCTTTTTTTGCTATCTTTGCAACCTTAACAATTTTTGTAGAAAAAGACAACGAAAGGAATAGAGCTATGGCAGAGACAAAAACAATCAAGACGGCACTTATTTCAGTGTTTCATAAAGACGGCCTTGACGAGTTGCTGAAGAAACTCAACGCAGAGGGAGTCAGCTTCCTGTCAACAGGCGGCACCCAGAAATTCATAGAAGAGCAGGGATACCCCTGCCAGAAGGTGGAGGACCTCACCACCTATCCAAGCATACTGGGCGGCCGGGTGAAGACGCTCCACCCCAAGGTGTTCGGAGGCATACTGGGCCGCCGCGACAACGAGGGCGACCAGCAGCAGATGGCACAATACGAGATACCGGAGATAGACCTGGTGATAGTAGACCTGTATCCCTTTGAGCAGACAGTGGCCAGCGGGGCCTCGCAGCAGGACATAATAGAGAAGATAGACATTGGCGGCATATCGCTCATCCGCGCCGCTGCCAAGAACTTCAACGACGTGGTGATAATACCCTCCAAGGCTCAGTACGGTAAACTGCTTGACATCCTGAACGCCCAGGGTGCCAATACCACTATTGAGCAGCGCCGCGACTTTGCCGCAAAGGCATTCGGCGTAAGCTCGCACTACGATACGGCAATAAACCAGTGGTTCCTTCGCCCCCTAAGTTAGGGGGATGGGGGTCTGAACAGGACTAATTATAAATGATTGTAAATAAATAATAAAAGTATAACATGACGGGTTGGGGGGCCGTTCAGACCTCCCAACCCCCTAACTTAGGGGGCTTATATATGGGATTTTTCAGTTTCCGACAAGAGCTGGCCATGGACCTTGGCACAGCCAACACCATTATCATCAGTGATGACAAGATAGTGGTAGACGAACCCAGCGTGGTGGCCATGGACCGCCGCACGGACAAGATGATAGCCGTGGGCGAGAAGGCCAAGATGATGTATGAGAAGACTCACGACAACATACGTACTGTACGTCCGCTTCGCGACGGTGTGATAGCCGACTTCTCTGCCTGCGAGCAGATGATGCGCGGACTTATCAAGATGGTGCATACCGGCCACCACATCTTCTCGCCTTCGCTGAGAATGGTTATCGGCGTGCCCTCAGGCTCTACCGAGGTGGAGCTGCGCGCCGTACGCGACTCTGCAGAGCATGCCGACGGCCGCGATGTGTACCTCATCTTCGAGCCTATGGCAGCTGCTATTGGCATAGGCATTGACGTGGAGGCTCCCGACGGCAACATGATTGTTGACATAGGCGGCGGCTCTACCGAGATTGCCGTCATTTCTCTGGGAGGCATAGTGAGCAACAACAGCATTCGTACCGCCGGCGACGACCTCACGGCCGACATTCAGGAGTACATGAGCCGACAGCACAACGTGAAAGTGTCGGAGCGCATGGCAGAGCGAATAAAGATCAACGTGGGAGCAGCACTGACCGACCTGGGCGACGAGGGCCCCGAGGACTACGTGGTGCACGGACCTAACCGCATCACGGCACTGCCTATGGAGGTGCCTGTGTGCTACCAGGAGATAGCCCACTGCCTGGACAAGACCGTGGCCAAGATAGAGAATGCCGTGCTGAGTGCCCTGGAGCACACACCGCCCGAACTCTACGCCGACATAGTGCACAACGGCATCTACCTCACCGGTGGCGGTGCCCTGCTGCGCGGCCTTGACAAGCGACTCACTGACAAGATTAACATTCCCTTCCGTGTGCCTGAGGATCCGCTGCACAGTGTGGCAAAGGGTGCTGGCATTGCCCTGAAGAATGTTGACCGCTTCTCGTTCCTGATGAGATAACTACCACTGGAGCTTTGTAGGAATGCAAAACCTACTGTCATTGCTTGCGCGCTCCTTCCACTGGCTGCTCTTCATAGTGCTGGAGGGCATCAGTGTGGCATTGCTGTTCAGCTACAACAGCTATCAGGGCAGTGTGTGGGTATCGTCGGCAAACTCAGTGGCAGGAAAGGTATACGAGTGGCAGTCGGGAGTGGAGCAGTACTTCGGACTGAAGAGCCGCGCACAGGACCTTGCCCTGCGCAACTACCGCTTAGAGCTGGAGCTGAGCAAGGCCCGTGCCATGCTGCACGAGCTGGCTCCAGATACTGCTGCCACCGACAGCCTAATGCAGCAGGCCTACAGCAACCTGCACCTCGTGCCGGCACAGGTGGTGGCAAGCACCCTTGACCACCCCGACAACCTCATAACCATTGACCGCGGCCTGAGAGACGGAATAAAGCCCGACATGGGAGTGGTGAGCGGCATGGGAGTGGTAGGCGTGGTGTATATGGCAGGCGAGCACTACTCGGTGGTGCTGCCCCTGCTAAACAGCCACTCACGCATAAGCTGCGCCATACGCGGCAGCCAGTACTTCGGCTACCTGATGTGGGACGGGCGCAACCCGGCCTTGGCTTATATGGAAGACGTGCCACGGCATGCACAGTTCAACAGCGGCCAGTGGGTGGAGACAAGCGGCTTCTCGGCCATATTCCCTCCGGGCATCACCGTGGGCCAGATAACAGGTATAGGCAACTCGGCCGACGGACTGTCCTACCGCCTCACCATACGTTTGTCAGCAGACTTCGGCAACCTCAGGGACGTGTTTGTAATAGACAACAGTGAAATGGACTACGACGAGCGCCACAGCCTGCTACAGGCCGCACGCGACTCACTGCGCAACCACTAAGAAAAGAAAAAGCTCACAGACACTCAGAATGGCATGACTATAATATACCGACTTCTGGCCTTCGCTTCGCTGCTGCTGGTTCAGGCACTAATGCTGAACCGCATACAGCTGTTCCACTGTGCCGTGCCGCTGCTCTACGTATATTTCGTCATCAGCTTCAGAAGGGGCTACCCCAAATGGGGCATACTGCTGTGGAGCTTTTTCCTTGGCTTGGCAGCCGACATGTTTACAAACACGCCCGGAGTGGCTGCCGCCTCGCTCACGCTGACGGGACTGCTACAGCCATACTTCATAGAGCTGCTGCTGCCTCACGATGCCGAGGACAATATCAGGGCTGCCGCCACAACGCTGGGATTCTGGCGCTTCTTCACTCTGGCACTGCTGCTCACACTGGTGTTCTGCCTTGCATACTTCGCTCTCGAGCAGTTCACATTCTTCAACTGGACCTACTGGCTCAGCTGTGCAGGTGGCAGCACCATTGTCACCCTTATGCTCATCATTGCTATTGAAGGACTGAGAAAATAGCACCGCGCTCAAGATGAAGGACTACGGGCTGGAATACAGGAAATACGTGGTGGGTGCCGTTGCGGCGCTCATCGTCACCATATATATTGCCAGGCTATTCACCCTTCAGCTCACCAGCGATGACTACAAGAAGAATGCCGACTCAAACGCCTTCCTTAAGAAAATAGACTATCCCTCACGCGGAATAATAACCGACCGCCAAGGCCGCCTCATGGTGTACAACCAGCCCTCTTACGACATCATGATAGTGGAAAACGAGGCAAAGGACCGCTTTGACACCCTTGAGCTGTGCCAGACGCTGAACATCAGCCGCGAAGATTTTCTGAGGCGCATTGAAACCATGCGCGACCGCAACAAAAATCCCGGATATTCACGCTACACCCAGCAACTGCTGCTTAGCCAGCTGAGCGACCAGGACTTCAGCTATTTTCAGGAGAAGGCCTACCGCTTCCCCGGATTCTATGTTCAGCGGCGCAGCATCAGGCAGTATGAATATCCCTATGCTGCCCATGTGCTTGGCGACGTGGCAGAGGTGAGTCCGGCCGACATAGAGGCCGACGACTACTATCAGCCCGGCGACTATATAGGCAAGCTTGGCGTAGAGCGCTTCTACGAGCGGCAGCTGCGTGGAGAGAAGGGCGTGGAGATACTGCTTCGCGATGCCCATGGACGCATACAGGGCCGCTACATGAACGGACAGCTGGACCGCAAGCCAGTGCCGGGAAAGAACCTCACACTCTCCATAGACCTTGACCTGCAAGCCCTGGGCGAGCGCCTGCTTGAGGGAAAGATAGGCAGCATAGTGGCAATAGAACCACAGACGGGCGAAGTGCTCTGCATGGTAAGCTCACCAGGCTACGACCCACGTATCATGGTTGGTCGCCAGCGCTCCCAGAGCCACCGACTGCTTGGGCAGGACCCTTGGAAGCCACTGCTCAACCGCAGCATCATGGGACAATATCCTCCCGGCAGTACCTTCAAGACAACGCAAGGCCTAACCTTTCTAAGCGAAGGCATCATAACGCCGCAGACGCCATATCCCTGCTACCGCGGCTTCGTGTTCAAGGGTCTCAGGGTGGGATGTCACGGACACGGTTCGCCATTGCCTTTAGTACCCGCAATAAGTACCTCCTGCAACGGCTTCTTCTGCTGGGGACTGTATTACATGCTTGGCAAGACATCAAAATACGGCAATGTGCAGACAGCCATGAACCGCTGGCGAGACTACATGGTGAGCATGGGGTTCGGCTATCCCCTTGGCATCGACCTGCCGGGCGAGAAGCGTGGACTCATTCCCAATGCACAGTTCTATGACAATGCCTACAGAGGCTCATGGAGCGGACTCACCATAATCTCAATAGCCATAGGCCAGGGCGAGGTAAACGCCACTCCGCTCCAGATAGCCAACCTGGGAGCCACCATTGCCAACAGGGGATGGTTCATCACCCCCCATGTAGTCCGTGAGATAGAAAACGACACCCTTGACTCCATATATACACAGCCACGCCACACCATGGCTCCTGAATGGGCCTACGACTACATAGTGAAAGGCATGCGCTCGGCAGCCCTCGGCGGTACCTGCAAAGGCCTGGCAGGCTATGACTTCACTCCCTGCGGCAAGACGGGTACGGCTCAGAACCGCGGTCACGACCACTCAGTGTTCATGGGCTTTGCACCTATGGACTCAGCACGCATAGCAGTGGCAGTATATGTGGAGAACGGCGGCTGGGGAGCCACCTACGGCGTGCCTATTGGTGGCCTTATCATGGAGCAGTATCTCAAGGGGCACTTGTCCGAGGCTTCTGAACGCAAAGCCACAGAGATACAAAACAGAAGAATAAACTACGGTTCAGGCGACAGGTAAAACCAGTGAAAAACATTGTGGATAAACCTGTGAATAACGTTGTGCATAACAACAGCACACTTTATACACCTTGGAAAAACACATGTTTATGAATAGAAAATAATAAAGTTTTCCACCATTTCTTGCATGAAAAAGATTTAAACTTAGTAATTTTGCACCGAAATAAGAAATTGTGGATAACTGACATTAATAATTAAAAATCAGACACTAAAAATAAACACTGCCTGTTGGAAACACTGAAACCTAAAGTTGAAAAACAAATGAGCAAGAAAAACACATACGAGTTTTTCACATATCCACAGCACATCATACAATACATACCTATTTTAAAAGAAAAGAAATAAAAAAAGAGATAATAATAAGATGTTGAAAAAGCAATGGACTGAACAGGGCTTCATTGATGAAGCCCCGGCAGCAGGACAGCAGTGGACTGCTGAAGAGCTGAAGAAAGAGATACGCCGCTTGTGCGAGGAGAAGGATGCCATAATCCTTGCCCATTACTATACCACAGGCGACATTCAGGAAGTGGCCGACTTCGTTGGCGACTCGCTGGCCTTGGCACGCAAGGCAGCTCAGACTGATGCCAAGATGATGGTTATGGCGGGTGTGCACTTCATGGCTGAGACATGCAAGCTGCTGTCTCCGGAAAAGACGGTGCTATGCCCTGACCTTAACGCCGGCTGCTCGCTTGCCGACAGTTGTAAGGCTGAGGACTTGAAGAAGTTCAAGGAAGAGCATCCAGGCTATCAGGTGATAAGCTATGTGAACACCACCGCTGCCGTGAAGGCCCTTACAGATGTGGTGGTGACAAGCGGAAATGCTAAGAAGGTGGTTGACCAGCTGCCAAAGGACGCAAAGCTTATATTTGGTCCGGACTATAATTTAGGAAACTATATCAACGAGGTGACAGGCCGCCAGATGCTTCTATGGCAGGGAGGCTGCCATGTACACGAGCGTTTCTCGGTAAACAAGATTATCGAGCTGAAAAAGCAGTACCCTGATGCCGTAGTGATGGCCCACTTGGAGTGTAAGGCTCCTGTACTTGCTGTTGCCGATGTTAAAGGCTCTACTGCCGACATGCTCCGCTATGCACAGGAAAGCACCACCAAGCAGTTTATAGTGGCTACTGAGGCAGGTATTCTGCACGAGATGCAGCGCACATGTCCGGATAAGGAATTCATACCAGTGCCGCCTGAGATTAGCGAGAGCGGCCTTGAGTGCTCCTGTAACGAATGTCAGTATATGAAGATGAATACACTCATCAAAATATACAACTGTCTGCGCTACGAGTGGCCCTCAATTGAGATTGACCACGCTCTTGCTGAACAGGCTGTTAAGCCAATAGAGAGAATGTTGCAGCTGAGTTAACTCTCTGCACCCCTACCCTACTATTACCTTACGTGCCCACGTAAGGTTTGTATCGGCATTGTACATTATTATATATGTAGTGCCGGGAAGGAGGGGCTGCAGGCTGCCATCGTCTGTAGTGGTCAGGGTCACACCGTCAGTGAAGAGAATGGTGGTGCCGTCTGGCATGGAGATGATGTCGCCAGACATGCTGATACGAAGCACATCTGGCAGGAGGCGGTAGTAGGTGAAGGGGCCGTTGCGGGTCATCACACTGAGTGCGTTCTGAGTGAGGGCAGTGATGAACCACTGGTAGCGCCACTGATAGCCGTAGCCGTTGCTCCACAACGTAAGCATCACCCCGTAATTTGAGTAGAAGCCGAAGGTCTGGGTGTCGAAGCCGTAGGTGAAATAGTTGTCATAGCCTGTGTAGGTGAAATCATCGTTGAAGTTGATCACCTCGTAGTAGCCTCGCTCCCTGTTAGCCCAAACCCATGTGCCTGCAAGGGTGGCTTCTTCCTCGCTGGGAGTGCTGTCCACGAAGCTTATGCTGTCAATGCTACTGATGGGAATATCGCTGTGATTTCCGTCGCTGTAGTGTATGCGCATGGTGTTCTGTGCAGCAATTGTCATGCTCCACAGAAAAGCAAGGATTATTAGTATAGGTTTTCTTTTCATGGTGTTTATGATATTTTTACAGCAGGTAGCCGTGTTTCTTTAGCAGGTTCTCAAATTTTCGCAGGTCTTCGTACTTCACCAACAGACGGTAGCCTTCAGCACGTATTACCATCTGCCGTATTTCCGGGTTGGTGGTAATGAGCTGAATCAGGTCGCTGTTGTTTTTGTCTATTTTGTAGTGTCGGTAGTTGTTGAGGTCATCGCTTAGCGGGTGGCAGTGTTGCAGCAGCTGCTGGAAGAACTGCTCCCAGAGCGGTGGCAACTTGTCGGCAATGAACTCGCGGAAAATGCTGATTTTTGACTCCACGTCGCTACGGCTGTGGCAGTTGGCCAGGAACGATTGTGCTGATGTCTCAAAGCGGTTGCGCGAGATGGGCTGACTCGTGTCTTTCAGCAGCTGGGCGTAGGGATTGGGATTGACCAGCGAACGGATTATGAGGCGGTCGGGGTCAAGCTCAAAGTAGGCCTCGTGCTGCTGCTTGGGGGCTTCGTATTCGTCGGTAATGCCAAGGGCGTAGCGGCCTAATGGAGTGAGCCTCATGTATTCCACGTTTTCAAAGGGCAGCGAGCGGCAGGGGTTGTCTTCGTTGAAGGCTATCTCTGCCATGCCTAAGCTGGCTAAGAGCAGGGCGCACATCTGCAATCCGCCATAGCCGAACTCCATTACGTAGGAACTGGCAGCGATTTTGGCATTAGAATACTCGTTTCTGAGGTCTGTGGAATAGTCTTCATTGCTTGGGTTATATACTAACGGAATGTAGCGCGATTTATTCGGGTCGTTGCTTATGGCATAGATGCGCCCAATGACATCGCGCAGGCAAACCCATCCTTCAGGCACTTCGTGGAGCCAGTTTATGAGCATTTGGCAGAGCTTTGCCTCATAGCCGTATTCGGTAATTTGGCGATTTAGGCCCTTTATGTGCGGATAGAGTATGCCAGTAAGGTAGTAGCTTATGGTTTTAAACGACGAGAAAAGGTTTAGCAGAGTGTCTTCGTAGGAACGTTTTGCACCTTTGGAAATATATGTCTCATGAAGGGTGAGAAGTTGCAGGTAGCTGTAGGCCCTCACGTTCTGCCGGTACTCGTTGCCGTCGCCTGGGTACAGCTCGGCAAGGGCCATCTTTTTCTGGGCCCGCTTCATTTCGGTAATGCCAACGCCTTTTTTCTTTACCGGCAGCTCGTTCTGTGCCATGAGGCTGAGAAAGAGCTGGAAGTGGGAATGGCTGTCTGCTTCAAGTTCCACGAAGCGCCAATGGCCGTCGGGCAGCTGAGTTACTGGTTCAGCCTGCTGGAATGCCTCCGGGCAGATGTAAGGCAGAAAGATGGCATGAATGGTGTTTTTAATGGAGATGTAAGTCTCGTATTCGCGATAGTAGGAGTATCTGCTGTTTAAAGAAAAACACCTGGACATGGTGAACCACTTCAGTTCCGGGCGTGCCCAGACAATACTATTGCGGTAGTAGGATATGCGCTCCTCGGTGAAGATTTCTCTGTTGTCCTGAAGTATTTTCTTGGCGGTTTCCTGGCTTACGAAGATATTGAGCAGCACTGTGTGCCACAGCTGGAGCATTTGCTCGGTAAGCGAGGAAAGATATTCTATTTTATTGTTGTGGTCGGCTAACACAAGGGCAACAGCCCTGGCTATTTCTGCCTTGGAGGAGCTGCTCTTTGTCATTACGTTCACCTCGGTAGCCATAACAGGGTTACCGTCGGCCGGTGCACGCATCACTTCGAAATTAGAAAGCCAGGCATACAGAGCCTCAGCATACCTGAGCAGCTCTTCCTTTGTGCAGTGGCTGTTGAGGAAATCCTCGGTTTCTTGCCACAGCTGTGGGTCGGGCTGATGCAGGATGAGAGTAGGCAGCTTTACTGGTTCGGGTGGTGTATATCCGAAGAGGTCTTTTTGTCGTTTCATTGTCCGAAGATGTATTTTATGTCTTCCTCCGTGAGTCGTTTGGTCATGGCCTGGTCGCCGGTGATGAGGCTGTCGGCCAGGTCTTTCTTCTGCTGTTGCAGCAGGCGAATCTTCTCTTCAATGGTGTCGCGGGTTATGAGTGCATAGCTCATCACCTTTGCCTTCTGGCCTATGCGGTGCAGGCGGTTTATGGCCTGCTCTTCGGCAGCCTTGTTCCACCATGGTTCAAAGATGTATACTGTGTCGGCCACGGTGAGGTTCAGGCCCACGCCGCCTGTCTTCAGAGTCATGAGCAAGGCCCGGCAGCCGCTGTCGTTCTGGAAGCGCTCTATCACGGCCCTTCGGTCGCGTGTGGAGCCGGTCATGGTGGCATAGTCTATGCCAAGCTCTGTGAGGCGCTCGCCCACAAGCTCTATGCCGGCTATGAAATTGAAGAAGATGACCACCTTGTGGCCGCCTGTCACAGCCTCCTCCACCTGTTCGCAGAGAAGTGGAATCTTGGGCGAGGCGATGCTGCCGTCGCTGAGGCTCTCGGGCACGGAGGCTATGCGTCGCAGCTCTGAGAGGGCCTGGAACATCATCATCTGCGACTTCTCCAAGCCGTTAGCCTTGATGCTGCTCTGAATAGCCTCCTGGTAGTAGCGACGGCGCTCCTCGTAGAATCGCTGGTGGTCCTGCTCCATCTCAACGTAGAGGGTCTGCTCCATGCGGTCGGGTAGCTCCTTGAGCACGTCTTTCTTCAGGCGGCGCAGCATGAACGGAAAAATCTTGCGGCGCAGGGCCTCGGTGGCCTCCTTGTCGGCCTGGTGCTGTATGGGGGTGGCATACTGGCGGTTGAAGTCGTCAATGGATCCCAGCATGGCGGGGTTTAGGAAGCGGTAGAGCGAGTAAAGCTCGGTGAGGTTGTTCTCAATGGGCGTGCCGCTCAGGGCCAGTCGGTGCTCGCCCTCAAGCAGCAGCACGGCCTGGGTGGTCTGCGAAGCCAGGTTCTTTATGTTCTGGCTCTCGTCAAGTATGATATAGTGGAAATGCTGCTGGCGGAACTGCTCAATGTCGTTGCGTACCAAGGCATAGGTGGTAAGTATGAGCTGATGCTTCATGGCCTCCTGAAGGTCGCGCTGTGAACCGTAGTAGGTGTAATAAGTAAGCTGCGGTGCAAACTTCTTAAGCTCGTCCTGCCAGTTGAACAGCAGTGAGCGGGGCATGATAATAAGAGACCCTTCCCCAAACCCTCTCTGTCTATATACCTTCGCCAGCATAGTGATGGTCTGCAGCGTCTTGCCTAAGCCCATGTCGTCGGCCAGACAGCCGCCGAAGTTATTCTCGTAGAGGTAGTTTATCCACTTCACGCCCTCCTTCTGGTAGTTGCGCAGCTTGGCATTGACCTCCTTTGTGCTCAGCTTCTGCGAAGCCAGCTTGTTGAAGCCCTCGTAGAACTCGCGGTAGTGCTTGAAGGTTTTGCCTTCGAGTTTTTCTGCCAGCAGCTGCTCTATCTCGGGCAGGTCGAAGAACGACACCTTCACCTGGTCGCCTTTCTCCACCTTGCGGAAGATGCGCTCCAAGCGGTGCACATAGTGTTCGTCAACGAGTCCGCGCTGGCCGTCGCTCAGTGTAACATACTTCTGCTTGCTGTACTGCTGCAGGAACTTGCGTAGCGACATCTCCTCGTTGCCAAGGCTTATAGTGGCCGAGCCTTCAAGGAAGTCAATGCCTGATGACAGCTTCAGGTTGAGACTGGGCTTGATGGGCTTCACCTTGTATTCCTTCAACTGCTCTACGCCAAGCAGCTGATAGTGCTGTACCAGCTGTGGCAGGGCTTGCAGCAGGAAGGAGCCTGCCACATCCTGCGGAATGATGAACTCGCCGCCGTCGCTCCACACCTCCTTGGCCGCCGTCTTTGTAGGGGCAAAGCTCTTGATGGTCTTCAGCAGCTGCTCCTCGTCCTGAATGGAGTTGCTGAACACTATGCGGCGCAGCAGCACCTGGTGCTCCATGGTAAGCGTGGCTATGCAGGTCAGGTCGAAGCGGCTGGCAAAGTCGGCATCGGTGTCGGGCAGGGCCTGAATGAGCCGCAGGTAGAGAGCCATGTCGGCATCCACCTTCTCTATGATAATGGTGGGCACGGTCTCTATGGTCTGCTCGCTGCGGATTAGGGTGTAGTCCTCAAAGTCCAGCTCCACGTTGTCTATGAAGCTGTAGAACACCGACAGGTACTGTTCTAACATCTGGCGGGGAAACGTCTCGCAGAAAAAGCCAATGCGCAGGTAGTTCTCGCCAAGCGAGGCAATGGGACATATAGTGTCGCCTACAAGCACAAAGACATCGCTCAGCGGCTGGAACTCCATTGGCGGCTGTCCCTGGCAGCGGGCGCAGAGCGTTGGCGTGCACTGCTCGTTCTTTGTTGTTATCCGGAGCACCACAGTGGCTGGCTCTGACAGGACGCGCAGGGGCTTTAGGCTTTCATCTACCAGGTTGTCGCAGCGCAGCAGGGCGAAGAGCAGGTAGGGATAGTCGTGCAGACGTATGCTGTTGTCGTTGGTGGTGTCCCAACTGATGCGCATAGCGTTTTCCTTGCTTATGCTGTCAATCATGCGCAGCACGTTGAACGTCTCGCCCTGATACATCTTATAGTCGGGCTGAACGGGCTGGCCGGCTTCATCTACCACGCTGACGGTTGCTCCCTGGTAGAAGCTTATGCGGAACAGTATTCGCTTCTTCCCCACCCCACCCTTCTGGGCACTGACAGAGCGGAACGCCGTCTTATGGAATTGGCTTAGGAAATCACTCATTTTCTTGATTCATTTTCGCTCTGCAAATTTAATCATTTTTCTGTAGACGGAAGAAAGAAACAAAGAAAAATATAATCCGAATCGCTTGGCGGTACGGATTTTTGTTTGTACCTTTGCAAACAAGACAAAAATAGACTGCCATGATATCCATTGCCAACCCTATTTACGACACAGTTTTCAAATATCTCATGGAGGATGAGCGCATCGCCCGTACAATTCTCTCAGCTCTGCTGAAGAAAGAGATTGTAAATGTCGAGGTACGCCCACACGAATATACGAACGGGCAAAAGGAGGTGCTCTCCATCTTCCGTATAGACTTCGGAGCCACAGTAAGAAAGCCAGACGGCAGCGAGCAGCTCATACTTATTGAGCTGCAGAAGACGTGGCTTCCCACCGAAACGCTACGTTTCCGGCAGTATCTGGGAGTGCACTACCAGAACCCAAAGAATATTGTGGCCGACAGCCCCGACCGCCACGCGCTGCCCATGGTGGCTGTCTACCTGCTGGGGCATACCGTTGGCGACATTGAAGAGCCTGTTGTGTATGTGCGCCACCAAGCATACGACTATGACGGACGGCCTCTTACACAGGGCATACCCGACAAGTTCGTTGACAGTCTCAACCACGACAGCATCATTGTACAGATACCTCGTCTGCACGGAAAAATCAACAACCGCTTGGACAAAGTACTCAGCATTTTTGACCAGTCGTATGTTAGCCATGAAAACCAACACTACCTGAGCATTGACGATAAGTCGTTATATACAACTGATACCGACATGCAGCCGATTATTCATCGCCTCTTGATGGCAGCATCGAACATTGAGATGCGTCAGAACATGAATGTGGAGGACGAGTACTATTCCATCATCAAGGAACAAGAAGGCAAGGTTTACGGACTTGAAAGGGACCTGGCAGAAAAGATAGGAGAGCTTGCCGAGAAGGAGGGACAGCTCGCCGAGAAGGAGGGACAGCTCGCCGAGAAGGAGGGACAGCTCGCCGAGAAGGAGGGACAGCTCGCCGAGAAGGAGGGACAGCTACGAGAACTCGTAAAGATGCTGATACAGACAGGAAAATCGGCTGAAGACATTGCTGCAACCCTCCATTTAGATATTCAGTCAGTAAATGCATTATTATAACTGGTTTCTTTGGCCAGTAGAAGTGAACTCCTCTAACTGACTCAAAGCGATTCAACTGTATTTTTTTAATATGAGGTTGTCAGGTTGACAAAACTGCGTGCTGCAAAGGGTTTGCAACCTGTTGGAGGTTGACAGAGGTTGTCAGAGGTTGACAGAGTTTTGTCCATAATGCTGAAGTTGAACTTGGCGTGTCTGAAGTTGTACTCTACGGCGCTGAAGTTGTACTCTACGATGCTGAAGTTGTACTCTACGACGCTGAAGTTGTACTCTACGAAAATAAAGCAGTGCTTTATGGTTGAATACTCTTGAGAATTTGAAGAAAAAGCATTGCCTTTTTTTAAAAAACCAGGTGGTTTTAAAAATTTATTGCACTTTCAGAGCGGAGACTCAATGACTTTGCTCTGACAACCTCTTTCAACCTCTGACAACATCTGTCAACCTCTGACAACCTCCAACAGGTTGCAAACGCCCTGCCCGTCGGTGTTTTGTCAACCTGACAACCTCTGGCGGTACTCCTTTGTTGCCGAAAAAGCAAAAAACATTTTGCTTTTTGCTCGCTTATTCGTACCTTTGAACTTCGTTCTTAGGTACTTCCGCTCGAAAAAGCAAAAAAACATTTTGCTTTTTGCTCGCTTATTCGTACCTTTGCATCATGGAAACGATGGATAATGCTGAGAAGCCAGCGATTCTTGTCCTGCGGCCACAGCCGGCGTTTGAAATTGTTGGGGCCGAGCTGCGACGCGTACCCGAGCTGGGGCGCTACATGACGCTGCTGCCAAGGATGAGAAGCGAGCTTATGGCCGACGATGAACCTTTGCGCCCGATAGTGACGCTGTGCGAGGAGTTGCTGCCTGGTAATCTCTATGTCCGCTATGCCAACAAGAAGGTTTACAAGCACGAGAGCGACTTCTGGGCTACCGACGACAAGACGGTGAGCGACTACGTGAAGCGGCAGGCCGATCATAGGCTGCATAAAATAGTGGTTATGGCTGCTGAAGCGGGTCTACCAGTGCTCTTTGCCCCTGCTGACGGCTCGCCCCTTCATATTGAGAATCACCTCGTAGTCAATAAAGAGAAAAGCGTAACGCCCGTGATGCTCTTTCAGCGTCGCGACGACGGCATCAGCTACCGCCTGCAGTTGCGCATTGACGGAGAGCTGATGGCGCTGGCCGGATGCGAGCTGACAGTACTCTCCTTCGATCCGGGCATTTTTATACTTAATAGCTGTATATATTTCCTCTCACCAGGTTTCAATGCCAAATTGCTGCTGCCTTTTACGAAGAAGGAGGTGGTGGAGATTCCAAAGCGCATGGAGCATGACTACATGCATCGTTTTGTCATTCGCTATATGGCCAAGGCAGAAATCATAGCAGAAGGATTTGATGTAGAAGATGCGGTGCTCTACCCCACTCCATTGCTCAATACTGACAATAGCTTGGATGGCAGAAAGCTGTTGAGGCTCAGCTTCAGATATGGCGACAATGAATACACGCCCGATAGCCGTCTGCGCGGACGAGTAATCCTTAGCGAGAAGAGCGATGGCAGCTTTAGGTTTGAGCGCCAGATGCGTGACAGCACTATGGAGGCACATTATATTGATATACTGTGCAAGACGGATGACCGGCTGACAACTGATGGCATTATACGCTTCGACACTCTGCGGCAGCTTGTAGAATGGCTCAAGAATAATGGCCCGCAGCTCAGACAGTAGGGCTTCAGCGTTGTGCAGCCCTCAGAAGAAGTGTATTACATAGGCCCCATGAGCGTAGAGCAGAGCGACGAGTGGCAGGGTGACTGGTTGCAGACACGCGTCACCGTGGTTCTTGACGGCGGTAGGCTGAGGATACCCTTCAGCTTTCTGCGCAATGCCATTCTGCAAGGCGAGCAGGAATACATGCTGCCAACAGGTGAGCGCCTGCTCATACCTGAAGAATGGATGCAGCGCTATGGCGATTTGCTGCTTGTGGGACAGAGCTGTAGCGACCACTTCAAGAGGCACCGCAGCCAGGTGGATGGCCTGAACAGTCTCACCACCGACCCCTCCGGACCCACCCCCGGCCCCTCCCTTGTAGGGAGGGGAGCAGATAGTTCTGCTGGCATGGCTTTTGGGTCTTTTACTTTGCGCCCCTACCAGCAGGCGGGCTTAGTATGGCTGTGGAACAATTTCATAAGTGGCACTGGTTGCTGCCTCTCAGATGAGATGGGGCTGGGCAAGACGATTCAGACCATTGCCCTGCTGCTGAATTACAAGAAGACGGCAAAGCAGGCACAGCACAAGCCACAGGCTGGATGCCTTTTCAGTGAGGAAGAGATGTGTGGCGAAGGGCGCATAGGCAGTAGCCAGGGCACTAAAGACTTCCTCACCTCGCTTGTCATTGCACCGGCATCGGTGGTCCACAACTGGATGGCAGAGCTGAAGCGCTTTGCACCCTCATTGACAGCAATGAGCTATACTGGCGACCCGGCTCTGCGCAGAAAGAAGCGGCAGGCCATGATGAGGTGGGACGTGGTAGTGACAACCTATGGCACGCTGCTCAGCGACATCACCTACCTACAGCAGCAGCAGTTTGGCGTTGTGGTGATGGACGAGAGCCAGACATTCAAAAACCATCACTCGCAAATATTCCATGCCGTGTCTGAACTTAAGGCCCTCTGGCGACTGGCGCTCAGCGGCACGCCTGTTGAGAATCACCTCATGGAACTATGGAGCCTGATGAGCATACTGTGTCCCCAACTTCTTGGAGACGAGAAACATTTCCAGAATTCCTTTGTGCAGCCCATAGCCCGCCACTTCGAACAGCAAAGGGCCGAGCTGCTGCAGCGCATCATAAAGCCTTACTTTCTGAAGCGCACCAAGGAACAGGTGCTTAGCGATTTGCCACCGCGTCAGGATGAGGTGATTGTATGTCCTATGACCGAAGAGCAGCAGTCGCTCTATGCCACAGAGCTGTCGAAAGCCCGCAATGAGTGGCTTGACGGTAACACCCCAGAGAACCACAGGCGCATGTCTATGTTTGCCGCCTTGCAGCGTCTCAGGCATATTGCCAACGGTGAAGGGAAGATGCAGGAGGTGTTTGAAAGGCTTGAGACGCTTAAGGAGACTGGTCACAAGGTTCTCATCTTCAGCGAATACGTCACCATGCTCAGCAGTGTGGGCAGCGAGATGAAGCGGCGAGGCTGGAGCTACGACCTGCTGACGGGGCAGACCACCCGGCGAGAAGATGTCATCAGCCACTTCCAGCAGACGGCCAGCTGCCAGTTCTTCCTCATCTCGCTTAAGGCCGGCGGAGTGGGCCTGAACCTCACGGCTGCCGACTATGTTTTTGTGCTTGACCCCTGGTGGAACCTCGCAGCCGAGGAGCAGGCCATTGCCCGTGCTCATCGCATTGGCCAGCACCGTCCCGTCTTCGTCTACCGTTTTGTCAGCGAGAACACCCTTGAGCAGCAAATACTAACCCTGCAGGAGCGCAAGCAGGACATCATTGACAGCGTAATGCCGTTTGTCATTCGTCAAGGTCAATGACGAACTCCAGGACCTGAGTGGTGTCTGGCTGTGAGAAGACGGGCAGATTGCGGCGTGAACTGAGCGTTCCCTGGCCATCAATGTTCACCTGCTCGGGCACTACGAAGTCTACGTCCCAGTCATAGCCGGTTACGAGGTAGTCAATGCCGCCCACTGTGCGCGGCTCGTCCTCCACCTCCTTCAGCACCCAGTTGTCGTCCCATTCCAGCATTGCCTTGAAGGTCTTCTGGTTGAATCGCTCCACATATCCCGTGGCCGGGTTCAAGGCGTTGATGTATGGCTCGAAGGTTATTACACGTGTGCTGCGCTTGCTGTTCTTTATTTTCCACCTCACGGGAATGGTCATGCTGGTGCCGTTGGTGGGCGGCGGCCCCTCAACGGGGAACACCTTGCCTGCCACCTGGAATCCCCAGTCGTGGATAGGCATTGTCTCATTGAAGGAAACGACGGTTCGGAAGGTCCAGTCGTAGTGCTCGTAGCCACCGGCGGCCACAGCCTCCTCGTTGGCAGGCTTCCACTGCCACTGTGCTGTGGCGAAGGCTCCG
This sequence comes from Prevotella sp., assembly GCA_017455495.1. Lineage (GTDB taxonomy): Bacteria > Bacteroidota > Bacteroidia > Bacteroidales > Bacteroidaceae > Prevotella. The sequence continues at coordinate 36,694 of JAFTAR010000198.1, forward strand.
TGGAAGCGCATGGAGGGCTGCCAGGCCGCCTCGAAGCTGGTGCGCCTTCGCCAGAGGATGTCTGGCTGGACGTGCTTAGGCTTGGTCATCATGATGACCTCCAGGTCGTACTCCGTGTCGCGCCTGAGCACACCATCGCCGAAGCCTGTTCAGGTGAAGCTGTCGCTGAAGCTTGTGCCGCTGCCAAATGACGACACCTTCTGCTGCGGGTCGTACTCCAGCAGCGCCTCGTCCTTGCCTTTCTCGTAGACGATGAAGTAAGGGTAGACATCGCTCTGAAGCGAGCAGTAGAACCCTCGGTTGGTGACGTTGAAAGACATGTCGAACCGTGGCGGGTCGGAGGCAGCGGGGTTCTGGCAGGTGATGCTCATATTCTCCATGTTGGGGTAGAAGCGGCGGTTCACGCTCAAGCCTGGAATCATCACCTCGGCACCGTCCTTGGAGCCCAGCGCCTTCGCCAGTGCTTCTACGAAGTCCCAGTCGAAGGTGATGCCCTCGAAGAGGTCGAAATAGAAGCGTCCTGAAGACTTCACTGCTATGCCGGCCTTGAGCATGTGGTTGTAGGCATCTGCGTCAGTTCCGCCCTCATAGTAGGTCTTCAGCTTGGGGCCTATTAGTCCTGAGTAGGCAATGCCTGCCTGCGGCCACTTAATGGGGTTGCCCACGAGCAGTTTTATCTCTGAGCCACCCATGAGGCTCACCTCGAATGATGGCGATGTCGTCCAGGGGTCGCTCCAAGCCTCTTTAGGCTCGAAGTCCTTGATGTCGTCCGAACCTCCCTTGCTCACGTTTACGCCGTCTTCCTTGCCCTCAATGTTGTTGCGGGCGCCAAGGTCAACGTACATGCGGCGGTGGTAGGTCTTGGTAAACGTGCCGTTGAGGCTCATGTCAAGTTCCAGGGTGAAACCTCCCGTCAGCCACAGGTCTATGATGGGCACAACAGGCTCTTTCACCGTCAGTGCGTCCTTGATGCCGAACATGTCGAGGATGTCAATGTTGAGGCCCACCTTTCCGTTGACACAGAACTGCGTCTCGCATTCGGTGCCCACTCTCACGTCCATGTCTACTATGCGGTCGCTGAGGTCGATGATGGCGTGACCCTCAATGATGGGCCTCCACCTTATGATGATGTCGCCCTGAATGTCAACGTAGCCTTTCACGCCGCCTTTCCTGATGGCTCCTGTGTCGAACTTGACGTGGTTTGGCACCACGCCAAAGCCCAGCAGTGCCGACATGGCGTTGAGCTTGTCAACGAGCGAGAACTCGTGCCACTTGCCGTAGGTGAAGGTCTCTGGAGTACGTGTCAGCGCACGTGCGTCGCTCTCATCCATGTCGTTGATCACATCGCCGGCTTCGTCAAAGGTAGTGGAGTCGGTTGCGAAGTTGGCCTCTAAATGCAGGTGCTTGTAGGCGTCGTCGAGCGTGGCCTGCTGCAGCTTCAGCACATACATCCCGCCTTCGCGGGTAATCTGGGTGACGCGGTGGCGCAGACCATACATCACGTTCTCGTAGATGGTGGACACAATCACACGGCCCTCGCCGGGCAGCAGGTCATCGGGAGTGTAGTCGTACATGTAGAGCACCTCGTTTTCATAGTCCACAGTGCTGATGTATCGGGCCATCTGCTCGTCAACGACAATCGTGGTGGGCTGGTACTGGTAGTCCAGGGTGTACTGGTCGGTCTCCACGTGCTCTATCTCCTTGAAGCCCGGGGTGTCCGGCAGGTCGCGCAGGTCGTTGTCAATGATGGTGCAGGCCGACAGCAGGAGCGCGCATACTGCGCTAAATAATATCCATATTCTTGTGCTCTTCGTCATTGTTGTCTCCTTTTTCGTGTCTATATACTCCCTTCCTCTTGGCGGAGAAGCGCCAAGCACGGCGACTGGGGGTGTTTTTTTTAGAATTCTAATGGATAGAGGTTCGACAGGGTGCCGTGGGCCTCGCCGTCGAAGGTGATAGTGTTGGGCAGCTGGTAGAATGTATGGGTGTCGCGGTCGTAGAGTCGCAGTACGAACTGCTCGGCATCACGCTCGCCGTCGTAGGGATAGAGAGGGTCCTGAGGGTTCAGCCCGCCGTAGGGCGTGTACGGGCTGAAGTGGCTGTATATGCGCAGCACCATGTAGCTGATGTCCTGTTGCTGGCGCATCTGCCCTACCCCACGCAGCTCCTTGCCGCAGAAGGCCCCGACAAACTGCCGGCCCTCCACCACTGGCTTGCCGCCGAGGGTGGCGTTGGCATAGAGCACCATGTCGTAGGCATACTCGCCTGCATTCACCTCCCAGGGACGGAACACCACGACGTGGCAGGTGTCATACTGGCGCGTCTCCACCGAGATGGCAGTCACCACGGCCTCGCCTTCGGTCAAGGCTACGAGCTGGTTGTCGTCGAAGGTTACCACGTCGTTGTGGTCAGATATCCAGTAGAGGGCTTTGTTGTGCAGGGTGTCGGGGGTGAAGATGGGTGTCAGGGTAAAGCGGTCGCCCACCATGAGAGCCAGGTCGTGGCGGTCCAGTTCCATTTCTGCCGCCGGCTCCGGTGCCCCCTCAAACTGGAACAGGTCGCCACAGGAGGAGAGGAGCGCGCCAAACAGGCAGCAGTAGAGCCACAGCCTCAGGCATCTGATGTATCTTGTATTCTTCAGCATAGAGATCTCACTATTGTTCGTTGGCCGTAATGGTTACTACGTTTGAAGCACTGCTCTCGCGGCCGTCGCGGGTGAGCAGTTTCACATAGTAGGAGGCCTGTTCGCCGGGATGCAGGCGTATGTCCTCATACTGCTGCTCGTCTTTCCGGGTGGTGGTGACAAAGCGGAACAGGTCGTCGCCCGGTGCCTGGCGGTAGACGGAGAAGTAGTAGTCCTGGTCATCGGCGGCATCCAGTCCGCTCACCTCCCAGGCCAGTCGGCACTCGCTGCCCTCCGTGTCCTTGACATAGGCACCGGTGAGGGTGATGGTGCAGTGCACGTTGAGTGGCGGGCGTCGCTTCACGCTGTAGGCCAGGCTCAGTCCGCTGCTGATGTCGCTGCTGTTTAACGACTCCACGGCATAGAGGTAACGGCGGTTGCGGTTGTAGGGCGGAGTGTCGCAGTAGCTGATGATGTCGCCGGCCGCCTTCACCGAGTCGGCATCGAAGCGGGCCAGTAGGGTCCATTCACGTTCGTTGTCCATGCGGCGCCACAGCAGGTGGTGGTCCATCTGCTCGTCGCGGCCTGCCACCCAGCGCATGTTGATGCCCTGCGGGTCTACCCAGGCTGAGTCAAGGTGGGCCACAGAGGGAGGCATCAGCGTGGGGCGCTCCACACGAAGCACCTCGCTGTAGTCGCCCTCGTTGGTGGAGTAGTCTATCGCGTGAACCTTGTAATAGATGTAGCGCTGGTTCACGTCGAGGGCGAGGCTGTCCACGAAGACGGTGTCGCGCAGCTGGGCCTGGCTGCGGAACTGCCAGGCGTGGGTGGTGTCGTTGGCAAAGGCCACCTGATAGTAGTCCACATCGTCGGAGGGGGCACTCCACGTCAGCGTGACGCGGCCGTTGGTTTCCACATCGGCCCGCAGGTTCTGCGGAGCTGGTGGCGGCACCATGTCCTCAATACGTATCTGGACAGGCATGGAGTGGCGTATGTTGCCGCTCTCGTCGTAGGCAGCCACTACGAGCATGCCTGTTGACAGGCCCGTTACGTCAACGGTGCAGGTGGTGTCGGCGGGTGAGATGATGTCGTTGCTTGCCAGGATTGAATCCTGGCCTAATGGACGAAGGCCATTGCTCATATTGCCTACGGTTCTCAGTGGAAGCCACTGGTCGCTGAGCCGGCGGTTGTAATAGAGGGGCATGAAGCCCTTCAGGTCGGCCTCAATGGTGTCTTTCTCCCAGAAGATGTGTGCCAGTATGCGCTGGCTGTCGGTGCGGTCAATGTCAATGCGGGTCACGGTGGGCATTGATGGCGGCGTGCGGTCGCCCATCACGACGGTGATGTAGGGCGACGGTTCGGTGAGGTCGCCAAAGAGGTCGTGGGCACGGACGCGGTAGTCGTAGGTTCCGGGCTCATGGACGAAGTCGGCGAAGAGGGCTGTGGTCTGGGCCACGTCCTCCTTGAGGAAGGGCACGAAGGGCAGGCTGTTCACGCGCTGCCAGTCGCCAGAGGCGGCACCGGCGGGTAAATCGGTGGGCAAACCGGCAGGCACGGAGCTTCCGGCGGCAAAACCGCCGGAAGCAGTGGCGAGGCGGCGCTCTATCTCGAAGCTGCTGTAGTTGTGCATCGGCCATTCGAGGTTCACCTGGAAGGGCGAGACAATGCTGTCACTGATGACTACGTTGAAGGCTTCGGGCGTGTAGCGGGTGTTTTCAATGTCCTGAATGAAGCCTGGCTGGAAGATGAGTATGGAGTCAGGGTCCCACACTGTGGGCTGCAGGATATACTGATAGTGCTGGCCTTGCCTCACGTTGCGGTCTACGAAGCGCATGGCGAGGTCGCTGGCCAGGTCGCGGCGCCACTCGCTGACGAGGACGGCCATGCCGAACATCATGTTCTGGTCCTCGCTCATCTCCACCAAGGCTCCCATAGTGCCGGGCTGGTTGCGCGTCTGGATGATGCGCTGGCTGTTGTCGCCCCACGTCACCTGGGCCACGATGGCAGCCAGCGAGTCGGCGGGGTTGGTGTATTTGGCCAGCATCTGCTCCTTTGACAGGGGCTTCAGGGCGTATGCCAGGGTGTCGAAGCCGCCGTCGCTCACGCGCAGCAGGTTGTAGCCCGTCTGGTTTAGGTATTTCCACGACACGTAGTCCTCGGGGGCCCAGCGCAGCACGATGCTGTCGCCGTAGGCACGGGCCAGAAGGTGGATCTTTGAGCGGACCAGAGAGGGCGCACCGGGCTGTACGCTGCCGGGAGTCTGGCCGGCAAAACCGGCCAGCGCACTGTCAGCGGGGGCACTGTCAGCGGGGGCACTGTCAGCGGGGGCCTGGGCTCCTGCTGGTGAGGGAAGCAGGAGGGCAGAGAGTGTGAGCAGGAGCAGTTGTATCGTTCGTTTCATTGATAGTTCTTCATTTATATCCTTTATCGTTTATCTCCGCAGGCGCGCCTTTTAGTCCTGGCCGTTCCACTTGTAGTCGCTCTTCCAGGAGTTGAAAGGCACGGAGATGCCGGTGGGGTTCCACACCTGCATCTCCGTGCTTTGGCCGGGGAAGAGGCTGAGGCAGTCGTATGTCATGGTGTTGATGTCGAAGGCGTTCACTCTGTACACGGTCAGGCTGAGAGAATTGATTCGTCTCAGGGCATCCTGTGCGCTGTAGGAGCTGAAGTTCGTTCCCTTCACCCACGAGGGTGTCCAGTAGTTGTCGGAGGAGCTCCGCTGGTACATGTGCAGCCATTTTGTTGACCACTCCTGGTTGGTGCGTTCCGAGTTGCTGAGAGAGGGCACGGAATGGTTCCAGCCCTTTGCGTTGCTGGGTGAGTACTGTGAGCCAACGAGCAGCGGGAACTGATACATGGGTATTTGCACCGTGACGGGTTCTGACGTTTCTCCGTCGGGCAAGGTGTAAGATAACTCGTGAACCAGGTATAGGCCACGGTAGGTGTTGTTCCAGTCTTTGAGTGCGCTGCATAGCGGTGAGTCGTTGCTTTGCTTCTTATGGAACCAGTAGTACCAACCTGAGAATCTGGCCTGCTGCACGGTGTTTGAGTTTTTTTGCCATGTGGCTAAGGGCACTCTGTCAGCAGCATTCCATTGGTACTCTCCCGCCTGCTCTGCCAGATAGTAGACGGCGGCAATGTCCCAGAGTGTGCGGTAGAACCTGTGCTCCATCTTACGGGCTGCCATGGGCGGAGCCGTCATGTTGCTCTGTCCGCCTAAGATGAGGCTGTTGCACCAGCTGTCAGAGCCGGTGAAGACCGGCAGCGGGAACTGATGGCCTGCATCGCCGTAGGCGCTGTAGTTGGTGTTGACCGACAACTGCCTGACAGCGCTGACGCCACGATAGATGTTGTCGTTCTGCCCTGCCACCAGGTTTCCGCTCCACACGCCGCCCCGGTCGTGATAGATGAGCGACTCGCTCACGGGCACGGCATCGCCGTTGGCATCCTCTCCCGTCTCGAAGGCGTAGTTCTTGATGGGGTGGCCGCCAATGAAGAAGAAGTTGCCGAGATAGGACAGATAAACGTAGGGGTCGTAGGTGCGCAGCGGAACATTGCTCTGTTTCCTTACCTCCTGAGCTATGTTTGTGTCGGTCCAGTTGTAGTCATAGTCGGACAAGCCGTTGCTCACCATGCCAACACTGGTACCCATGAAGGGCTTTGAGTAGTCTGCGAACACACGCCTGCTGCCGCCTATGCCGCTTTGTGTGGTGTAGCCCTCATACCAATTGCCGTTGACAGATTTCACGGCGACATTCATGAGGTGGGCTATAGTTGTGTAGGTGGTATCGGCAGTAGTAACGATGTTGTATACGGGAACCGTTACTTGGATTGGCTTTCTTCTGCCAAGTAGCATTACATTCTTGGTCCTGTAGCCCGTGAGAATGGAATCAGAGGAAGTCTCTATTTCCATCTTGTCGTAGTCTATGGCTATGCGGAAATGCTTCTTGTTGCTGTCCAAGGCCTGCTGTGCCTTGTCGGCCCAGTTGCTTACCGTGTCCGGCACCATGTTGATGCAGTTTCCGTTTTGCAGGAAGCTGTTGTCGGCCTCGCAGACGAGCGTCTCATAGCCGGAAACAGTCCCGCTGGGTGTGTAGTATAGCCGCCAGCGCAGCTTTCCATTCTGGTAGACGCGTCCGCGGATGTCGCTGTTGAGGGCAATGGTAGGATGGACAATGTCGGTAGGGTATGTATCGGTGAAGACATAATTGCCGTTGTTGCTACTGCTATTCAGGCTGTTGCGCACCGAGGGGTAGGCTATGGCCACGAAGTCCTGCAGCGGCGTGTCGTCGTCGAGGGCCTCGCTCTCACCCGTGCGGAAGAAGTAGCACTGGGTCTGTGTCCACGGCTCCTGTGTCCAGCGGTCGCCCTGCCAGTTGGCTTCGGGGTGGAAGGTGCGCGGGTCTTGCTCCACGCCCCTCACTATTTCCTTGGCCGCGCCTGTTACCATGATGACATAGAAGCGGTTCTTGCTCAGCTGTGCACCGGTGAGTTGCAGGCCGTGGGTGGTCTGTGAGAAGTCTCTCACTGAGAGCGATGTGATGTTTGCAAGGCCCATGCGCTGCCGGAACTGCAGTGAGGGGTAGTCACCGGGGTGCTTCATAACCATTTCATTGAACAGGGTAGAGTCAGGCCTGATGGTAAACTCATAGAGGTAGGCATTGCCGGTACGGCGGAACACGAAGGTGCGCTTGGCCTGCATCTCAAGCTGCTCGCGCTCAATGCCACGGCTCTCGTAGCTTTGCAGCAGTTCGTTGAGCGAGGTCTCGTCGAGCACGCGGAAATTGGCGTCGAGCGGGGCCTGGGTCTCGAAGCGGGCTTGCGTCAGCAGTCCCGGGTCTATGCGGTCGGCAGCGTCGGCCCAGCCCTCCTTCATCTCAGGCACGCCGAGTGTGCAGTCGCCGAAGAGTTCGAAGTTGTCGAGCGGGTTGCCGTAGAAGATGCTGCAGCGTGTGCCGCACTCGAAGGAGAAGCGGCGGTTGATGTTCACCATTCCGCCCATGAGCTTCAGCTTCACGCGGGCGGAGCCGATGAAGTAGTTGGGGTGTGGCAGTCCGCAGCGCAGCACGCCGCCAATGCCGGCGTTGATGATGTCGAAGTCGTCCTTCCAGAATCCGAAGTTGACGTGTATGCCGAACTTGGCGGCCAAGTATGCGTAGAGCTGTCCCTCGCCATACCAGCCGTTGTAGCCCATGCGTCCGTCGCTGGTTCCGGTGCAGACTGGGTAGGCCAGCTTTCTCACGCTGACATCGAAGCCGGCGTCTACTCCCATGCCGCCGTAGAATATGCCCAGGTCTATATCGACGTAGCCGTAGACCTCTGCTCCCAGCATGAAGCCGCCGCCAGCCTGTGCATCGGCGGCAAACTGCTTCTTCGACGCCTCGCGGGCACGCTGTGCCTTGTAGATGTCGGCACCCTCCATGCCGCCCTTCGACTCGCCGTTGAGGAAGGTGGCAATGGTGGTGGGTATGGGCGGCAGCTCGCCGTCGTTGGGCAGCTCGTTGCCTATGCAGAGGTACATGTTGGCACCCACCTTCACGCTGACGGGTCCGGCCTTGAGGTCGATGAGTGTCAGCGAGCAACGCTTCGCGAAGTCGGGCTCGCCTAAGTAGACGTGCCACTTGCAATTGTCGTACTTCTTGCCCTTCTCCATGAACGTAATCTTCAGGTCGAGGCTGATGTTAGCACTGATGCCGTTGCCCTTAGCCGAGAAGTCCTCGGTCTTGTTCTCTGCCTTCTGCGGGTCGCTGGTGCCCTCGCCGGGCTTTACGCCGATGGCATCTTTCAGTCCGGCCTTTACGCCACAGACGGCCTGTTCGTACTGTGAGTTAAGCTCCGATAGTTTATTGGCCAGACTGGTTGACAGCTTGCCAACCTCGGCATCAAGTGCACCGTCGGCCTTCACATCGGCGGTGACGTTCAGTTGGAAGTACTTGTCTTCGTCGTTGTGCACCCAGGCGATGGTGGCCTTTGAGTCAACCATGCCGGCGGCTGCCTTCAGCTGTCCGGTGAAGAGCATCGACGTGAGGCGGTTGTTGGTGCGGTCGTAGAGCACGGTCATGTCGAATGTGCCTTGCTTCACCAGTTCGCCGTCGCTTGAGGCGAGGTCAAGCTTTGCCACGGCGCCAATCATGCCTTCCTGTGGCGTGGCTTTCTGCTCATTGCCATGGCTGTCAACATTGCGCACGCAGTTGAAGTAGAAGCCTGCCCCGATGTTGTTGATGACGATGGGGTCGAAGCGCAGGGCCTCGCCACCGGCGGCGGCATAGAACCAGCCGTAGGTGTAATTGTGGTTGGTTTCCTGGTGGGTGTAGTAGCCGCCACTTGCATCAATGTGGAAGAGGTCGCCGGGCATGCTGAACTTCAGCGTGCCGCCGTAGCCCTTCTCGCTGTTGTTGCCCGTGCCGTTCTCAATGTCGAGCTGGCCGTAGATTTTGATGCCGGCCATGTCAATGTCGACCGTTGCCTGCCTGAACTGCGTGTCCTTGTACTTGAACGAGAGGTTCTTTACGTCGGCCTCGGCCAGCAGTGCAACGGTGGTGCTCGCGGTGACGAGCGGGTTTTTCTGGTCCTTCATCAGGAAGCCGATGCTGCCCTTCAGCTCCAGCTCAATGTCGTTGCCGCTCTGGTTGAAGTTATACTTCTCAAGGGCGAACTTGAAGGGACCTAACTGCTTGTCGAAGCTGGCCAACGACCACGAGCCGCAGTCGAAGTAGAACTTCTCCTCGCCCTCGCCCAGAATAAAAGTCTTGTTTTCGTAGAGCGAGAGGATTGTGTTTACGGTCTGCTCGTCGGCAGCAATAGAGCCTTCAGCCGTCTGGCGTATCTGCTGTCCGTGCGTCCACACGTTGGAGCGCGGGCAGTTGGCCAGTCGCATCTGGGTGAAGTGCACGCCGGGAATCCTAAGGTCGAAAGGCAGGCCAGGCACGTAGTGCTTCACCTGCTGGTCATACTGTGCCAGCGTCTTGTTGGCATCGTCGGCGGCACTGATGGTGATGTCGCCGCCCATGCACAGCTCCACGCGGGTGTCATAGCCCTGGTCGTCGCCCTTGTCGATGGCCTCAAGGAGGAAGTAGGTCTGTTTGTTGTCGAGCGTAAGGTCGGCCAGCCAGAAGTCGAAGTGCAGCTTGCCGTCGAGGTCGTTCTGGCCGTCGTCGGTGGGCTGAATCCTGAGCAGGAAGTCGATGGCTCCCGGGTGCTGCTCGTTCTCCTGCGGCAGCATGTCGCACTGGAAGGCGATGTAGTCGCCCTCGTCGGTGAGCGGCACGTGCACGTCGCCCTGCATGGTGCCCCCCTTGACGGTGGTTTGCTGTATGTCGATGGCGAGCTTCTTCACTCTCAGGGCCCAGCCGCCTGCTGAGCAGTCAACAATCTGGTCCATACCGAAGCTGGCAGTGAGGCCGCTCTTGTCGAAAATCATGTCGGTGCCGGCCACAGAGAAGCGGCCCTCGCCGTTCTCCAAGAAGCCCTTGGGCATCTGCATGCTGATCTTGCCTATGTAGAGGCCCTGCCATGCCTTCTGTCCGAAGACGCTTGGCGGCAGCTGGTAGGCATTGTCGTTTCTGGCCGGGTCAAAGTAGTTGTCGGCAAAGTGTATCTGAGAGGGGTTCCACCGCTGCGAGTGGTCGTAGATGATGTCCTGTGTGGTGAAAGTCCAGCCTGGCAGGTCGTCGGCCTCGAAGGGGTCCATGGTGACATGGCCCCACCAGTCTTCCCAGTCGTGTATCTGGGCCTCGATGATGGCCTTGGGCATCTGGCCGTCCTCCTTTACGCCCTTGTCGTTTACCTTTGTGAGGTCGGGTATTTCCATCTCTGCCCTCAATGAAAGGAACGAGATGGTGTCGGCAGCCCACGACATCATGCAGCCGTCCTGCGGGTTCTCGGTGTCGGTGGGTGCCTTGAAGGTGAAGTTGAAGCCTGACGACGACTCCTTCAGCGTGACGTCCTCCAAGAGGATGATGTTGCCGCTGCCGGGCAGCAGGCGGTCGGGGTCCATACACATCTTCGGAGCTCCGAACATCAGGATGTTGTTCTCCGTGACGTCGTTGTCGGGCAGCGAGAACATTCCCAGCAGGTTCATGTAGGCACGTGTGGGCTGCCACTCCATGGAGATGAGCTGTATGTCGATGGGCGACTTGTTTACCGATTCTGGAATCTGCAGGGGCAGGAACACCTCCACGTCGGGCATGGTGCCGTCGGCCAATACCTGCATGAAGTTGTCGTAGACGGCATAGCCCTTCTTCACGTAGTCGTAGTATTTCGAAGCCTTCACCTTCTGCGCCAGGCCGTTCACTTCCTGTCCCAGTTGGTCGGTGTAGCCAGTGAGGTAGGGCTTCAGCGCGTCGGGCGTGGCATAGCCGACAAGGTTGTCAAGTCCCCAGTCGGTGAAGATGTCGTCGGGAATCCACTCGTCGAAGGTGTTAGTCTCCGATACGGCAGTGGCGCGCTCCTTGAGGTGCTCCCAGTTGCTTTTCGGGTTGCTCTTCACCACGCCTTCGTACATTATGTAGTCGGAGTTGATGAAGATGTTCTCGAACTTCACGCCCACCTTCACCGTCTGGCCCATGGGCTCCCACAGCATCCAGCCGGTGCCGCTCCAGGCGTGCGAGTCGTTGTTCTGCTTCACGTCGTCGCCCATGAGCATCTCGTATTCACCCACGAAGACCTTCTTGCCGCGCATGTTGTTGTCGCTGCATTCTATGGGCACGCGGTTGGCCTCTATCTTGCCTTCGGCACATGCATTGCCAAAGGCATTGCTAAGGCTGTCGGTATATTGGAACGCCAGCTCGCCCGGCTCGCCTTCGAACTTTACGCTGTTGTCGGTCAGGGCTTCGGGCACTAAGCGCAGCAGGAACACCTGCCCTATGCTTACGTTCGACTTGATGGTGTCCCAGGGGATGTAGTCCTGCAGCAGGTCCACGCCGTTCTTCTGCCTGTTGAGGGTCTTCTCGGCATCGGTGGCATCCATGCTGCCCTTTGCCGGCGAAGAGTAAATGAGTCCCTGCTCCAAGGCCAGCTCGCGAGTGGCATAGCCAGAGAGGTTGTACAGCTCGGTGCGGTAGCGGAACTTTACGGTGTCCTGCTTCTCGCCCTTTCCGCCAAGGTAGGCAGGCCGCTGCCATTCAGAGCACACGCTGGCTCCCTGGAACAGTGCGCGGTTGGTATTTCCGTTGAAGTCGGGCTTCGTCAGCTGCGGGTAGCGGAACACGTAGGTGTTGTCGCCCAAGTCAACGGCGCTGCCGCTGCCGTCGTGCTCCATGGTGATGTCGTAGCTGTCGTCATCGTCGTCACCACCGCCAGTGGGCTCTTCCTGCTCCTCCGCCACCTCTTCGCCAAAGGTCATCTTCGGGGTGAAGACAACGATGGGGCTCTTGCCCTGGTTCTCAATGAGGGTGAAGGTGGTGGTGTTCCTCTGTGTTGCTGTGACCTGAGCCACGTAGATGTGGCCGTCGAGCAGCTTGCTGATGTGATTAGTGCCAAGCAGATACTGCGGCGCATGTATGCCGGGGACGACCAGGATGTCGCTGCCGTGCTCCATGGCCTCGTCGGGGCTTTGTCCGTTGAGCACCTCTCTGATGGTGAGCTTGTACTCGTAGTTGACCAGCCCTAACTGGCAGTTGAGCAGCGGCTCCATCCAGGCGAAGAGCGGGTTCTCAAGGGGCAGCTTCACCACCTGCAGGTTGCGCAGCTCCTCTACCCCACCCGATGTGGCAGGAGTGATGAACTGCGGTGCCTGGGCGCGGTAGCATATATCAAAGGTGTTGAAGCCGGTAAGGTCGGGAGCGCTGAGGCTCACTGGCGACGCTATCTTGCTGTCCTGGCCAATGAGGGCCTGGTCCCACTTATAGGCTACTATGCTTATGCGGTATTTGCCTTCTGGCAGCAGGCCGTAGTCGTTCTGTCCCAAGCTGTTGAACATATCGCCCGAGAAGCGCATGGCCGACAGGGGGATATGGTTGAACAGGCGCCTCATGTCCTCTTGTGTGAGGGGCAGCGTGCCTCTTGGCCCCACCTGGAAGGGAGTGCCCGGATATTCGGGCGGCGTGGCCACAGAGAGCGAGGCCGGCAGGCCCTGGCCGTCCTGCGTCTGCTCCATTTGCAGGCAGAGGTAGAACAGCTGGCTCTCATCGGTCTTGTTGGTGACCGTGATGTTGAAGTACTTGCCGGGATTCTGCATGTAGTCGCCCACCTGTGGCGGCAAGATGGGGCTGGTGGGTGCGACGTCAATGCTGAACACGTCGTGCTGTGCCCTGACGGTAAGCGAGCAGAGCAGCAGCGGCAGCCATTTGTGGGAGGTCACTCTATGGGGCATATATATCTTGTGGGCGTTTTAGTTCGTTGTAGGGGTGGCACTCTGGCGCTTTATCTCGAAGAGGCTGAAGGTATATGTGTAGCTCAGGCCTACGTTCAGTTCGGTGACGTTGTACAGGTCCTGGCCTTCAATGATGTTCACGTCGTTAGAGCGGGCTATGCCTCCGCTGAGGGCGAAGGTGTGCACGTTTTTCAGCGTGTAGCCCACTTGCATGTCGCCGCCTAAGGACATGTTCTCGCGCATGTGTTCCATCTTATTATAGCAGAGGGTGAGCGTGGCCTGCAGGTGCAGGTTCTGCTCGTGCAGGAACGAGCGGGCGGCAGAGAGTGAGAGGATGTCGCTGGTGTACTTGGTGGAGTAGCCGCGCGACTGCTGGTGGTTCAGCGTGGTGGTGAAGTCGGTCTGCCACGGCTCCACGTTCACGTTGTAGGAGGCGCCGCCGGAGATGGTCTTCACGTCGCTCTCGCCGGTGGCAAACTTGTTGAGGTCTTTGTTCTGGTTGACGGCTGCCGTGAGCGAGAAGCTGTGGTTAAGGTTCTCTGTCTGGAAGCTGTAGGAGGCCGAGGCCCCAATGCTGTGCATGATGCGGCTTATGCGCGTGGTGTCGTTCACATGGGCTGTGCCGTCATATTGCCGCTGCAGGTAGCCGTTGTAGCGGGCGCTTACCATAACCTGCCCGATGCGGGTGGAGGCGTTGGCAGCATATACGAATCCGCGGGTGGTGTAGAGCTGCTTGTTGGAGAGGTTGTCGCTCTGGGCCGAGAAATTGCCGGAGAGGGCGATGCTCTTGAACAGGCGCGTGCTGGCCGTGATGGCCAGCGACTGGTAGTTGTTCGACATATAGTAGGTGCCGAGCGATGTGTAGTCGGGCTGCACCATTCGGTAGCTGATGGCGGCGTTGAGGCCGCGCAGGGTCAGGTTCACGCTGGCATCGCCGGCAAAGCGCATGTTCGACGTGTAGCGGGCATCGAAAATCTTGTCCCAGCCGTCCAGCTTGTCGCTCTCCACGCGGCGGGCCCGTGTGTCGGTGGTGATGAGCGAGGTGGCGGCATTGGCCGACAGGGCGAGCCACCGGGTAATGCGGGAGTAGCCGCGCAGGCCCACCACGAGGTTCTCCTGCGGGTTCACCTGCTGGCGCCAGTGCTCGCTGATGCTCCGCTCGCTGTCAAAGGCGCGCAGGAAATAGAGGTCAAGATAGTGCTTCTGCGAGCCGTAGCCCACCTTCACGCCCCAGGCCGTGCGCCGATATTGCGGCAGGCGGGCACCAAGGTCGGTGGGGTCGTCGTTGATGGCGTTGCGCAGGCGGCCGTAGAACAGGCCGAAGCGCAGCCTGTCTCCCTGGTACTCCACGCCAATGCCGTTGAACGACATGTTCATCACGTAGGGGCTGTAGCTCATGCTGCTCTGCCCGAAGTAGGCCTGCCACTGCTTGTAGCGCGGCGAGAGGTTGAGCGAGATGTGGGGGTAGTTGAAGTTGAAGTCGCTGTTGGTGTAGTAGAGCGAGAAGGGCATTGCTATGCCATAGACCGACAGGTTGAGGTTGGCCCACACGTTGCTCTGGAAGGGCGACGAGTAGCGGTAGCCGGTGGAATGGTAGTAGGTGTTGCTGGTGCCTATGGCGCCCGACATGACGAGGGGGTCGCTCTTGGCTATCTGGCTAATGTCTTGAGCCTTGACCCCCAAAAAGGGAGCCAAGGCCAAGACGGTGATTATGATGCTTCTTCTCATTAATGCTGTTTTACTTCACTACAACCTTGCGGACGCTGCCATCGGCCTGGCGCTGCAGGCTGACACCCTTCTGCGTAGTGGCTGTGTGGCGGCCGCCAAGGTCGAATGTTTCGCGGCTGTTGGCGCTGGTCTGGCGGGTGGTGCTGATGCCTGTGGTGGCATCCTGGCTGCTCAGGGCAAGCGGAGCCTTCACTGTGCCAACCGTCTGCTGCAGACGCACGGTCTGGTCTGTGTCGAAGCTTTCACCTGTCAGCTCGTCTACAAGCTGAAGGTTTACCATCTCGCCGGCATCGCCATGAACGGTGATGAAGAGCAGTCCGTTAACCATGCGGCCCTCGCCGCGCAGCTCGCCGTCAACGTAGGCCTTGGCCTGGTAGCGGTCGGAAGCAGCATCTTCAACCACGGCTACGATGCTCATGTTGTCGCGATAGCGGGTAGCCACCTGGTGCAGGCTGTTGGCGGCAGGAGCCATCATGCGTGAATCTGCTACTTGTGCATCTGGTTGTTCTTCTGTGTTGGCCCATTCGTTCGCACCATTCAGTGCCAGCTCGTCGGCGTAGGCCAGTGTGCGGCCTTCAGCTCCTGCGTTGTAGAACATGTAGCCCTGTCCGGGGCGCAGACCCTTTAGCGTGCCAAACCAACCATTGGCGGTGTATTCTGCGAAGCCGTCCTCCTTCGACAGCAGGCGGTCGCCCTCCACGAAGGTCGCTCCGTTGAACGCAGTGTTAATCAGGCGGTTGAAGAGGTAGGGGTTGGGAATCCAGTTCCAGCCCTTGCGCAGGGTGATGGCTTCTATCTGGCCCAGCGAGCCGCCATAAAGAGCCTGGCTGGCAGCTGCCGCCATCTTAACCTTCACGCATACGTTCTGTGCCAGCAGGTCGGTGTCGCCAAAGTAGCCATACACTGGGTCATTATAGATTTGCTGGTCCTGCGTGCGAATCTCGGTGAGCGCGCTGCCGAAGATGTCTTCGGCACTCTCAGAGACGTAGGGAATGGTGTGCCACTGCCAGCCCGTGTTAGCCTCATAGTTGTAGCCCACTTCCTTGGGGTCGCTGGTAGTTGTGATGGGCGTTTCGCCGCCGTTATTGTAGGTCACGGTGATGGTGATGTTGCCGGGCACGAGCGGGGTAATCTGGGCTGTGATGCCGTTTATGCCCTCATACAGGTCGTCAATGGTTACGACCTGCCATTCGCCGTTGGCCTCGTAGGTGGTAGTCACGGTGAGGTTCGAGTAGTCATCGATGGAGGCGCCTGTGGGCTGCGGCAGGATGATTATCTCTGTAGTCTCGTCCTGCACCAGGGCGGGGATGTCGAAGTCGAAGCTGGTTACACCCTGACTTACTACGACATCGAACGACTTGCTTATGGTGTTGGGACCGCCGCCAGAACCGAAGGTGGCCTGCAAGTAGTCGTATGACCTGAATTCTATGGTAATGGTGGCAGTGCCGGCCGACTTGGCCGTGACGGTCATATCCAAGTAATCGGTGCTACGGCCGAAATCATCACCTGTGGTTATCTCTATAATATCCTCGTTGCTGGATGTGATAGACAACCAATAGTCATTGAACTCGGCAGGGGTGGGCGTGAAGTGAATGTTTGCCTTGACAAGGTCGGTGATGTTAACATCTGTTCCTTCATACATCATGCTGATGGTCTCTTCATCAAAGTTCACATCTTTCACCTCGTTGTAAACTTTGACCCAGAATCTGTAATAGGCATCCGGATTGTCAACGCTGGTAACGGTGATGTATCCATCGCCCTCAGCTAAGGCAGTTATGGTTCCATTGGCAGCAATGCTAATCAATGAGGGAGTGTTTGTTGTGATGGTGACATTCTTGTTGTTAGCATTTGCAGGGAGAACATTGAACACTCTGCCGTTGACGAAATACTGCGTCAGGTCATCGCCTACCAGACATTCCACGGGGGAGTCGCTGCTGATGCCCTCCATAGGTTCAATTGCCGTTACTGGCTGCTTCACGTGCACGGTGACGGTGATGGGGGCAGGTGTGGTGCGGGCTGTGGTGTTGTCATAGCTGTACACGGTGCCGGTGAGCACGGCATCGCCGGCAGCCATAGGCTCCAAGCGGTAGCCGCCAACACCAATGGGAGGCATGTTTACAACAGCGGTGTTGCCCGATGTCCAGTCAACGTGGTCGGTTGTTCCTTCAGGGCCCAGAGAGTAGCAGTTGTCTAAGAAGGCCCACATGGCATCGCCATCGTCTACGTTTACCGTCACCTCGTTGCTGCCTGTAAGGGCGAGGCTTGTGGCGGGTTGGTAGATGTAGAGCGTGGCATTTGCGCTAATACCGCTCATGTTTACAAAAATTCCTACGCCGCCGGGCTTAGGGCTATTGGCAGTGAGCATATTGCCGTTAATGGAGGCGCAATCTTCGCGCAGGCTCCAGCTGATGTTGTTGGGCAGCTTTGCTCCGGCGGGAGTCAGCGTGAGGTAGGTGCTCAGGTCCACAGTCTCGCCTACGTTGAGCTTAATATCGTTCAGCGAGACGGATGTCAACTCCGTGAGCTGTATGTACAGAGGTGAGGAAGGTGTTTGCGGTGTCTCGCCAGTGAAGGTAGCCGTGGCGGTGACATCATATTCTAAAGTGCTGCTTGTGTTCCACACCTTGAAAGTGATTTCCTTGTTAGCGCTGGCCTCTGAAGTGCCGCCAACAACTTGGAAGCGCCATACGGACAACTCTCTATTCGTAGAGATGGCGGGGTTGGCATAGGTGGGTGCTGTCTCCACGGCACGCACCTGGCCATCTATGAAGGCGGCAATCTCGTAGTGGCTTTCGGTGCCAGTGATGTCGTAGTTTGTCCAGCCGCCACTTGCTGCGTCGGGCAAGCTGCAGAATGGCGTAGACGTAGGTCTCTGTCTGCGCATCGTTGGCCGATGGGGTGTAGTTCACTGTCCAGTGGTTGTCTGCCCAAGCTGCACCAGCCATGGTGAGCAGAGACAGGGTGAGGAATAGTAATCGTTTCATGATGATTATTGTTTTTTTGTTCAGTAATCGCAAAATTTGGTGCAAAGGTACGACGAAAAGGCCGCTCTTTGGTTGTCAAAAAGCGGCTTTTGGTGGTCAATAAGCGTCAAACTACACTTAATCCGTGTCTTTCTTTATATTTTGTGCATATTCTGACGGCGTGATGCCGAATACGCGCTTGAAGGTGCGGGTGAAGTTCGACTTGTCATCGAATCCCAGCCTTGCCGCTATCTCGGCTATGGTGGCATTGCCGTCTTGGCTTATGAGGTTCTTTGCCTTCTCCATCCTCATGCGCATGACGTAGGCCTGCGGGCGCTCGCCAACGATAGCGGTGAAGCGGCGGCGGAAGGAGCTGATGCTCATACACATCTCGCTGGCCAGGGTTGCCACGTCTATGTGTCCATCCTCTATCTGGCGGTCTACCAGGCTGTCGAGCTTTTCCTTGAACAGGCGGTCGGCATCGGCCAATGGTTCTGCTGTGGTTTGCTCTGTGTCTGGTTCGGCAGGCTCGTTGTCGTTCTGCTGCATGCCGTCGTATTGTTCCTTAAGGTTGGTAAAGTCGGTGGCAAGGCTGTTGAACTCGCTCATGAAGCGGCGTGTGCGGCGGCGTATGGTCAAGACGAGTGCAAGCACCACGGTCAGCAGGAACAGCGTTATGCAGGCGGCAATAATAATAAAAGTTCGTGTGCGTGAGCGCTGCTCGTCGCTATTGGCCCTGAGCGTGGCGTTGTCTATCTCGGCACTGGCCTGGCCCATGGCCTGTGCCGCCTCGCGGCTGTAGATGGTGTCCTTCAGCTCGTTGTAACGGTCCAGTTTATACATGGCCGCCTCGGGGTCAGAATCCTTCAGCGCGTTGAAAAGACCTAATTGCGAGTGCATCTCGTTGTACAAATCGCCCATCTGCTTGAAGATGTCGGCGGCACGAGTGAAATAGGGGACGGCTGAGTCGGGCTTAGTCTCCCACAGCATCAGCTCGCCCATTTTGTTGCAGCAGATGCCAAGGGAGTGGATGTTGCCGTCGGCTTCGAACTGAGTGATGGCTTTCTGCAGGCAGTCCTTGGCCTCGCTAAAGCGTTGCATGGCGGTTAGGGCCGCCGCCATCTGGCTCTGCCTCATGGCAGCCTGTGTAGGGCGGCCTATCTGCTGCTCCATGTTGTAGGCCTCAAGGGCATAGTCGTAGGCCTTTTGCTGGTCGCCAAGGGCGTGGTATACCTCAGAGGCCATGCCGTGCAGTGTGGCCAGCCGGGGGGCGTTGCCGGCCTGGCGGCAGTAGTCAATGCCTTTCATGACGTACTGTTCGGCTTCGGCAGGCAGGTTTGCCCCGAGGTAGATGCCGGCGAGGGTGTTAAGGCTTGAGCTGATGCGGTCGGCATCGCCGCTCTTCAGGTCCAGCTCGTAGCACTGCTTGGCATAGTCGGCGGCCTGGCTGCTGTTGCCTATGCGAAGGCTGGTTATGGCCAGCAGGTTCAGGCAGTCGGCGCGGTTGTCGCCATGAAACAGCGGCAGGGCTTCCTGTCCGCGGCTCATGGCCAGGTCGTAGCGCTGCTGGTCGTAGTAGTACTCGGCTGCTCAGTAGAACACCTGCTGCCTCAGGGTGTCGGCAGTGGCACCGCTGCCGAAGTGGTAGTGCTGGTCGGTTATTCCCTCGGCATCCAATCGGTCGAGGATGTCGTTGGCAACAGTTACCGAAGGCCGGGAGGCGAAGACGTTGAGCAGCGAGTCTATCTGGGTTGTTTCGCCGGCAAAACCGGCGAGCGCACTCGATGCTGTGGTTATAAATATTAAGAGTTGTTTCTTCATTCCAAGTGCAAAGGTAGCAACTTTTTTCGAAAACTGCTTGCACCACGGCATCTTTTTTTAAAACACGAATTACCATGAATTAAACATGAATTTGTCACAAATTTTTTGAAAGTAGGTTGTCAGGTTGTCAAAACGCCCTGTCACAAAGCGTTTGCAACCTCTTTGAGGTTGTCAGAGGTTGTCAGAGGTTGTCAGGGAGCAGCTTTACTTTCAAATTCTCAAGAGAATTCAGCCGTAAAGCACTGCCTTATTTTCATAAAGCACCACTACATACTCGTGAAGTTCCACTTCAGCATAAATGGACAAAACGCTGTCAACCTCTGACAACCTCTGTCAACCTTGAACAGGTTGCAAATGCCCTGCACATCGGTGTTTTGACAACCTGACAACCTATTATTAAAATATTAATGGGTTAGTGGGCTTCAAGCCAGTTCTGCCCGAAGCCGCTGTCAGCCACGAGGGGAACGGCCATGTTGAGGGCCTGCTGCATCTCGTCGAGGACAATGGCCTCTACCCTACCCTTCTCTTCCGGCAGTACTGAGAAGTTCAGTTCGTCGTGCACCTGAAGAATCATCTTGCTGCGGATGCCCTCGGCCTGGAAGCGCTGGAAGATGCGTATCATGGCCACCTTGATGATGTCGGCTGCCGTGCCCTGTATGGGGGCGTTGATGGCGTTGCGCTCGGCAAAGCCGCGCACAGTGGCGTTCTGCGAGTTTATGTCGGGCAGGTAGCGGCGCCGGCCGAAGAGTGTCTCCACGTAGCCTTTCTGGCGGGCCTCCTGCTTTGCGCGCTCCATGTAGTCCTTCACCTTGGGGAAGGTCTGGAAGAAGCCGTCAATGAGCTGTTTGGCCTCGTCGCGGCTGATGTCGAGGCGCTCGGCCAGACCAAACACGGTGATGCCGTAGATGATGCCGAAGTTGGCCCGCTTCGACTTGGTGCGCTCGTCGCGGGTGACGTCCTCAATATTCTTTTTATATATGGTTGAGGCTGTGGCGGCATGCAGGTCCTTGCCTTCAGAGAACACGCGGATCATGTTCTCGTCCTGTGACAGATGGGCCATGACGCGCAGCTCTATCTGGCTGTAGTCGGCCGAGAAGAACAGGCAGCCCGGCTCGGGCACGAAGGCCTTGCGTATCTCCTTGCCGTCCTCGCCGCGAACGGGGATGTTCTGCAGGTTGGGGTCGCTGCTTGACAGGCGTCCCGTAGCGGTGACGCATTGGTTGAAAGAGGTGTGGATATGGCCCGTTCGCTTGTTTATCAGTAGCGGCAGGTTGTCAACGTAGGTAGAGAGGAGTTTCTTCAACCCCCTGAAAGCCAGAATGTCGGCCACTATCTCGTGCTTTCCCTGAAGCTGGGTGAGCACTTCCTCAGATGTTACGAATTGTCCCGTCTTTGTCTTCTTCGGTTTCTCTATTATCTTCATCTTTCCGAAGAGAATATCGCCAACTTGCTTTGGCGAGGATATGTTGAAGTTTTCCCCGGCCAGTTCGTATATTCGTGCCTCAATCTCCTGCATTCTTGCTGTGAGTTCCTTGGAAGTCTGCTGAAGTGCCTGAGTGTCAAGGACTACGCCCTGCATTTCCATTTCAGCCAGCACGGGCATGAGTGGCATCTCAATGTCGTAGAACAGGCGTTCGCAGTCGTGTTTTTTCAGCTCCGGCTCAAGGCGGTTCTTCAGTTGGAGGGTGATGTCGGCATCTTCGCAGGCATATTCATACACAAGGGTGGGGGAGAGGTCGCGCATGGAGCGCTGGTTCTTGCCCTTAGGTCCTATCAGCTCGTCTATATGAACCGTTTGGTAGTTGAGGTATGCCTCGGCCATGAAGTCCATGTTGTGACGCAGCTCTGGCTGGATGAGATAGTGGGCTATCATGGTGTCCCACATAGGACTGCACAAACGAACGTTATAGTTTCTTAAAACTTCTAAATCGTACTTTATGTTTTGACCAACTTTAAGAATTTTTGGATTTTCGTAAACAGGCTTAAATATGTTTACAATTTTTTGCGCTTCTTCACGATTGGCAGGAACAGGCACGTAAAAAGCCTTATGTTCCTCTACGGCGAAGCTCAAACCCACCAATTCTGCGTCTACTGGCTCGGTGGAAGTGGTCTCCGTGTCTAAACTAAGAAATTCTTTTGTCAAAAAAAACTCACAAAGAGCTTTCATTTCCTCTTTATTATCAACGAGTTTGTATTCGTGAGCCACTGTTTTAAGGCTCTCAAAACTCGAAAATTTTGGAACGCTCGCCTCCTCGCTTTGAAATTCTTCAAAGAGAGGAAGTTGAGGATTTACGGTTTTTGGCGTTTTTTCTGTTTTTTTAAGAACTCGCTCAGCAAGGGATTTAAACTCCAGTTCGGTGAAGAGTTTTCCCAGTTTTTCCTTGTCGGGTTCCTGAAGAGTGAGGGAGTCAAGCTCCACCTCAACCGGCACGTCGGTTTTTATGGTTGCCAGGAAGTAGCTCATCTTGATGTCGTCCACATGGCTCTCTATCTTTGTCTTCAATGCGCCCTTCAGTTCGCCAGTCCTGGCAAGCAGTTGTTCCACGGAGCCGAAGTCGTGGATAAGTTTTGCGGCAGTCTTCTCGCCGACGCCCGGGCAGCCAGGAAAATTGTCGGCCGAATCGCCCATAAGTGCAAGTAGGTCGATGACCTGGGTAGGGTAGGGGATGTCGTACTTCTGGCACACCTCCTCTGGTCCCATCACTTCGTAGCCGCCGCCGTGACGCGGACGGTAGATGCGGATATGATTCTCTACAAGCTGGCCGTAGTCCTTGTCAGGAGTAAGCATATAGACCTCCGTATCCTCGTTGGCGTTTGCCAGTTTCTTGGCCAGCGTGCCAATAACGTCGTCGGCCTCGTAGCCGTCAACCTGCAGCACGGGAATGCGATAGGCATTGAGCAGATCCTTGATGATGGGCACAGCTTTGGTGATGTCCTCGGGTGTCTTTTCGCGCTGGGCCTTGTAGGCAGGGAAGGCATCGCTGCGGAACGTGGGACCGTGGGGGTCGAAGGCAACGCCGAGATATTTGGGCTGCTCCTTCTCTATTACCTCCTGGAGGGTGTTCACAAAACCTATTATGGCGCTGGTATTCAGGCCCTTGGAATTGATGCGCGGATTCTTGATAAAGGCGTAGTAAGAACGGAAGATGAGCGCGTAGGCATCGAGCAAAAAGAGTTTTTCCATGTTGTGCTTCTTATTTTTGGTGTAAAATTACAAATTTTTTTCTCAAACTCAGATATTTTCAGTAATTTTGTGCCAAAATTTTACGATAATGGATTCTCTTACCCTTATAAAGCAGCCAATAGAGCGTGAATTTGCCGACTTCATAGAGCGGTTTAACAATGCCATGACCCATACCGACGGACTGTTGGGTAATGCCCTGACACATATCCGCCAGCGGGGCGGCAAGCGCATGCGGCCACTTCTGACGCTGTTGATAGCCAAGAACTTCGGAGACATCAACGATGCCACTCAAAACGCCGCCATCGGTCTGGAATTGCTTCACACGGCCTCACTGGTCCACGACGATGTGGTAGACGAGAGCTCTGAACGCCGCGGCCAGCCCTCCCTGAATGCCACATTTAATAATAAGGTGGCAGTGCTGGTGGGCGATTATATTCTCTCAACGGCCCTTTATCACGTGGCGAAGACAGAGAATCCGCTTATCGTGGAGAACCTCTCAATGTTGGGCCGCGCTCTTGCCGAGGGCGAGATTCTGCAGCTCACGAACATACAGAATCCAGACTTCTCGGAAAAGGTCTATTACAACGTGATACGCAAGAAGACTGCCTCGCTCTTCGAATCGTGTGCCGTACTCGGATGCCTGTCTGTAAAGGTTTCCGCTGAGACTACGGAGAATGCCCGCCGCTTCGGAGAGACCCTCGGCATGATGTTCCAGATTCGCGATGACATCTTCGACTACTACGACAGCCGCGAGATAGGCAAGCCTACCGGCAACGACATGGCTGAGGGAAAGCTGACCCTGCCCGTGCTCTATGCTCTGAAGTGCGACCCCATGCGCTCCATGATAACCCTTGCGAAAAAGGTTAAGGCAGGCACCATTAACAGTGATGAAATCGCGGTTTTAGTGGAGTTTACAAAGCAGCACGGCGGCATAGAATATGCCGAGCAGCGCATGCAGGAATTCTACCGCAAGAGCATGACTTTCATTGACGAGAGTGTAAAAAAAGACGAGATACGCAACGCCCTTGTCACGTATCTCGACTATGTCATGAAGCGGCACTATTAACGTACCTCTCTGTTCTTTCTAACCTGAATTATTCATGGCAATTACAAGAACCAGTAGAATGTTTTTGTTTTTAAACACGAATTACCACGAATCAAACATGAATTATTCAAAAATTAATTTAATGATAAATTCGTGTAGAATTCATGGAAATTCGTGCTAAATAAAAATTCTCATGAATAATGTAGGCTTAAGGAAGCAGTTTGTTCAGAAGAACTTCACCTCCTTGCCGATTACCTCGCTGAGCAGGAGGTTGGCCAGGCGGCTGGTGCCAAGGCGCAGGTATTTGTTTGTGAGCCATTTCTCGCCCAGTACCTCTTTTACGATGGTGTAATAGATGAGGGCATCCATCACGCTGTTTAGGCCGCCGGCAGGCTTGAAACCAACCTGAATGCCCGTTTCATCGTAGTATTCCTTTATGGCTTGGCACATAACGTAGGCGGCCTCCGGAGTGGCTGCTGGCTGCTCCTTGCCGGTAGATGTCTTTATATAGTCGGCACCGGCATACATGGCAAGCAGTGAGGCTATCTTGATGTTCTTCGCGGTCTTAAGCATGCCGGTCTCAAGGATTACCTTCATGGGAGCCTCGCCGCAGGCCTCCTTCTGCTGCTGAATCTCGTCGGCAACGGTGTCGTAGTCGCCTTCAAGCAGACTGCCAACGGGCTGCACGATGTCAATCTCGGTGGCTCCGTCCTTTATGGCAAGGGCTGTCTCTACTGTTTTGACCTCAATGAGCGACTGGCTGGAGGGGAACGAGCCGCTGACGCAGGCTATCTCAACGCCGTCTACCTCAAGTGTCTCGGCAACGGTGCGGGCAAAGCGGGGATAGACGCAGATGGTGGCAACGTGGGGTAGGGTGGGGTACTCTTCGTCGAACTTGTTCACCTTTTCTGTAAAGGCCATAACGCTGGTGTCGCTGTCGGTGGTCTTCAGGGTGGTCAGTTCTACGCTGCCCATGAGGAATTTCTTCACCTCAAGAGTGTCGTTTTCAGGCACTTTCTCAGCTATTATTTTCTTTACTGCCTCGCGTACTTCGTCGTCGCTGACTTCGAGGTTGTACTTCTTCAGAGCCTCTTCTATCTGGCTCACTGGCTGAGCGTGGTGGTGCTCGTGTTCATGATTGTGTTCTGCCATAATATTATGCTAATAGTTTAGGGTTTGCTATGTGTCTCAGGGAGTCGCGATTGGTCTTCTTCTTGATGCTTTTCTTAAGCTCCTCCGTCAAGTCTATGCCCGTCTGGTTGGCCAGACAAAGAAGCACCCAGAGGACGTCGGCCATTTCCTCGCCGAGGTTGTCCTTCTCTCCTGGCTTGAAGCTCTGGTCGCCGTATTTGCGGGCTATGACGCGCGCCAGCTCGCCCACCTCTTCGGTAAGGACAGCCATGTTGGTGAGCTCGGAGAAGTAGCGCACTCCGTACTCCCTAATCCATTCATCTACAACGTGTTGCGCTTCCTTTATCGTCATCTTGCCAAAAGTTTTTCTTAGCTTCAGCCAAGTATTTCCATTAGTCTGGACCAGTATAGGATAAAGATCGTTCCTCCGCCTACTAATAATACTACTATGGCGATGAGATTCTCGCTCAACTCGTTCTTTTTCCAGGTTACAACAGTAATGACGGCCCACAAGGCAATAAGAAGCATGCCAACTTGGAAGAGACGGCCCATTCCCGACATGAAATACCCTACTAATACTAATAGTATGCCTCCTATCCCTAAGATAAGTTTGATTTTGTCTAACATTTTATTCTTTGTTTTTGGTGTCCATACATATTGTAACAGGCCCGTCGTTAAGCAGTTCCACCTTCATGTCGGCTCCGAACTCGCCTGTTCCTACCGTTTTGCCGATGGCTTCTGAAAGGCGGGTGCAGAAGACCTCATAGAGCGGGATGGAGTGCTCGTGGCTGCCTGCTCTGTACCAAGAGGGGCGGTTGCCCTTCTTATAGCTGGCGTAGAGAGTGAACTGGCTCACCACAAGTGCCTCACCGTCAACATCTTGTATGCTGAGGTTCATCACTTCGTTTTCATCGCCGAAGATGCGCAGCGCAGCAATCTTCTTTACAAGCCAGTCAACGTCCTCGCTGTTATCCTCGTTGCAGATGCCAAGTAGAATAAGCAGACCCTTGCCAATGGCGGATTTCTTTTGTCCGTCAATGGTAACGCATGCGTGGCTTACCCGTTGTATAACTGCTCTCATTTCAGGCTATTTGGGTGCAAAGGTAAACGTTTTTTTTCTAATTGCCAAGGATATTTATAAAAAGGTAGTCCCTTTTTTCAAAAACCCAGCCCTTTTTTGAAAAAAGGCAGTCCCTTTTCGGAAAAAGGCAATGCTTTTTTCCGATATGGAGTTGCGTTCTTGAATCCTCTTATTCTACGCTGTTGTGGAAGTGCTGATATACCAGTTTAGCTTTGGCTTCCCCGATGCAGCCGATAAGTGTTTTTAAATCAGCCTCTTGAATCTTTTTTACAGACTTAAGCTTCATCAGTAGGGCGTCCTTGGTCTTTGGTCCTATTCCCTTTATCTCGTCAAGCTCGCTGTGCAGGGCATGTTTCGAGCGTTTGTCACGGTGGAAAGTGATGGCGAAGCGGTGTACCTCGTCCTGCAGCTGAGTAAGCACGTGGAAGAGTTCTGAGTCTGTCTTCAACTGTATGCTCATAGGCGGGAACCCGTAGAGAAGCTCGTTGGTCCGGTGCTTGTCGTTCTTGGCCAGACCGGCTATAGGAATATCCAGGTTTAGTTCATCCTGTATCACCTCGCGGATAACCTCCATCTGCCCCTTTCCACCGTCGGCAACTATCAGGTCGGGGAGCTTCTCGTCTTCTTCCAAAAGCCTGCTGTAGCGTCTGTGAACCACCTCTTTCATAGAGGCATAGTCGTCTGGACCCACTACGGTCTTAATGTTGTAGTGCTTATAGTCTTTTTTCGACGGTTTCATCTTCTTGAACACTACACAGGCCGCCACAGCATCGCTGCCGGAGATGTTTGAGTTGTCGAAGCATTCTATCTGGTAGGGTAGGGAGGGTAGGCGGAGCTTGTCTTGCAGCTCCTTCATCAGGCGCACCTGTTTCTGCTCCGGGTTGAGCTTTTCTGCTTGTTTAAGGCGGTCGAACTTATACTGTTTGCCGTTCATTATTGACAGGTCGAGAAGAGTTTTCTTGTCGCCGAGCTTCGGAATTGTTATCTTTATGCCCTCTAAATTTATGTCTATTTCCTGCGGAAGTACAATCTCTTTTGCGTCGCTTTTGAAGCGTTCTCTTAGTTCTATTATGCCCAACTGGAGCAGTTCTTCGTCGCTCTCGTCAAGCATCTTCTTATACTCTATGGTAAAGCTCTGGTTTATGCTTCCGTTTGAGACGTGGATATAGTTTATATAGGCTATTTTTTCATCGCTCGTGATGCTGAAAACATCCACGTTGTTTATGGTATGGCTCACAACTTCGCTCCTGCTTACAAACCCGTCAAGTGCCAGGTATTTGCGCTTCACTTCTTCTGCCTCTTCGAACCTCAGTTCCATTGCAAGCTGTTCCATTTCCGTCTTCAGGTCACGCAGTATTTGCCTTGTGTTACCCTTCAGTATTTCTCTTGCCTGCATTATGTTTTTCTGGTATTCCTCTATGCTTTGCTTACCGCAGCAAGGGCCTTTACAACGCTTGATATGGTAGTCTAAACAAACCTTGTATTTACCTGTTTCAACCCCTTCTTTTGTTATTGGAAAGCGGCACGTTCTTGGCTTGTACAGTTCTTTTATCAGGTCAAGGACAGCGTACATAGAACCAATGTGGCTGTAAGGCCCGTAGTATGTTCCCCATTTTTTGTTTATGGTACGTGTATTAAATATCCTTGGCAGGTATTCATTAGTCACGCAAATGCTGGGGTAAGTCTTACCGTCTTTTAGCAGAACGTTGTATCTTGGGTTGTATTTCTTTATGAGGGAGTTCTCAAGCAGTAGGGCATCTTCCTCTGTATTCACCACGGTATAGGAAATGTCATGTATTTTTGAAACGAGCACCTTCGTCTTGAAGCGGTCTACTTCCGTATGGAAATAGCTTGATACCCTGGCTTTAAGGTTCTTTGCCTTTCCAACATATATTATTGTGTGAGTATCGTCATAGAACTGGTAGCTGCCTGGTTTCTCTGGTAGCCGCCTGACAATACCTCTTAGATATTCAAGTCTCTTCTCGTTTTCTTCCTTAGTCATTTCCTTTTGTGTTTCACGTGAAACATCGCTTTCTTTAACCCTAATGTTTTCTTTATATTAACCCACCGTTTTTACTTCTAAGTTTAGTTCACTTCAAGGGGTCTTTTCTTTAACACGAATTACCATTAATTGACCACGAATTATTCATGAATTAATTTATGGAAAATTCGTGTTTTATTCATGCTAATTCAAGTTTTATTCATGCTAATTCAAGTTTTATTCATGATAATTCAAGTTTAATTCATGATAATTCGTGTCTAATTCGTGGTAATTCGTGTTTAAAATATAACAAAGTTCGTGGCTTTTGTTTAGATTCTCATCAGCGTTGTAAGTTCGATTCCTTCGAATTCATCGCGCCCGTGGAGACCTTCGTCGGTTATCTCTATGATGAAGTTGATGTATGTTTTCTTCGGGTTGAAGTGCTGCACCAGTTTGTAGGCTGCCTTTGCCGTTCCTCCAGTTGCCAATAGGTCATCGTGGATAAGCACCACGTCGTTTTCGTTGATGGAATCAATATGCATCTCAATTGTGTCAACTCCATACTCCTTGCTAAATGATTCCTTGATAACCGTTGATGGCAGTTTGCCTGGCTTTCTTGCCAGCACCACGCCTGCCTTCAGCTTGACTGCCAGCGCTGCTGCCATAACGAACCCGCGGCTTTCAATGCCGACAATCTTCGTGATGCCCTTGTCCTTGTAAAGTTCATAGAGTTCGTCTACCATGATTTGCATGCATTCCGCATTTTTGTAGAGGGTGGTCACATCGCGAAAATTAATCCCTTTCTTCGGAAAATCTGGAATACACCTCAGGTTCTCCATTAGCGTTTTGTTGTTCATACTTTCCTTTGTATTATTTAGTTATAGGTTTCTTTGTTTCACGTGAAACTTTTTGCTTTTATCTCCTTCCTTCTTTCTGGTTTCATCTTCCCATGAGAACCAGAAGAACGTTGACATCGCTGGGACTTATGCCGGGAATGCGGCTTGCCTGTGCTAATGTTTCAGGATTGATGGCTGTTAGCTTTTGACGGGCCTCGGTAGAAAGCGACTGTATCTCGTTATAGTTGAAATGGCCCTTAATGCGGATGTTTTCCAGCCGGTGCATCTTTTCAGCCACCAGGTTCTCCCGCTCTATGTAGCCTTTATACTTTATTCTTATCTCCGCAGCCTCAATAATTTCCTCTTTTCTGTTTTCCGGTTGTTCCAGCATTTTTTGCAGCTCTGGCAGCAATGGCGCAAGAGCCTTTATACTGAGCTGAGGACGTGAGATAAGTTCAGAGAGTTTTGTGCCAAAGTGGAGTGGGGTAGTGCCAAGACTTTCCAGCTCGCTGTCTATCTGGTTTACCTTTACGGTATAGTTTTCGCAGAATCGTTCGATTTCATCAATCCAATTCTTTTTCTCTATCCAGCTGTCATATCTCTCCTTCTTGGCAAGTCCTAATTTGTAGGACTTCTCCGTCAGTCTTCTGTCGGCATCGTCTTGCCGCAGCAGTATGCGGTATTCTGCCCTGGAGGTAAACATACGGTAAGGTTCGTCCACGCCCTTTGTCACGAGATCGTCTATCAGAACACCAATGTACGACTCGTCTCTCTTCATGACGAACGGCTCCTTTCCGTCGCATTTCAGCACGGCGTTTATGCCTGCCACAATGCCCTGTCCTGCTGCCTCTTCATAGCCGGTGGTGCCGTTCACTTGTCCAGCGAAGAACAGGCCGTCAATAATCTTCGATTCCAACGAATGTTCCAGTTGCGTGGGGTCGAAGAAGTCATACTCTATGGCATAACCAGGCCGGTACACCTTTATATCTCTGAATGCCGGAATCTTTTTCAGGGCCTCTATCTGCACGTCCATCGGCAGCGAAGACGAGAAGCCGTTCAGGTACATCTCGTTTGTGTCTGTACCCTCCGGCTCCAAGAACAAAGGATGCTTTACCCTGTCAGGAAATGTAACGAGCTTTGTTTCTATTGACGGGCAGTAACGCGGCCCAATGGAATGGATTTGTCCATTGTATAGGGGGGAGTCTGCCAGTCCGCCGCGCAGAATCTTGTGTACCTCGTCGTTTGTCTCTACCGTCCAGCATGGCAGCTGTGGCAGGGCCTTGTTCTTTGCTGTAGCTGAATACATGTACGAGAACAAGTAGGGCCTTTGCTCTCCAGGCTGTTCCGTCAGCAGACTGAAGTCCACGCTGCGTTTGTCTATTCTTACCGGCGTGCCGGTCTTCATGCGTGCCGTCCTTATGCCGTGCCGGCAGATGCTTTCTGTCAGCCCCGTCACTGCAGGCTCTGCTATCCGTCCTCCGGCCAGCATGCGGCGGCCTATGTGTAGAAGTCCGTTAAGGAATGTGCCAGCCGTGATTATCACGCAGCGAGCCTTGATCTCTGCGCCCCAGATGGTGCGGACACCTGTCACTCTGAGGGTGGGTGATGTGGTTGCTGCGGGTGCCGTCGGTAGGGTAGGGGTGATGGCCTCTGTAACAAGCTCGCACACCTGATCCTGCCAGATGTCCAATTTATCGGTTTCATCAAGTTTTTTTCTCCACTCCCAGATGAACTTTCCCCTGTCGCATTGCGCCCTTGGACTCCACACGGCTGGCCCTTTGCCAACGTTGAGCATACGGAACTGGATGCTTGTCGCATCGGTGACGAGGCCGGTCTGGCCGCCAAGAGCGTCAATCTCTCTTACTATCTGTCCCTTTGCTATGCCGCCGATAGCCGGATTGCACGACATCTGGGCAATCTTGTTCATGTCCATCGTTATCAGCAGTGTACGGGCGCCCATGTTTGCTGCTGCGCAGGCTGCCTCACAGCCGGCGTGGCCAGCTCCTACCACCACAATGTCGTAGTTCATTGTCATATTCTTCCTTGGATTTTTGTCCGCAAAATTACATATTCATTTTCTAATACCCGAGAAAATCGTAAAAAAAATCCATTTTTTCTTGTTTCCTCTCCATATTTTGCTTACTTTTGTGCCTTTATTGTTGTTATTGACGCTTATGGAGGAGAGAGTCATGTTAAGAAGATTAGCGTATTCGTTTCTGTTTATGCTGATTAGCCTTTGTTCTATAGCTCAGCAGCGTATGGCAGTTAGTGGTATAGTAACCGACGCCACAACGGGCCATGCTGTGGCAGGAGTCAGCATTAGCGGTGCCGGGCAGACCGTTGTCACCAATGCCGACGGCTTATTCCTTCTAAAGTCGGTCGACCAGGAGCTGACAACTATCATCGTGACTCATGTGGGCTATAGCACGGAGCGAATCAACGTTGCCGACATCGCTGCGAGCAGCCCTGCACTGGCAGAGGAGCCTTTGATGCGCATAAGGCTTCAACCCGCCACCATCCGGCTAAACGAGGTTCTTGTGGTGTCCAGCGATGCCCGCAGCCTGGTGAGCGCCGCCATCAGGAAGATTACCGACAACTACAGCCGGCAGCCCGAGCTGTTACATTGCTTCTACCGCGAGACAGCCATGAAGCGCCAGCGTTATATAATGGTGGCAGAGGGAGTGGTAGACATGTACAAGACGGGCTATGGCAGCGACATGCGCCGTGACAGGGTGGCCATCCGCAAGGGCAGGCGACTGCTTAGTCCGCGAAGTGGCGACACGCTGAGTGTGAAGGTGACGGGCGGTCCCATTGTGCCGGTGCAATTGGACATAGTGAAGAACCCCGACATTTTGCTAAGCGAGGAAGAGCTTGACTGCTACGAGCTGAGAATGGAGACACCTACCTATATTGCCGACAGGATGCAGTATGTGGTGAGCTTGGAGCCGAGGTATGTCATGCCGTATGCCCTTTATCGCGGCAGGCTCTATATAGACCAGGAAACGCTGGCCTTCACCCGCGCAGAGCTTTCCCTTGACATGAGCGACCGCGATAAGGCCACTGCGGTGATGCTCGTAAGGAAGCCGGCCGGAGTACGTTTCCGTCCGAAGGAGCTCTCTCTGCTCATAGACTACAGGCATGAGGACGGCCTGACGCGCATCAGCTATGTGCGCACCATCTTCCGCTTCAACTGCGACTGGCGGCGACGGCTCTTCGCCACCTCGTTCACCGCCACATGCGAGATGGCTGTAACAAGCCACCACGGCGGAGACGACGTGCAGCCTATCAGGGGCCGCGAGTCGTTCGACCAGCGCGATGCCTTCTTCGACCAGGTGGAATACTTCCGTGATCCGGATTTCTGGCAGGACTATAACATCATTGAGCCTACCGAGTCGCTCGACCGCGCCATCGACCGCCTACTGAGAAGGTAAAAAGACTTTACCTTTTACGAAAAAAACGTAAAAGCTGTTGCGTTTCGCTCACTAATTAGTACCTTTGCAGCCAATTTGTGTAAGTTTCTAATTAAAAAGTAGTACATGAGCCTTACAGGATTAGCGCGCCATCTGTTCGCCCCCCGCTGGCGGGAGCTGGAGCGCCATAACACAGAAGCAGAGACCCTGCAGCGGCAGGTGTTGTCGCGCTTGGTGAGCCGTGCCCGCGATACGGAGTATGGCCGCTACCATCATTTTGCCGACCTCAACACCTACGAGGACTTTACCTCCAACGTGCCTATCAACAGCTACGAGGAGCTGAAGGGCGACATAGACCGCATGCGCCACGGCGAGAAGGACGTGCTATGGCCGGGCCGCGTGAAGTGGTACGCCAAGTCCAGCGGAACCACCAACGACAAGTCGAAGTTCATACCCGTGTCAAAGGAGGGTCTTAAGCGCCTCCACTATAAGGGCGGCACCGACGTGGTGGCCCTCTACCTGAGGAACAACCCGCAGAGCCGTATGTTCGACGGCAAGGGCCTCATCCTGGGCGGAAGCCACCAGCCCAACTATAACGTGGAGGGCAGCCTCGTGGGCGACCTCAGCGCCATACTGATAGAAAACATCAACCCGCTGGTGAACTTGGTTCGCGTGCCGTCGAAACAGACTGCCCTGCTCAGCGACTTCGAGATAAAGCGCGACCGCATTGCCCGCGAGGCAATGACGAAGAATGTCACCAACCTCTCGGGAGTTCCCTCCTGGATGCTCTCAGTACTCAACCGCGTCATGGAGCTTTCCGGAAAGACACACTTGGAAGAGGTGTGGCCAAACCTGGAGGTCTTTTTCCACGGAGGCGTGGCCTTCACTCCCTACCGCCAGCAGTATGAGGAGCTAATTACCAGTCCCAGAATGCATTACATGGAAACCTACAACGCCAGCGAAGGCTTCTTCGGCATTCAGGACGACCCCAACGACAAGTCCATGCTCCTCATGCTCGACTACGACTGCTTCTACGAGTTCGTGCCCATGGAGCAGACCTCCTCGCAGGGAGGGGTCGGGGGTGGGTCGGCAACCGTTCCCCTCTGGGGCGTGGAGAAAGGCAAGAACTACGCCATGATAATCAGCACGTCGTGCGGCCTGTGGCGCTACATGATAGGCGACACCATACAGTTCACCTCCACAAATCCCTATAAGTTCATCATCTCGGGCCGCACGAAGAGCTTCATCAACGCCTTTGGCGAGGAGCTGATAGTGGACAATGCCG
Source organism: Prevotella sp. (assembly GCA_017455495.1). Classification (GTDB taxonomy): domain Bacteria; phylum Bacteroidota; class Bacteroidia; order Bacteroidales; family Bacteroidaceae; genus Prevotella. Next base: position 70,094 of record JAFTAR010000198.1, read on the forward strand.
AGCAGGGGCTGGCCTACGCCTGCCAGCAGACCGGCGCCCAGGTGCTGGAATACACCGCAGCACCTGTCTTCATGGATGCCAAGGCCAAGTGCCGCCACCAGTGGCTCATAGAGTTCTCCACCCCTCCCGACGACATGCAGCAGTTTGCCCGCCTGCTTGACGCCCGCCTTCAGGAGGTGAACAGCGACTACGAGGCCAAGCGCTACAAGGACATCACCCTGCAGCACTTGGAGATAATACCAGCGCGCAAGGGCCTCTTCACCGACTGGCTCAAGAGCAAGGGAAAGCTTGGCGGCCAGCACAAGGTGCCCCGCCTGAGCAACAGCCGCGAGCACATTGAGGAGCTGTTGGCAATGAATTAAAAGCCTACCCAAGCCCTCCAAAGGGAGGGATGTCAGATAGAAAAATGAAGAAACACCAGACAAATAAAGTAACCAAACATCCCTCCCTTTGGGAGGGCTTGGGAGGGCTTTTTGTTTGCCTTTTATTTTTTTCCTCCTGCGCCCGCATGGGCAACCCCGACGGCGGCTGGTACGACGACACGCCGCCAAGGGTGGTAAGCTCCTCGCCGGTACAGTACGGGGTGAACACCAGGGCACAGAAGATTGTCATCAACTTCAACGAGTACATAAAGCTGGAGGACCCGCAGAACAAGGTCATCATATCGCCCCCGCAGATAGAGCAGCCTGAGATAAAGGCCGCCGGAAAGCGCATCATCGTGGAACTCAGCGACTCGCTGAAGCCTGCCACGACCTATACCATAGACTTCAGCGACGCCATCAGCGACAACAACGAGGGCAACCCCATGGGACAGTACACCTTCACCTTCAGCACAGGCGAACAGATAGACACCCTTGAGGTCTCGGGCTACGTGCTCAACGCGCAGGACCTGGAGCCCATGAAGGGCGTGCTGGTGGGCCTCTACGATAACTTCAGCGATACCATTATCCGCAGCCAGCCCATGATGCGCATATCGCGCACCAACGGCAGCGGACACTTCACCATCAAGGGCGTGGCGCCGGGCAGCTACCGCGTCTTTGCCCTCCAGGATGCCGACGGCGACTACCTGTTCAACCAGAAGAGCGAGTTCGTGGCCTTCAACCATGACAGCATTGTGCCGTCGTGGAAGCCCGACACGCGGCAGGACACCATCTGGCGCGACTCCCTGCATATTGACAATATTGTTCGCGTGCCCTACACCCACTTCCTGCCCGACGACATAACGCTGCTCTGCTTCCAGGAGCCTCAGACCGACCGCTTCCTGCTGAAGACCGAGCGACTGATGCCAGAGAAGCTCAGCTTCTACTTCACCTACGGCTCCGACTCGCTGCCGTCCATAGAGGGCCTTACCTTCAACGCCGACAGCGCCTTCGTCATAGAGGCCAGCCAGCACCTTGACACCCTGCACTACTGGCTGCGCGACACCACGCTGGTAAACCAGGACACCCTCACCATGGCCGTCACCTTCTTGGCTACCGACACTCTCGGACAGCTTGTAAGCCAGACGGATACCATCAACTTCCTGCCAAAGGTGGCCTACGAGAAGCGCCAGAAGGAACGGCAGAAAGAGATAGAGCGATGGCAGAAGGAGCAGGACAAGAAGAAGCGGCGCGGACAGCCCTACGACAGCATCATGCCGCCGGTGTTCCTACAGCCAAGGGTGATTATTAGCGGCAATATAGCTCCCGACCAGTCTGTTGGCATAGAAGTGCCTCAGCCCCTTGTCCGCTGCGACACCAGTGCCATCCACCTGTATGTCAAGATTGATACCCTTTGGTACACGGCACCTTACACCATCAGCCAGCCTGCTTTAAGAAACTACACCATCAGGGCCGACTGGCAAGAGGGGGCGGAGTACAGCCTGGAGCTTGACTCGGCTGCAATGGAGAATATCTACGGACTGGTGAACAACACCATGAAGCAAGGCATAAAGGTAAGCACCTCCAACGAGTTCAGCACCCTCGTGGTTACCGTGAGCGGAGCGCCTATAAGCAGCAGCGACACGGCAGCCGTCGTAGTGGTGCAGATGCTCGACGGCTCTGGAAAGCTTGTGCGCGAGGCCAAGGCCAACGCCAGGGGCGAGGCAGAGTTCCTGTATGTGAAGCCGGCAAAGTACTATCTGGCGGCCTACATTGACAGAAATGGCAACGGCCAGTGGGACACGGGCATCTACGACGAGGACCTGCAGCCCGAGCCGGTGTTCTACTTCAACGAGGAGGTGGAGTGCAAGGCGCAGTGGGACGTCACACGGCAGTGGAACCTCACCGCCACGCCGCTCTTCCGCCAGAAGCCAGCCGCCATTACCAAGCAGAAGCCCGACCAGGCAAAGCAGCTGCGAAACCGCAACGTGGAGCGGGCACGCCAGAAGGGCATACAGTACATTCAGCAGAACACGGGCGTGAGGCTTTAGGGAGTTAAGACTTTAGAGTTAAGAATTAAGAGTTGTCGGCTTTGCCGAGTAAGAATTAAGAGTTATATGAAACAAACACATTCCTACACAACGGGCAAATCCTCCAGATGGGTTGTCGTGGCAGCAGCATTGCTGCTTTCTTCGCTGTTCTTTATATCTACGCCAGCCTGCCGGGCTCAGTCGCAGTGTGGAATTAACAACACGGCGTTCAAGTCGGGCGAGTTCCTGGCCTACGACCTCTACTTCAACTGGCAGTTCGTGTGGGTAAAGGTGGGCGCCGCATCCATGTCAACCGTCATGTCCACATACAACGGGCAGCCGGCCTACCGCACCAGCCTTATCACGAAGGGCAACGATCGCCTTGAAAGCGTCTTCACCATGCGCGACACGCTGACCAGCTACTGCAGCTTTGCCAACCTCTCTCCGCTCTACTACCGCAAGGGAGCCTTGGAGGGCACCCGCTACTACGTTGACGAGCTGTGGTACTCCTATCCCAACAACTTCACCAAGGTGAGGATGCACCGCATAAACCATCATGGCGAGCACTTCTGGCAGGAACAGGAGTATCAGGAGTGCATATACGACATGATGAGTATCTTCCTCCGCGCACGCAACTTCGATGCCTCTACCATGAGCCGTGGCGACGTTATTCCCATGCCCATCACCGATGCCAAGCACCGCAGCGACTCCTGGCTGGTTTACCAAGGCAAGGAGACATACAAGATAGACGGTTCGCGCGAGAAATTCCGCTGTCTGGTCTTCTCATTCATGGAACGCGAGGACGGCCGCACCACCGAGCTGATAAAATTCTACGTCACCGACGACCTCAACCACATGCCCGTGCGCCTTGACATGAACCTCTCGTTCGGCTCGGCCAAGGCATACCTGCGGGCCTATCGCGGCGTGAAGAACCCGCTTGACTCGAAGGTGAGGTAGATTTGAAGTTTGAGATTTGAGGTTTGAGATTTGGGCGAAGTAACATCACCGATATTGGAGCTGCAGAAGCAGAGGGCGCTCCTGCAGATAGAGTATGAGCAGGAGAAGGAGGCCTTCCAGCTTCAGAAGCAGGCCATGGGCGTTGAGCGTCTCGTGGCCCGCGGCGACGCTTGGATGCCCGTCACCATCGGCCGCAGCTATTACAACTCGCTCAACCAGCTTTGCGTAGAGGTCTTCAGGAAGCCCGCCCCCGACGGCGAAGACCCCATCGACCACAACTTCGAGTTCGGCAAGCCAGTACAGTTCTTTATGGCCCACCCCGACCCCCTCCCTTGTGGTGGGTCTGGCACAGTATCCTTCGTTGATGGCGACCGCATGGTAGTTAGTGTGCCCGACGGCTTCCCCGTAGGGAGCCTCGTTCCCACCGACGGGTCCCTCCTTGGCATACAGCTCTTCTTCGACGAGACCAGCTACCGCACCATGTTCGATGCCCTTGAGCGCACTATGCGCGCCAAAGGCCGCCTCGGCTACCTCCGCGACCTCTTCTACAGTCGCCAGAAGGCAGAGACCTACACCTTCCCCGACATGGCCTTCCCCTACCTTAACAAGACTCAGGAGCATGCCGTCAACGAGGTGCTACGGGCCAAGGACGTGGCCATTGTCCACGGACCGCCGGGAACGGGCAAGACCACCACGCTCGTTGAGGCCATCTACGAGACGCTGCGACGCGAGCCGCAGGTGCTGGTATGCGCACAGAGCAACATGGCTGTTGACTGGATCTCAGAGAAACTCGTAGACCGTGGCGTCAGCGTGCTCCGCATAGGCAACCCCACCCGTGTTGACGACAAGATGCTCTCCTTCACCTACGAGCGGCGCTTCGAGGCCCACCCCGACTATCCCCAGCTGTGGGCCATTCGCAAAGCCATTCGCGAGCTGCGCAGCAACCGTGCCCGTCGCATCTCCGACGGGTATCACCAAAAGTTGGACCGCCTGAAAAGCCGCGCCACCGAGCTGGAGCTTCGCATCAATCAGGAGCTGTTCTCGCAGGCCCATGTCATTGCCAGCACCCTCGTAGGCTCGGCCAACCGCCTGCTCGACGGCATGAAGTTCTCAACGCTCTTCATCGACGAGGCGGCACAGGCCCTTGAGGCCGCCTGCTGGATTCCCATACGCCGTGCCGGACGTGTCATCCTGGCCGGCGACCACTGCCAGCTGCCCCCCACCGTGAAGTCCTACGAGGCTCTGAAGGGTGGCCTTGGCACCACCCTCATGGAGCGCATCGCCAACCAGAAGCCCGAGGTTGTCACCCTGCTACGAATGCAGTATCGCATGCACGAGGACATCATGCGCTTCTCCTCCGACTGGTTCTACCACAACCTCATGGAGGCAGCTCCTGAGGTCAGGAACCGCAGCATCCTTGACCTTGACCTGCCCATGACGTGGATACAGACACCAGAAGCTCCCCCTTCAGCTCCCGAGGGGGGCACAATGCCTTCTGAAAGCAGTGGCAATCTCTCTGAAAGCAAGGGGTATTCTTCCGAGAGCAGGGGTAATGAAGCCCCCTCGGGGGCCGTAGTGGGGGCCTCTATTAGCAATGAGCCGGAGGCCCGCCTCACCCTTCTCTCCCTTCAGGCCTACTTCGAGCTTATAGGTCGTGAGCGCATTCTTAATGAGCGCCTTGACGTAGGCATCATCTCCCCCTACCGCGCCCAGGTGCAGCTGTTGCGCCAGCTGTTGCGCAAGAGCGAGTTCTTCAAGCCTTTCCGCCGTGCCATCACGGTGAACACCGTCGACGGCTTCCAGGGGCAGGAGCGCGACATCATCGTCATCTCCCTTGTCCGCTCCAACGACGAGGGCCAGATAGGCTTCCTTCGCGACCTGCGCCGCATGAACGTCGCCATCACCCGTGCCCGCATGAAGGTCATCATCCTTGGCGACCGCTCCACCCTTTGCCGCCACCCCTTCTACCGCCGCCTCTGGCAGTACATCAAGGCGTTGAAAGAGCAATAGAGCTTACCTTCCTTCTACATTACAGTGCACCATGTTTTTTAAGAATAATCTGTCATTCTATCATTTTCAGCCGTAACATGCTAACTGTCAAGCGTTAACATCTATGATAGATAGTATGATAGAATGATAGATTACTACATCTCTGCTATACAGGCCCTTCCCGGCAGTTTGTTCTCCCGGTTCTTTGGTTTACGATTGCCTACCTTGTGGAAACCATCGGTTTCTCCATAGGAAACCACTGGTTTCTCAAAGTGAGCCATCTGCATCCTGCTGACCGGCAACCGTAAACTAAGTTTCCGCATTTATGGCCATTTAACTAAAATTTACAGGAAAATCTATCATTCTATCATAGTATATATCATTCTGTAGCTTTCTGCAAGACAGAAAGTTATAACAGAAAATGATAGAATGATAGATTTCTCACGACAAACTTCTTGGATTGTATGCCGGAGGGCACAGAATAGGAGTGCCCTTACGGGCAGAAATCTCACAAATCTGAACAAATAAAACAGATTGTTAAGTTGCGAATAACCATGCTCCGAGCTTGCTTGCCTGAGTATTTCATAACGTGTCGTTTTTTATCTGTTGCTTAAGACTTTCCTCCTCTTCTTCCATCTTTAGGGCAAACTCTGCGAATGATTCGCAAGTATGCTCTGTATGCAGTCCATAGATGCCCATGCTTCCTCCATACCCGTCCAGTTTTTTCCAGGAAGTGGTCTGTTCATCTTTCCTTAATGGAACCACAAAGCCTCCCCGGCGGGCCTTCAGCCGGTACATATATGCTATTACCTGATGCAGGTCGTCACCACTTACGTTTTGTATTTCTGTATTGCCATAGCCTTTGTACTTCGCATCCAGGACAAAGTCGTTGCGATAGAAATCCGGATAACGAGGACACGACCCGTCAGTGAACAGATGAATGCGCCCTTTGAACACCTTGTTTTGAGGATGAACGAATCCACAATTTTTTAAAACGGTGTTCAGATATTCTTCCCAGAGCCAGGCACCGTCGAAAAGGATGCCGTAGATTTCGTCATCATCGCGTCCGTACTTCAATTCTTCGTGCCGGAGAATCTGTAGGCAGAGTCGTTGCAGGTTCCGGTATTCAGAGTAATAGGGATGACTAAGTGGACGCAGGTTCTGACTGATGACACGGCGAAGGTCCTGGCGGTTGTAAGTGGGAGTAGCCTCTTTTATCTGCGTAACTGCTTCCGTTGTCGCCTCGTCGCTGTGCAGAATGCCTCCGCTATATGGATGGCGGGCTACATACTCTATGGTATGACGAATGAGTTGGCTGACATGATTGTCATACACATATTCACGGGTGGAATAGGCCACGCGGCCAGCAAAAGGTATGTTCTGACGGATGTGCCTGCTGACATCTATCCTGCCCCTGACATTGGCATCGTTGTATCGCCGCGTCTGATATTCTTTGTATAGTCCCTGCCGCATGGCCCGCTTGAGGAACGAAGGAAAAAGGTATATCAAGAAGTCGAAGATACTGTCCTTGTCTGCGTTGTACTTCAGGTCAAAGAGATTGATGGCGAAAACCTTTTGCAGCATGTAGTGCAGGAAATAGTCGCGGCTATCCTCCTGAGCAAAGCGGGACATGATTCTGACCTTAGTGTTGCGATAGCCGATGTAGCCCATGATGTTGCCAGTGGAAACAGCGTTCTCATCCACTTGCAGAATATAACCATCACCTATCTTGTCACCGTACTCGCCCAAACTCTGAGGGAACACGAGCAGGTTGGGATGGTCGTCTGAACACAATTGCGCGATGGAACGTCCGGCAATCTTTTTGAGATTGTCAAGATGCGCCATTTCCCGTTCTGTCAACGGTCGCTGACTATTGTCCTTTATGGTTATCGGCTTCAACATTCTTGGGTGACTCGTCTTCGTATGCTTTTCTCAGTTCCGCAAGTTCCTTCTCAGCATTGGCACTACCGCGAAGATACTCCGTCAGAAGGCCATCGAGGTGGTACTGCCATAATAACTCAAAACTATTGTATTGCTCGTATTTCTTGAAGTAGGCTGCCCCTATTTGATATGCTTTTCCCAACCCATTCGTTTTGAGGATGGCTTCGTTCAGGTTGCGCATACGGTTCTTCAACGCTTCTTCGTTAGGCATGTCGTCAAGCATCTGCATACTTTCCTCCGCAGTCACCTCAGCCCAGGCAAAACGTCGCCGCATGGCGAAGTCCATGCTCTCCACGCTGCGGTCGATGTCGTTCATCGTCCCGATGATATAGACGTTCTCAGGAACGTAGAAACCATCCTTGAACACATCTTCGTCCTCAACCATGTTCTGGTACTGCGTCTGCACCTTGCCTGCCTCTCCTCTGTAGCCAGGGTCTATAGAGAAAAACAATTCACCGAATATCTTTGAGATTTCACCGCGGTTAATTTCGTCGATGATGAAGACATTGTGGGGTCTTTTCTCCGTTAATTTCTGTTGAGACTTATTGCTATCCTCAATATTCTTGGCTTTGATACAAAACGCCTTAAACACTCCATCCTTCCGTTCAAACCCGACATTCCCATTGTCATCTTTAATGGGCCTTAGTCCTTCCACAAAGTCCGTATAGTCATACGACGGATGGAACTGCACAAAGCCGATTTCTTCGTCTTCGCATCCCATTGCCTTGGCAATCTCCTTTGCCATGAAAGTCTTTCCTGTTCCTGGTGCCCCCGTCAGAATCAGGTTCTTGTTGGCCTTGAGCAAGTCAATATATTTCTGGTATTTTGAATTCATCTCAGTTTCTATATTTATGTTCAACAATTCTTTGATATGCAGGGCCTGTTTGTCTGTTGTTCCTTGGAAGAAAACACTATTTCCCATTTCAGTGTTTTGAACGGGAATCTGTAAAAACGAATCCCATTCAACCTCTCTTCGCATCGGATTCTCATCATCTTCAATAATAGCACAATCTGAAGTGAACAATCCCCATCCATGCAACAGATGGTATTGCTTCCCATTCCCTTTCTTTGGTTCAAAAACAACGATAATATCACCGACGGACACCTCTTTAGTAAAACTCCAATAGGCATCAGGAACTTTCAAGTCAGCGTTGCCAACGTCTTGCTGATAGGCCTTTCGCAAAGCAGATTTAGATTTGTATATAGTAAAATCCTTGATCGTTTTTGCTGATGAGCCACACCCTAACGAATCCTGCACGTATGTTTGAGCGTTTCCACTCCAGAGCCAGACACGCTGCTTTGTTGGCAACATAATAGACCGAATAAATCCTAACTCATCAGGAAATTCTATCATCAACATCCATAGGATGTCTTGTGCAAGCAACAAGTTGCTTTGTAACTGACCTTCTAATGAATGCGCAACAATCTGATGCAATTCTTTGTCTTGTGCTGCCAACAGCCTTAAAGGTTCTATCAGATCAAGGAAATGATGATAGCACTGACCTGCCGACTTCTTTTCTTCGCCAAGGTATTTGGAGAAAAGTGTATAGACGTCATACTTGTAGATGGTGTATTTCTCTGGATTGACACAAGTCAGAATGACTGAAGCCGTCCGTTCATCGTTAGCCTTGCTATTGAACCCAGACGAAGGAAGAACATCCGCCATCGCTGACTTATATCTTGCAAGACGTTCGTTCAGAGGCTTGCTCTCGTCAGTGAGGGAGTCTAAAGCCCCCTGTAGTCCTTCTGGGTTTGTCTTCACCAAATACGTCAGGGGCTTGTTGTCACGAGGCGCGTCAATAAGATTGTCAAATCCGCCTAACTCCGACTTCTTAGGGTTTGCCACATGACTACGAACGATGTCAATGGCCGACTTCCCCTTACTGGCCGTAATCAGTTGCCACTTGTATAATTCCGTCCAATTGTCGCCATCAATGGGAATCTCTTTTCGCAACTCCTTGTACCGTTCCACAAGGTACCAATACAGATATTCCTTGATGGCCTCTACCAGTTCCGATCTCAATTCCCACTCAAAGGTTCCCTCGTTTCCTTGCGGCATGTCCTTTCCTTTTCCCATCGGAATAATCCAGAAGCATGGGGTACCATCCGACCGTACCACCTGAAAGCGGTTCAAGAGTTTCTGCACATACTTACCCAACTCCCTGACGTTAGCACTTAATTTCTGTGCGTTGCCACCCAGAGCATTGCTTATGGCAGTGCAAGTGCCCCTGTGGTCAGGATAGTAAAAGAACAGAAGCACCGTTTCCTTATAGGTCTGTGGAGTCTTTTCGTCCCGTAAAATCTCCAACCATTCTTCTTTCGTGACATCAATATCACAGGAATAAATGCCGTTATGTTCTTGGACTTCAATCGTATTCATTTCAGATTGTGGCTTTTAGTCTTTGTTTGCAAAATTACACATTTTCCATGAATTATCAGTGCAATTGAGAAAAAACTTATGGAAAAAATGCAAATGAACTTTGCCGTTTCGGGAATAATGTGTACTTTTGTAGCCGATAAATGCAAGAACGGCTATGGCAGACAAATATCAGATACCATTCA
>JAFTAR010000199.1 GCA_017455495.1 Prevotella sp.
CGACAGGCGCCCGTAGGCCGTCAGATGATAGAACTGCAGGTCCACCTCGCTCACCGTTGTGGCGGAGCTGAACTGCTCGCTGGCAGCTGCAATTATTATGGCACCCTCGTCGGCAGACAGCTCGGTGGGCGTCTGCACCGTAGGGATGTTCACCTTCCACGCCTCGCGGCTCGGACTCAGCGCGGCAGCTGCGCTCGAAGGGCTCACCGCATAAAAAGTGTATGGCGACTGGCTCGCGTCAAAATTGATGCTGGCGCTGAACGACGCGCTGCGGAAATCGTTGCTGGGAACGACCCCGGCCGTCTGCGCCCCGCTATAATTGAGCGACAGTTTGACCTCCGCGTCGTTGCTGGTCCAGAGGGTAGGGCGCACCCCGTTTTCCTCCGCGCCGAACGCAGCCTTGGTCTGCATCGGAATCGCGTGGAAGGTCACCACGCGCCCGTCATTCCCGGCCCCTTCGTCATTCCCGGCTTGACCGGGAATCTCGGCCCTCGGATTCACCGGCTGCACCGGATCGCTCGCGCACCCCGCCAGGGCAAGGGCGGCAACCATAACGATTGCCGCCCTTAAGATATTACAGAATTTTGTCATTTCTATCGTAGTGGAGAAATCTCTACAAATCCCCCCAATTATTATCCGTCACCGGCGTAATATTGCTGTTGCTGCTGCTCTGGCCAGTGAACCAACTGTGGTTGGTATTCGCCTCAGCCGAAGTCTGATAATTTGCGGGCACGGCCGCAAAGAAGTCAAATCCTGCACGAGCCTCAATTGCATCGATGCTGGTCACGTACGCGCTGTCGTAATAATTCTCTCCCGGGTGGGACTCGTTCGAATAAACGAACGCGATACCCTGCGCACCGTTTATTGAGCCATTGCTGAAAGTACACTTCATAATGCACTTGTAAAAGTGACTCGGAATAGGCACGTTAAGGCTGCCGCTTGGCTTGGTGGTTGTGCTCCCTTCGTACAGAACACCTGTTAATACATACAACATAGTGGTGCCGCTTGGAGTCATAGTCACGACCCTGTTCTCCAGCTGCTGCCAAACACCGTCTCCGCTATAGCCGGCGGCGCTGCTATTAAAGCCGCTCTGCCACTGCGGAGCCTGGTTGCTGTAATAGAACGTCTGTTTGTTCTGAGCCACCTAACTCTGGCGATATTCTGAGGCCACCAGATGCCCGCGGCTGTAACCCACCGTGCTGGCATTGTCCAGGCCGGTCTGCTGAGTAAGGCCGATAGCAGGGTCGCTGGTCCAATCATCGTTTCGGCCGGCATCGTTGTCGGGCCAGTAGGTGCTGTTCATCGTATGTGCAGTCCATACCGGAGCATACTTGCTGCCGTCGTACAGCACCACGTAGTTCAGCGTTTCGGCGTTGCCCGGCGCACCGCTAGAGTAGGTGTGCACTGCAATCTGCCGATTGCTGTAGGAAGTGCTGAAGCTGTACCAATTGTCGTCGCGGGCGCTGTTCGTGCCGGAAGCCCTGCTTGTAGGGTTCAAGCCTGAAACATCCGGCATCCCGTAGCCGGTCAGATAGTCGCTGCCGACAGGGACCTGAGCTTCTGTAGTGAAGGACTTCCTCTCTCCAAAGATGTACTCATACTGGCTCGTGCTCGCATTGTACTCGCGCACAAATGCCCTGTAGTAGTACGTTGTGCTGGGAGTGAGATTCTCCAGGGTGCAGGAAATGTTGCCGCTCGCGTTGGTGCCGACATTGCTGTCGTCATTGGCAACACTCAGACTGTTCCAGTTTGCCTCCGGATTGTCCACATAGCTGGAGTTCGTGCTATACACGACGCCCGCCTCATATATGGTTCCGGTCGCTCTGGACCAGGAGCCCGACAGGGTTGCCCCTGTCGAGCCGCTGACCGTCGCGCTCCCGGTCGTCACCGTGGCTGTCGCCTCGGGGTCTCCCTCCCCGGTCCCGCTTCATTCGTAGGTTACGACAATTGCGTCAGATGTTGCAAGGTTGTTTGTACCAGATGCTGCTTTACCGTTTTGGTAGAAAGCAAAGTAAGTGAAATTATCAGTGGAAGCAGGCGTCCAAGTTAATGTTTTGTTTGTGCTATCCCAAGTGCCCGCTGTTCCTCCAGTTGTTTCTGTAACTTCAGACGTACCGCCCAAGAACATCAGTTTTGAAGCATCTAACACAGTAAGAGCCGAGAAAGTAATCACAACTTTAGAGATTCTTCCTGAGAAAGCAGATGTGTTATAGAATCTAAATTCGCTGGCAGCACTTGATTGATTAGTCTTGATTTGCAGTGTGGAGGGATTCCATTGATTCATTTTCCAAGTGATACCATCATAAGTAAACTCGGTCAAAGTTGTGATATATGATGCTGAGGTACTACCAGTGCTAGACTGGTTGGGCGTCATTTTATAGGTCCCGCCACCACCATTATCGGAAACTTTAATCTCAATAGGATCAGAGCTTACACCACTATATGTAACAGTCGCGTAGTATGTGCCGGCGGCAAGGTTTGTGAGGTCTGTGACGGCAACATTATCCTTTGTGACAGTCATAGTATAGTCCGCTGCTGCAACTTCTGCCGATGTGTTATCGTTGTAGTTGGCAGTAACAGTGCACGATGCAACAAAATCATCTCCCGTTGCATAACTTGTCTTAAGACCGGCAACTGTAACAGACTGAACTGCTTTTTCAACAACGGTAACATCTACGGTCTCAGAGGCGGCATTGTACCACTCGGCAGCGGCAACATTCACTGTAATTGTAGCAGATCCTGCAGCGACTGCAGTCACGACACCATTGGCCACTGTAGCTACATCTGTATCACTGGATTCATAAGTAACGGTTCCATCTGAATTGGTATTGACAGTGAGATTCTTGGTCTGACCGACAACAAGGCTGAAATCATTATCAATCGTGAGAGTCGGGTCCTCTACGGTTCCATCAGGGTCAAGGTAAGTGATAGTGATAGAAGTAGGGCGGAATTGACCAGATGGTGTAAAGACAACCTCAGTTGCTTTACCAGTCCACGTGTAATTTGCATATTCACCGATGTTTGCTGTGATAGGTCCTGTATAAGAGTTCCCCACTGTGAAAACAATAGATACAATGGGCTTAGAACAAGTAAATGTAAGGTTATGATTTACATATACACGGATAGGATTTGTCGTTAAATTGTTGGTGTAGCTGCTTC
>JAFTAR010000200.1 GCA_017455495.1 Prevotella sp.
AAGTCCTCGGGAATCTGACCCTTCAGTCCGCGCCAAGCCAAGTGGCCGTGGCCTATCTCGCGGCGGCCTGTAGAGCGCTGAGCCTTGGCCTCGCCGGTGCAGAATGGCGGGAAGTTATAGTGGAGCAGGAAGCGCATGTAGCTCTTGTCGAGCACGTCGTCAACCAGTTTCTCGTCAAGCTTGGTGCCCAGTGTGCAGGTGCCGAGGGCCTGGGTCTCGCCGCGGGTGAAGAGCGAGCTTCCGTGAGGCATGGGCAGTGGGCTTACCTCGCACCAGATGGGGCGAATCTCGTCGGTCTTGCGGCCGTCAAGGCGTATGCCCTCGTCAAGGATGCAGCGGCGCATGGCGTCGCGCTCCACGTCGTGGTAGTAACGGTCCATCATGGCGGAGTAGTCGTCGTCGGTGATCTCGACGGCAGAACCGTCGAGCACACTGTTCTCGGCGGTTTTGCCGTCGAGAGAGGCGGCGCGCTCGGCGAAGAAGCGCTCCTTGAAGTCGGCAAGGAGCTTTTCGAAAGCCTCGGCGCGGGCATGCTTCTCCAGGGCCTGCTTGGTGATGTCGTAGGCAGGCTGGTACAGTTCCTTGTTCATACGCTCGCGCAGAGCCTCGTCGTTCACTTCGTGGCAGTACTCGCGCTTTACGTCCTTGCCCAGCTCCTTTGAGAGCTCGGCCTGCAGCTCGCACATGGGCTTGATGGCCTCCATGGCAGCCTTGAGGGCACCCAGCAGGTCCTGCTCGGAGACTTCCTTCATCTCGCCCTCAACCATCATGATGTTCTCGGCCGAAGCGCCAACCATGATGTCCATGTCGGCATGCTTCATCTGGTCGAATGTGGGGTCTATGACATACTTGCCGTTGACACGTGCCACACGAACTTCGCTGATGGGGCACTCAAAGGGAATATCGGAACATGCCAGTGCTGCCGAGGCGGCAAATCCGGCCAGCGCATCGGGCTGGTCTACACCATCGGCAGAAAGCAGCATGACATTGACAAACACTTCGGCGTGATAGTTGCCTGGGAACAACGGGCGGAGCACACGGTCGACAAGGCGGCTGGTAAGAATCTCGTTGTCGCTGGGCTTGCCTTCCCTCTTGGTGAATCCGCCGGGGAAGCGGCCTGCTGCCGAGTACTGCTCGCGGTAGTCCACCTGAAGGGGCATGAAATCGGTTCCGGGAACTGCATCCTTTGCGGCACAAACAGTGGCCAGGAGCACGGTGTTGTTCATGCGGAGAACAACGCTGCCGTCGGCCTGCTTTGCCACCTTCCCGGTTTCAATGGTGATGGTACGTCCATCAGCCAGTTGAAGGGTCTTTGTAATTACGTTCATCTTTTGTTGAAAAACATCTAAAAATAAATAAAAAGCGCATCCTTTGCGCAAAATATCGTGCAAAGGTACACATTAATATATAAATAAAAGAAGAAAGCAAATTATTTTTTGTTTTTTTTGGTTTTTCAACCACTTATTCGTACCTTTGCACTTCAAAACAACGCATTTGTCAGTAATGAAGAAGATAGCTCTTTTTGCGGTAGCCCTGCTGGCTGCCATAGGCTGCGAACGTCAGCCGTCGTTCACCGTTGAGGGAACCATCAGCGGTGCCCAGGATTCCATGCTGTACCTGTACAACCGCTCCATGACGGGCATAGTGCTGCTCGACTCTGCCAAGCTTGACAGCGACGGCAAGTACAGCTTCAGCCAGCCCAGCCCCGTGGGGCCCGACCTGTACGTACTGCGCCTGTCGAACCAGATAATAAACTTTGCCGCAGACAGTACCGAGACCATCACCATTAGCGGCAGCATGCCCGGCCTGGCCCGCAACTACAGCGTGAGCGGCTCGCAGAGCAGCGAGAAAATACGCCAGCTGTCACAGATGCATGCCCAGCTGCAGCAGCGCGTGTTCGACGTAGAGCAGAACCCGGCACTAATGGGGCAGCCAATGATAGACTCCCTACAGAGCATGATACGGCAGTACAAGGACTCGGTGCTGATGAACTACATCTTCTTTGAGCCACAGTCGGCCTACGCATACTTCGCACTGTCTCAGACGCTTGACCACGTGTACTGGCGGCCGAGCCACATCTTTGAGATGGGCGACTCGCTCGACGACCGCGCCTACCGCGCCGTGGCCACATGCTGGAGCCAGTACTACCCCGAGTCAAGCCGCGCCCAGCAGCTGTACAACATGGTGGAGCGCGACATCACAAACAGCCGCATCCTCCATGCACGCCAGCAACAGCTAAGCAGCGACCAGATAGTGGTGAGCAACATCATTGACCTCAGCCTGCCCGACCTGAACGGCCAGCAGCGCACCCTGTCTGAACTGCAGGGCAAGGTGGTGCTGCTTGACTTCCACCTGTTCTCTGCTCCCGAGTCAGGCGAGCGCATACTGAAGCTGCGCACGCTGTACAACCAGTACCACGAGCAGGGACTGGAAATATACCAGGTGTCAATAGACCAGGACGAGCACCTGTGGAAGCAGGCCGTGAGCCAGCTGCCCTGGGTGGCTGTCTACGACCCGGCCGGAACATCGCTCACCCGCTACAACGTGCAGGAGGTGCCGGAGTTCTTCACCATCAGCCGCAACAACGAGCTACAGAAGCGCTCCACCCAGATTACCGACATCAACGCAGAGATAGAGCGCCTGCTCCGCCAGTAGTTTCCACAATACCCACCCGCACTCACAACTACAAAAATGTCCCCCACCGAACTTTACTCCCTCTATCGCCAGCACCCCGCAGGCATAACCACCGACAGCCGCCAGTGTGCTGAGGGCAGCATCTTCCTTGCCCTCAAGGGTGGCAACTTCAACGGCAACGACTATGCCGCCCAGGCCTTGGAGAAAGGCTGCGCCCTGGCCATCGTGGACGAGGCAAGAGTCATTCCTACCGGCGACAGTAGCCGCTACATTCTGGTGGACGACTGCCTGCAGACCCTTAAGGATATTGCCCGCGAGCACCGCCGCCAGTTCAACATTCCCGTGTTAGCCATAACCGGCACCAACGGTAAGACCACCACAAAGGAGCTGGTAAAGGCCGTGCTGTCAAAGAAGTTCAACGTGCTGGCCACCGAGGGCAACCTGAACAACGACGTGGGTGTGCCCAAGACGCTGCTTCGCCTCACTGGCGAGCACGAGATAGCCGTGATAGAGATGGGCGCCAGCCACCCCGGCGACATAAAGACACTGGCCGAGACGGCAGAGCCCACCTGCGGCATCATCACCAACGTGGGCCGCGCCCACCTGCAGGGCTTCGGCAGCTTCAAGGGGGTTATAAAGACCAAGGGCGAACTTTACGACTTCCTGCGCACCCGTCAGGACGGCCTTGTGTTCATCAATGCCGACGACGACATTCTGGTAGACATGCTAAGCGACGAGCTGTGGTGCACCCCCTACTCCACCGACCCTGAGAAGCAGTACACCTGCATCTCGGCCGAGGCAGTGCCCGCCACAGGCAGCCCGCTGCTGAAGCTGCGCTGGCGCAAGCCCCTGGCCGACCTTGAGGAAAGCGGTGAGAGCCAGAAGTGGCACAAGGTGCAGACAAACCTCGTGGGCTCTTATAATATATATAATGTGTTGGCGGCGGTGGCCGTGGGCATCAACTTCGGTGTAGACCGCAAAGCCATCTGCAGCGCCATAGAGGACTACCAGCCCACCAACAGCCGCTCGCAGCTCATTGACACTGCCCGCAACCGCCTCATCGTGGATGCCTACAACGCCAACCCCACCAGCATGATGGCTGCCCTCGAGAACTTCTGCAACACGGAGTCGGAAGGCAAGAAGAAGATGCTCATTCTGGGCGACATGCGCGAACTGGGCGATGCCAGCCAGGAGGAGCACCAGAAGATTGTGGACGTGATAGCCCAGACGGACATTGCCGACGTATGGCTCGTGGGCGATGAGTTTGGCAAAACCAACAGCACGTTCCGGCACTTTCCTAATGTAGAGGCCGTAAAGGAACTGTTGAAAAGCAGCACGCCTGAAGGCCGCCTTATCCTGATAAAGGGAAGCAACGGCACCAGGCTGTACGAGCTGCCGGCACTTCTTTGAATTTAGCCTACATAATTCATGAAAATTTTTATTTAACACGAATTTCCATGAATTCAACACGAATTTCTCATCAAATTAATTTTTGAATAATTCATGTTTGATTCGTGGTAATTCTTTTAGTCGCTTCGCTTTGTAAAAGCGCTAAGGCGATTACGTGTTTAAAAACAAAAACATTCTACAGGTTCTTGTAATTGCCATGAATAATTCAGGTTAGAACCGTCCAGGGCCTCCGAAACCACCACCGCCACGCGGGCCTCCGAAACCGCCGCCATTACGCTGACCACCGCCGCGATTACCACCGCCGCGATTACCACCAGGACCCATGTTAATATTTCCTGCGAACATGTTCAGGCGATAGTTAACGCGCAGCATGACGTAGCTGTTGATGGAGTTGTTCTCAGAGTCGCTGCGCATCATGGCGTTCAGGGTGCGGGTGAAGCTGGACTGCTGGCCCAGGATGTCGTTGAACTCCAGGCGAACACTGAGCGGCTTTCCGGGCAGGAAGCTCTGGGCAATCTGTGCATTCCATATAAACTCGTTGGTGTTCATCGAGGCATCGTTGTAGCCCCTGCGGCTCTGCATGTTCACGTTGGTGGTGAGCTGCATGCCCCAAGGCAGCTGAGCCGTGGTGTTGAATCCGTAGCTGAAGTTCCAGGTGTCCTGGTTGCCATTGGCCTGCAGCTTGTTGCGGCCAAAGGTGTAGTTCACCGAGCCGTTGGGCTCGAACTCAAACCAGTCGTTGCGGTAGCTGAAGCCTATGCGCTGGCCAATGTTGGTCTCGTTGACAGAGTTCTTCAGTATGTTACCCATGTCGGTTTGGTTCTTGGTCACACTGTATTTGTCAAGGTAGCTCACGCTGTGGGCGTAGTTGAATGTGGTGCGCCAGTTCATGTTGAAGCGGGCCAGGGTGTCAAGTGCGGTATTGAACATAAACTCTGCGCCGGTGTTCCAGTTGCCGTTGATGTTGTCGCGGGTAGAAGTGCGGCCGCCGGTGGTGGGGTCGTAGGACACCTTGCTGGTAGTGGCATTGCTGGTAGTAGAGAACCTGACGTTGGCGAACACGAAGCGCTGGTGCTGCGGGTAGTAGTTGTTGAAGCGCAGGTTGAAGTTCTGGCTGAACGAGGGCTTCAGGTTAGGATTACCCACGGAGATGTTCAGGGGGTCGCTGTCGTCGGTGATGGGCAGCATGTCGCTCATGGAGGGCTGGCTGGTGTTGCCGCGGTAAGTAAACCTCAGCTGTCCCTGGTCGGAGAGCTTGTATCGGAAGTTTGCCGTGGGGCTCCAGTTCACCACCGAGCGTGTTGTCACGTCGTTGTAGCCAAGGTAGCGGTAGGAGAACTCGGAGCTTTGGGGCACCACCTGCACACCCACGTTGAAGTTGTAGTCCTGACGCACCACGCGCAGCATCACCTCGGCAGTGTGTATGTAGTTCTTGTACTGTGAGAATCGGCTCAGCTGGTCGTCGTAGTAGTTTTCCAGCGGTGTGAGCCTGCTGAGATAGGGATTCCAGTCGCGGAAGGTAAAGCCGTAGGAAGAGAGGTCGCCGAAGGTACCCGTGGCGTAGGGCGTGGGCGTGGAGAAGTCGTAGGTGGAGCGGTCACTCTTGGTGTAGCGGTACTGGAAGGTGTAGGAGAACTGCAGATAGGTCCTGTCGGCTATAGGCTCACTGTAGCTCAGGCGGGCAGAGTAGTCGTAGTTCTTGGAGGGCGTAAGGTTGTAGCGGTTCTTCATGTAGGTGCTGTCGCCGCCGTAGATGGTGCTTACCAACTGGTAGAGCGTTACGTCCTGGATAGAGAGTGCGCGCGAGTCGCCGTCGGAGTAGTTGCCGGTGAGCCTCAGGGCAATGTTGCGTCCGTTGTTGCTCAGGCGGCGGTTCAGCTGCAGCTCACCGCCAAAGCGGTTGTTGTCGCTATAGCTGAGCGAGCCGTTGTCGCGGCTGTTCACCACCAGCGTGTCGCTGACGGTGCGCATGTAGTTCAGCGCATTGAGCAGCGAAGCACTTGAATTGATGGCATAGTCCACGTAGTTGTAGGGATTCTGGGCAAATGATGCCGATGTAGACTTGCTGCGCGAATCGTTGGTGGAGAAGCTGAACGACGGGCGGAAGCTGATGGTCCACACCGTATCGGGCGTCCACTCCACGCGGAAGTTGCCGTTCCAGGAGTTAGAACGCGTAAAGCTCTGGCTGATGCTGTTTGAGAAGGCGCTTGTAGAGCTTACGAAGTTCTCGGTGGCCGAGCGGCTCCAGGAGTCACCATCGTTATGGTTCCAGCGGATGCCGCCGTCCAGGGTGATCAGGTTCTGTTTCTGGTAGTTCACGTTCAGGGCCAGCGACTTCGGTGCCTGCAAGCCCTGACCGCCTCCGCGGAAGCCGCCGGGGCCTCCGCCCATGAAGCCGCGGTCGCCCACGTTGTTGGCATTGGCCATGCCAAACATCCTCAGCCCGCTGTTGAAGTGCATGCCCATCAACCGGCCGGTGTAGCGGCCCTCTGTGCCCACGCCAGCGTCAACGTTGGCAAACGACCCCTGGTTCATGCCGCGGCGCAGACCAAAGTCAAGCACGGTCTGCTCCTCGCCGTCGTCAATGCCGGTGATGCGGGCCTGGTCACTGCGCTCATCATACGCGCGCACGCGCTCAACTATAGATGTAGGAAGGTTCTTCATGGCCGTCTGAGTGTCGCCAATGAGGAATTCCCTTCCGTCCACCTTTATCTTCTTCACCTCCTTGCCGTTGATGGTTATCTTGCCGTCGTCGCTTATCTCGGCTCCCGGCAGGCGCCTCACCAGCTCCTCTACGACAGAGCCTTCTGGCGTGCGGAAGGCATCGGCATTATATACTATGGTGTCCTCGCGAGAGTACATACGGGTCTGATTGCGCACCACCTCAGTGCCCTGCAGCATGATGGCGTCCACCTCTATCTGGAGCGTACCCATCTGCTGTGGCCTGTTGCTCATGGTGATGTTGCGGAACAGGGTTCTGTAGCCCACATAGGTAACGCGCAGCAGGAAGTTGCCGTCCTGCGGCGCTGTGACGCTGAAGTTTCCCTGTGCATTGGTAACGGCATTGGCCACCAGTGTGCTGTCTGTCTTGAGCAGGGCCACGGTGGCCTGGATGATTGGTTCGTTGTCGGCCTTGTCAACGACAGTGCCGCTAATGGTTCGCTGTGCGCTTGCTGAGAGGGCCGCCGTAAGTATCACGGCCATCGTCAGTAGAATTCGTCTCATCTTAATAGCTTTATTGTTTGTTACTATTCTCTAAGACGCATCTCGCGGTAAAAGGTTTAACCTACACCCATTTTTTTCTGCCCACGGTAAGATTGTCCATACAATTCCGCTGTTTATTCCATACGGCAGAAGGGCAGAACGTTGTACCTTTGCATCAGTTTAACAAAGACAGAATTATAATTATTACTATGCAAGGAACAAGCAAGGGATTTCTCTATTTCATCTGCGCCGTGTCGGCCATGGGCGGCCTGCTGTTTGGCTACGACTGGGTGGTAATAGGCGGTGCCAAGCCATTCTATGAGTTGTACTTCGGCATCAGCGACTCGCCCGTGATGCAGGGCGTTGCCATGACGACGGCACTTGTGGGCTGTCTTGTAGGTGCCATGGTTGCAGGAGCCGCCGCCGACAAGTACGGTAGGAAGCCGCTTCTCACGGTGTCGGCGGTGCTGTTCACCGTGTCGGCCATAGCCACGGGCCTGTTCAACGACTTCACCATGTTCAACATAGCCCGCTTCATAGGCGGCGTGGGCATAGGCGTGGCCTCGGCCCTGGCTCCTATGTATATTGCCGAGGTAAGTCCTCAGGAGATTCGCGGACGCATGGTGAGCCTAAACCAGATGACCATAGTGCTGGGTATTCTCGGTGCGCAGATAGTGAACATGCTGCTGGCCAGGGACACCACTGTGACAGCGGATCAGGCATGGAACGTGGAATGGGGCTGGCGCTGGATGTTCTGGGCCGAGACGCTGCCCGCCGCTCTGTTCCTCGTTATGAGTTTCTTCATTCCTGAGAGTCCCGTGTTCCAAAAGAACCACACCCGCCCCCTCCCTGGGAAGGAGGGACAGGGGGTAGGTCTGCTGTTGCAGGCTCCGTACCGCAAGGTCCTCATCCTTGGCTTGGTCATCGC
The DNA here is from genome assembly GCA_017455495.1 of Prevotella sp. Lineage (GTDB taxonomy): Bacteria > Bacteroidota > Bacteroidia > Bacteroidales > Bacteroidaceae > Prevotella. Next base: position 8,177 of record JAFTAR010000200.1, read on the forward strand.
CGTGTTCCAGCAGTGGTGCGGCACAAACGTTATCTTCAACTACGCTCAGGAGATATTCGTGGGGGCCGGTTTCGATGTTGACGGCATGTTCATCAATATCGTCATCACGGGCATTGCCAATGTGGTGTTCACCTTGGTAGCACTCTACACCATTGAGAAGTGGGGACGGCGCACGCTGATACTGCTTGGCGCAGGCGGTTTGGGGCTGATCTACCTCACGCTTGGCACCTGCTACTTCTTAGAAGTGAAAGGATTCATAATGGTTGCCCTTGTGGTGGCAGCCATCTCTGTCTACGCAATGACGCTCGGCCCCGTCACCTGGACACTGCTGGCCGAGATATTCCCCAACCGCATACGCGGCATCGCCATGGCCACATGCACCTTCGCCCTGTGGGTGGGATGCTGCACGCTGACATTCTCGTTCCCACCCATGAACGCAGCCCTCGGCAGCAGCGGCACATTCTGGATCTACAGCGGCATCTGCCTCTGTGCCTTCATCTTCCTGTTCCGCCGCTGTCCTGAGACGAAAGGCAAGAGCCTGGAAGAACTGGAGAATGAGCTGGTTATGTAACATAAGCCCCCTAAGTTAGGGTATCAACAATAATTTATTAACTAAACAGAGGTGATGAACAGGCTCGCTTGTTCAGATCCCCACCCCCTTACTTAGGGGGCTAAGAAAACAATGGTAAAAGCCTGGAGAGAGATTGTGACTATTCCCACCTACGAAGTGGGAAAGCCAGAGAAGAACCCTATGTTCTTAGAGAAACGCGTATATCAGGGTTCAAGCGGAGTGGTGTATCCCTACCCCGTAATAGAGTCGATAAGTAACAAGAAGACAGACAAAGACTATCAGGCCATCTGGCTTGAGAACGACTACATTCTGGTAATGGTGCTGCCTGAGCTGGGCGGCCGCATACAGATGGCCTACGACAAGATAGCAAAGCGCCACTTCGTCTATTACAACCACGTCATAAAGCCGGCCCTTGTAGGCCTTACTGGTCCGTGGATTAGCGGCGGCATAGAGTTCAACTGGCCGCAGCACCACCGCCCTTCCACATACATGCCAGTAGACACCTTTATCGAGGAGAATGAAGACGGCTCGGTGACGGTGTGGGTGAGTGAGACGGAGAAGATGTTCCACCAGAAAGGCATGGCAGGATTCACCCTGCGCCCAGGCTGCGCCTATCTGGAGATAAAAGGGCGGCTCTACAACCGTACCGACGTGCCTCAGACCTTCCTCTGGTGGGCCAACCCCGCCGTTGAGGTCAACGATGCCTACCAGAGTGTGTTTCCACCCGATGTCAACGCCGTCTTCGACCACGGCAAGCGCGCCGTATCGTCGTTTCCCATCGCCACCGGCACATACTACAAGATGGACTACTCGGCAGGCGTGGACATCTCGAACTACAAAAACATCAAGGTGCCAACCAGCTACATGGCCGTCAACTCAAAGTATAACTTCGAGGGCGGATACGAGAACGACACCCAAGCCGGAATGCTACACGTGGCCAGCCACCACGTCTCGCCCGGCAAGAAGCAGTGGACTTGGGGCAACGACGACTTCGGACGCGCCTGGGACCGCAACCTCACAGATGAGGGACCCGCCCCCACCCCTCTGTTCCGCCCCTACATTGAGCTGATGGCAGGTGTGTACACCGAGAACCAGCCCGACTTCACATGGCTGATGCCCTACGAAGAGAAGCAGTTCACGCAGTACTTCATGCCCTACCGCGAGCTGGGCGTGGTGAAGCAGGCTTCCAGGGACTTCATCATGAACATTGAAAGACAGGGGAAGGCTGTCCGCTTCAAGGTTTTCGCCACATCCAAGCAGGAGGTGCGCATAGTCTTGAGGAACGATGACGGCACTATATATTATAATAATGTAGTGACCATCACACCCGAGGAAGTATTCACAGAGACCGTAGAGTGCCAGAAAGTTCCGCTTTCTGAACTAACCCTTGACATACTCAAGACCTTCCCCTACGGCGAGCGCAGCGTACTGCAGTGGCATGCCGAGGATGACGACATCCGCCCCATCCCAGACAGTGCCGAGGCTGCCCTGCTGCCCGAGCAGGTGAAGACCAACGAACAGCTCTACCTTACAGGACTCCATCTGGAGCAATACCGCCACGCCACATGGCTGCCCACTGACTACTACGAGGAGGCACTGCGCCGTGACCCCAACGACATACGCTGTCTGAATGCCATGGGCCTGTGGTATATACGCAAAGGGCGTTTCGACAAAGCGGAAAACTATCTGCGCAAGGCCGTAAAGCTTCTTAGGAAGCGCAACCCAAATCCATACGACGGCGAACCTATCTATAACCTTGCCATCGCACTGAAATACCAAGGGCTTGCAGAAATTGCAAATCGAAAATCCGTAAATTGTAAATTGAGCGAGGCCTATGAACTTTTCTGGAAGGCCACCTGGAACAAAGCCTGGGCCGATGCCGGCTACTTCGAGGCAGCAAAAATCAGCGTGGCAGAAGGCCGATATGAAGATGCCCTTGACGAGATTGACCGCTGCCTGATAAACAATTGGCACAACCACAAGGCGCGCGCCCTGAAGGCCGTCATCCTGCGCAAAACGGACAGGCGAAGCGAAGCATTGGCACTCATAGAAGAGTCGCTCAAGACAGACAGGTTCAACTATGGCTGCCTGTACGAGAAATATCTGCTGACGGCCGATGCCAACGTGCTCGCAGAGATGAAACAAATGCTAAGGGGATGCAGCCAGAATTACGATGAGCTGGCACTTGACTATGCCGCTGCAAACCTCTGTGAAGAGGCTGGCAACATCTGGCAAATGGCAATAAAGGAGGGGGCTGCCACTCCCATGACATATTACTATATGGGGAGCCTCACCCCCAGCCTCTCTCCAAAGGGAGAGGGGAGTGATTACTTCCGAATGGCAGAGGAGGCTTGTCCCAACTATTGCTTCCCCAACCGTCCGGAGGACATCATTGCACTGGAGACTGCCAAGCGCGAGAACCCGAAGGGTGCCAAGGCTCCGTACTATCTGGGCTGTCTGTACTATGCCGCCCGTCAGTACGACCTGGCTATAGAGAACTGGGAGCTGTCGGCAAAGCTTGATCCGTCGTTCTCCTCAGTATGGCGCAACCTCGCACTTGCCCGTTTCAACAAACAGGACCGGCAGGAGGAAGCTGTGGAATACATGGAGCGCGCCTTCCGTCTTGACCAAGACGATGCCCGTACACTCATGGAGCTTGACCAGCTCTACAAGCGTCTGCACCGCCCGCATGCCGACCGGCTGGCCTTCCTCCAGAAGTATCCGCAGCTCATACAGCGGCGCGACGACCTGGTGCTTGAGGAAATCACTCTCCTCAACGAACTCGGTCGCTACGAAGAGGCCATGCAGGAACTTGATGCCCACATCTTCCACCCCTGGGAGGGCGGCGAAGGAAAGGTGCCTACACAGTATCAGACGGCAAGAGTAGAGCTTGCAGAACAAGCTCTCACACTACAAGACAACGACCGTGCCATTAAGCTGCTAAACGAGTGCCTTGAATATCCTCACCACCTCGGCGAGGGCAAGCTCTATGGTGCTCAGGAGAATGACTTCTACTACCTGCTCGGCACTGCCTACAAGAATTTGGGTGATATGGACAAGGCCGTAGAGTGCTGGGAGAAGGGCACCGCAGGGCCAACGGAGCCAGCCGCTGCCATGTACTACAACGATGCGAAGCCCGACAAGATTTTCTATGCTGCCCTCTGCTACCGCAGGCTGGGCCGGGAGGACAATGCCCGCAGCCTGTTCAACAGGCTCATCAGCTACGGCCAGCAGCACATTTTCGACCATGTCACAATGGACTACTTCGCCGTGTCCTTGCCCGACCTGCTCATCTGGGATGACAGCCTTGACACGAAGAATCTCATACACTGCAAGTACATGCTGGCACTCGGCTACTACGGCATGGGGCAGAAGGAAAAAGCCCTGAAGTACCTTGCCGAGGTGGAAGCCCTTGACAACAACCACCAGGGCATTCAGCAACTGCGCACTCTTATTGACTCCGGGCTTTGAAAGCCGTTGGCGACATGCCCATTATCTTTGAGAACAGCCGGGAGAAGTAGAGCGAGTCCTCAATGCCCACCTTGTAGCATATCTGGTTCACCTTCAGGTGGGTCGTCGCAAGCAGATGACAGGCATACTCCACCTTCAGGCGGTTGAAGTAGGCCAACGGACTTTGCCCCGTCCTGCGCTTGAACAAGGCAGAGAAGTGGCTCTGCGAATAGCCCACATAGTGCAGCACATCATCAATGGTGATGTGCCGCTCTATGTTTTCACGCATGTAGTGTATGGCCTGCTCCACTATGTCAAGACTCTCGGGCTGTGCGCGGCGGAACTGCCCCAGATAGCGCATGGAGGCAAGGAAGTGGTGGAGCAGACTGCTGGAATAGCGCAGGTCCTCCAGCTCATTGCCCTGCTGAAGAGTGGTAAGCATCTCCTCAAAGATGTTCAGGCGGTCGCCTATGCGGGAGTTCATTGCCACGTTGATGGTCTGCGGCGTGGCAGCCCCCTCGGCATATACATGAGCCGCGCTGCCGCTGAAGTGCACCCAGTAGATGGTCCAGTGCTCCTCGGTGCCATACTCGTGGGGTTTGCCGATTGGCAGGATGAAGTACTGGTTCTTTACAACCTCGTGGCGCTTGCCGCCAACGATGTAGAAACCGCTGCCGTCCACACAGTAGATCAAGACGTACTGGCTGATGCCGCCTTCCCTGACACGGTGGTGGTGCTCGGCCCGAGGGTAGTAGCCTATATCGGTTATGTAGAGGTTTTGGGTCAACTCGTCGCGCTCTTCCATATCCACCAGCATTGGCGGCAGCACCACCTGGCGCTCACCCTGGAATCCGTCTTTCTTCTCTATGCGCTTCATCATACTTACATTTATCAAGGCTACAAAAGTAACAAAAAAAAACTTACCTCAATCTTTTTTCCCATCTTTCTTTGCCGTCTCAATAATAATTAATACTTTTGCACCAAACTTTTTCACGATGGAAGAACAGAAAGTAGTTTTCTCAGACAATATCGGCAAGGTGCTTCCCGAGGCTATCGCCTGTGTAGAGCACGACCGTCTCTTCGTGGTGTGCGACCGCAACTCCCGTGACCTGTGCCTGCCACTGTTATACGACCTTGACCTCTTGAAGGATGCCAGCGTCATAACACTTGACGATGGCGACGAACACAAAACGCTGGAATACGTGGAGTTTGTGTGGACTGAACTGCAGAAGCGCGGCGCCACCCGCCACTCTTTAGCGGTGAACATTGGCGGCGGCATGGTGACCGACCTGGCCGGCTTTGCCGTTAGCACCTTCAAGCGCGGTCTGCCGTTTATAAACATACCCACCACCCTGCTGGCCATGGTCGATGCGTCGGTGGGAGGCAAGACGGGATTCAACTACGGAGGGCTGAAAAACGAGATTGGCGTGTTTCGCAATGCGGAGGAGGTAATCATCGACACCGTGTTCCTCAAGACCCTTGACCACGCAAACATTCTCTCTGGCTATGCCGAGATGCTTAAGCACGGACTCATTTCAACCCTCAACTCTCAACTAATGACAGAGCTGCTCACCTTCGACATTGACCACCCCGACTTGCAGCAACTGTGTCGCATGGTGGCCGACAGCGTCCAAGTGAAACAGCATATAGTAAAGGAGGACCCCACCGAGAAAGGACTGCGCAAGGCGCTGAACCTGGGCCATACCGTGGGCCATGCCTTCGAAGCCCTGGCTCTTGAGCGTCACCAGCCGGTGCTTCATGGCTATGCCGTGGCTTGGGGACTGGTGTGCGAGCTGTACCTTAGTGTGGCAAAGACTGGATTCCCCGTTGACATGATGCGCCAAGTGGTTCGCTTCGTACTTGAGCACTACGGCCGCATGGCCATCACCTGCGACGACTATCCCCGCCTGCTTGAGCTGATGACACATGACAAGAAGAACACCGCCGGGCAGATTAACTTCACGCTCTTAGGCAACGTGGGCGACATACGCATCAACCAGACTGCTACAAAAGCGGAGATTGAGGAGGCTCTGGACTTTTATCGCGAGGGGCAGTAGCACCGCGAGCTATGCGCTCTGCCTCCTTGCGAGCGGGTTTGCCTGTGGCGGTCATGGGCAAGCGCGAAACGGCAACGACACTGCGAGGCACATAATACTTAGGCAGGACCTGACGGCACAGGGCAAGCAGACTGTCAGCCTCTGCATTTTCATCTTCGGCGAGCAGCACCACCTGCTCGCCAAGTTTTTTGTCCTGGGCCTTGGTAATCATGAAAGGAATGGCAAGGTGGGGTCGCAGCAGCCGCTCCACCTCCTCTATCTGAATCTTCATGCCTCCGGAACAGACAACGTTGTCCCTGCGGCCGAGTATGCGGAACGTTCCGTCCCTGAGTTGCGCAATGTCGTTGGTGACAAGGGGTACAGGGCACACGGCCGGAGCATTGACGACAAGGCAGTCGTCACTATTGAGCGACACGCTGACGCCCTCCAAGGGTGTGTACCACTCCGTGGCCTCAGGACCATTAAGCCGGCGCAGTGCTATGTGCGACAGTGTCTCCGTCATGCCGTATGTGCTCCACACATGGTTGGGAAAGGCAGCCAGCTCATGCGCCAAGGCATCGTCAACAGGTCCGCCGCCTATCAGCAGGTGGTCTGTCTGCATTAGCCTGCGGCGACCATCCTCGTCTTTAAGAAGGTTGTACACCTGCAGTGGCACCATGGCAGCCAGGTCTACCCTACCCTGCCATACGGGCATGCCCTTAGGCTCTATTGCCTGCAGCTTCAGTCCGAATGTCAGCGCCCGCACCACCATCATCTTGCCGGCAATATAGTCAAGTGGCAGGCAGAGCAGTGCTGTGCTGCCAGGCTTGAGGCCAAGAAAACGGCAGGTAATGCGGGCTGAAGCCTCCATGCGGCTCTTCTCCACAAGCATGGGCTTAGGCTCGCCCGTGGATCCGCTGGTGTGTACCAGCACCGTGGCTGACGGGCTGTTCCACTCCTCAAGGAATTCTTCCAACGTCATCTTCTCATCCAGAGTTCTGTTCCACGTATCTCTATAGGCAGCTGTATGTTGTCGGTGAACAGCTGGCCGGAGCCCAGCCCCTGCGGCATGGTGATGCGGGGGCCATAGACGCTGCTACAGAACTGCGCTATGGCGTTCAGGCCCACGTTGCTCTCAAGGGCACTGGTTATCCACGACCCTATGCCTTGTTCCCAGGCGGTGTCTATCCACTCGCGGCAGCCCGCCATGCCGCCATGCAGCGAGGGCTTCAGCACAATGTAGGCCGGCTTGATGATGTTAAGCAGCTGGTGTTTCTGCTCGGGGTCGTTAACGCCTATCAGCTCCTCGTCAAGGGCTATGGGCAGCGGTGACTCCCGGCAAAGCTCGGCCATGTTGCCCCACTGGCCTGCCTTGATGGGCTGCTCTATACTGTGAAGGGCATATTGTGACAGCAGCTCAAGCTTGTACAGAGCATCACCATCGGCAAAGCTAAAAGCACCGTTGGCATCAACGCGCAACTCAAGCTCGTGGTGGGAGTAGCGCTGGCGTATCTTCCTTATGAGGTCCAGCTCCCGCTCAAAGTCTATGGCACCTATCTTCAGCTTTACGCAGGTGAAGCCCTGCTCCAGCTTCTGCTCTATGCGGGTGCTCATCTCGTCGAACGTGCCCATCCACACCAGTCCGTTGGTGGGGATGCCCTCCTCGCCGCGGCTGAACGGGGTGTCGAACAGCTGCCACGGCTTACCAGACTCCAAGGCCGTGAGCGCCGTCTCCATTCCAAAAAGCATGCTGGGGTACGGCCGCATAGCCTCAAAGGGTATCTGGCCTGTCTCTGCCACCTCCTTGCAGAAGCAGCTCAACACATTATTATATATATGCGGCGGCATGGCATCGCAACTCAGGTCGGGCAAAGGTGCACACTCGCCTACCCCAGTCTTATTGCCGTCGTCTACAGTTACCAGCCAGATGCGGCGCTCGGTATAAACGCCGCGCGATGTGCCAGCCGGCTGCTTGAAGTGGAGCAAGCGCTCCTCAATATCTATTTTATACATAGCATACTCTGTATTAAGGTACCTGAGGGAACTGTCCGAAGTCTGGCTTGCGCTTCTCTAAGAATGCGCGTCCGCCCTCCTGAGCCTCGTCCAGGAAGTAGTAGAGCATAGTGGCGTCGCCTGCCAGCTGCTGTATGCCGGCCTGGCCGTCAAGCTCGGCATTGAGGCCGGCTTTTATCATCCTCAGGGCTATGGGAGAGCGCTCCATCATGGTCTCTGCCCAGCTGACGCACTCGTCCTCAAGCTGTTCAATGGGCACCACCTTGTTCACCATGCCCATCTGCTCGGCCTCGCGGGCCGTGTACTGGCGGCAGAGGAACCATATCTCGCGGGCTTTCTTCTGGCCCACTATGCGCGCCAGGTAGCTTGAGCCGAAGCCGGCATCAAACGAGCCTACCTTCGGTCCTGTCTGTCCGAAGATGGCATTCTCCGATGCTATGGTAAGGTCACACACCAGGTGGAGCACGTGTCCGCCGCCTATGGCGTAGCCGTTCACCATGGCTAGTACGGGCTTGGGCAGACGGCGTATCTGCATCTGCACGTCGAGCACAGAAAGGCGGGGCACACCATCGCTGTCCACATAGCCGCCACGGCCCTTCACATGCATGTCGCCACCGCTGCAGAAGGCGTGCTTCACGTCGGCCAGGGTCTTGCCCTCTGGCACTTCGCTCATGGCTCCGGTGAGCAGCACCACGCGGATGCGCTGCAGCTCACGGCAGATGGCGAAGGCCTCGCTCAGCTCCTTGGTGGTTAGTGGCGTGAAGGCGTTGCGGTAGCGCGCCCGGTTGATGGTTATCTTGGCAATGCCGTTATACTCCTCAAGGAGGATCTCTTCAAACTCCCTGATGCTTTTCCACTCTCTTTTTTCCATGATAATAGTCTTCTTGTCTTGTTTCACGACTGCAAAGTTACACTTTTTCGGCTACAACGGCAACAATCTCGCCCAACTTTGTTTCGCTAAAGACAGCGGGAAATGCAAATTTATAAATGTTTCACACATTATCTTTGGCAGGGAGAGAAATAATAAGTACCTTTGCACACAATATATTTTTAAGCTTAAAGACATTACGTTTATGAAAATTTCACACATTGAGCATCTGGGCATTGCCGTCCAGAGCATTGAGGAGAGCCTGCCGTTTTTCCAGGACGTGCTTGGCTTGGAGTGTTATGCAACAGAAGTTGTGGAGGACCAGAAGGTGAAGACCGCTTTCCTTCGCTGCGGCGAGGTGAAGCTGGAGCTCCTGGAG
>JAFTAR010000005.1 GCA_017455495.1 Prevotella sp.
AGGCCGAAGCTTGACGGCATGGCCACCTGCAGGTGGGTGTAGCCCGGCATGAGCACGTCCTTGTACTGGTTGCTCTTCTCAATGAGCTTGTCGAAGAGGTCCTTCACGGCATGTGCGATGAGCATTATCTGGTGGCGGGTGAATAGCTTCAGGTCTACCAGCACCTGGTCGTTGCGCGAGCGTCCCGAATGTATTTTCTTGCCCATGTCGCCCAGCTTGCGTGTCAGCATCAGCTCCACCTGCGAGTGCACGTCCTCAATGCCTTCCTCTATCACGAACTCGCCCCTTGCGGCCTGCCCGTAGATGGCTCTCAGCTCCCTGAGCAGCACTGGCAGCTCGTCCTTGCCTATGAGGCCTATGCTCTCAAGCATGGTGATGTGGGCCATGGAGCCCAGCACGTCGTAGGGGGCCAGGTAGAGGTCCATCTCGCGGTCGCGGCCTACGGTGAAGCGTTCTATCTCGCTGTTTATCTGAAAGTCTTTTTCCCAGAGTTTCATGTCTTTTCTGTTGTTAGGTGGCTGCAAAATTACACATTATTTTCTATCCGTCCAACTTTTCCGCCCCTTTTCTTGCTTGTTCCTGTCTTATTTGTTTTCCCGGTATAACACGGATTGCCATGAATTGAACACGAATTATTCAAAAATTAATTTTATGGGAAATTCGTGTTGAATTAATGGAAATTCGTGTTAAAAAAATCTCGTGAATAATTCAGGTTATGTAGGTTAGGAAAAGGCAGTGGGTTTTTTGGAAAAAGGCAGTGGTTTTTTTGAAAAGGCAGTGGGTTTTTGGAAAAAGGCAGCCCCTTTTGCGGAAACAGGACTGCCTTTTCAGGATTAGGCGAGCAGCAGGTCGCAGAGGTCGGTGTTTGGGGGATATGACTCCAGGCCGCTGTACACGTTGTAGTCTATCCCGGTGGTGAGGAGCATCTGGCTGCTCCACTTGTCGTAGCAGCCGCTGTCGGGGAAGATGGTGACGCGCCGGCCCTTCAGGCACTCCGTGCGCTCGGGTGTGAGCCCGCTGCTGCCGCTCGTGGCCAGCCATAGTGGCCCGGGCTGGAAGGCTGCCATGATTACGGCTGTCTTCTCGCTCTCCACGAGGCACACATGGGCATCGGGGCGAAGCGGCAGCAGGTGCTGGCCGAAGAGGCACTGGTAGAGTGTCCATTCACGGGGCAGCAGGCCGGCCTTTACAAGCGGAATGTGGGTCCAGCCCTGGAAGCCGTCGCGGTGGCCGTCGGGGCGGTACTGCATGATGTGGCCGCCGTGCACCAGCCCCAGGTGGTCTATCTGCCAGAAGATGACGCTTCCGCGGCGCGTGGCTCCGATGTGATAGTCGGCAAAGACCTGCCGGAGCTGTTCCTGCGTAATGTTGAGCCGAGGGGCCACGTCGGCAGAGAGCCACTGCCAGAAGGTGCTCCTTGGCGACTGGCTGCGCATCACCCATTCCATCGGTATGGGCTGGAAGGGCGGCAGCGGCCTGGGTTCGCAGCGGGGTTCGCAGCGGGCCGTGGGGGGCTGGGCCCACTGGTTGTCGCGGTAGTAGTCCGAGGGGCGGTAGTGGTAGCCGCAGGAGTGAAGGTGGTCGCACTTGCCCACGTCGTCGGCCACATAGCTGAAGCCGCCTTTGGTGTCAACATAGCGCACGAAGCACTTCTTCCTGCCGCAGTTGGGGCAGGCCGTTTTACGGGGCTGATGTCCGGTAAGCTTCTTGCTTTCCAATTGGTATCGGTAATTTGTGTTCATGATTACGATTCCTCTTATTATGATACTTGTGCATGTTTTAAGCGTGCCGTGCGTTCGTGCATCCTTCTTTATATATGTAAGGATGCACAATCGCACATGCACGAATGAGAGTTTAGAAGGCCAGCGCCGTTTCGGGTGTGGCAGAAATCACCTTGTTGGCTTCAAAGAGCTTGCCGTCCTTTATCATCTGAGTGATGTGCCGGCTGGCGGTGGTGCGGTCGCGCCCCATTTGCTCGGCCAAAAGCCTGGCAAGTTCAGACCGCTGTATGTTGCCTCCGGCGTCGCGTATGAAGAGCAGCGCCGCGTTGAGCCGCTCCTGCTTCTCCTGCTGGCGTTTCTCCTCGGTGGCCTTCTTGCGCAGCTGGCGCTGGTGCTCCAGTTCCTGCTGGTGCTCAGCGTCGGCGTCGATGATGTTTCCAGCCTGGTCGAAGCGAATGCTCCAGGTGGGCACCACGCCGTGGCGCGGGTCGGTACAGGCAACGCTGATTACTCCGTGCTTGCTCTTCGTACACGACAGCACCGTTCCTGCGGCATGCGAAAGCTCTGTGCCCAAGTGGCCGCGCATGTTCGCGTCGTCGGCAGCTTTGTTCTCGTGGAGAACAGCTATTATGCTGCACTGGAAGTCGCCGGCAAGGGTCATGAGGTCGTGGATGAGCTGGCGCGAGGTCACCTCGTCGTTGAACGACTGTACAAACTGCACCACACCGTCGAGAATCACCACCTGCGGGCGGTGCTGTTCCACCAGCAGGGCAATGTCGCTGTAGAGGGTCTCGTAGGTAAGCTTGCGCAGCTGAAACAGCAGCAGGCGCTTGTCAAGGACCTCCGGGGAGAGTCCTGTAAGCTGGCGTATGTCGCTTAGAATCAGCTTCACGTCGGCTGGTTTCTGCTCCGTGTCGGCCCACAGCACCAGAGGCTCCTGCAGCTCGCCTTTCACGCGAAACGTGGCGCCGCTGAGCATAGCCGCCGTCATAACCTTCAGAACGGTGCTCTTGCCTTGCTTCTGCTTGCCCTTCAGACCGTGGATGTCGCCAAGGGCAAAGAAGCCAACACCGTCTACCGACAATGACGGCTGCTCTGGCGGCACATCGGTCTGGGTGGTGATGCGCAGGCTTTGAAGCAGTGCCAGGCGCTCCGCCTTCTTGCTTTCCTCGTCCGAGGGTTGGTTGACAGCCTCGCCCACGATGGCGCTCACCTTCAGAGCTTGGCTGTTTGCTTGTCCGGCAGCCTGCTGAGGCTGCTGAACGTTCTGGTTCTCTTTCTTAATATCTCCTGTCATGGTCGTAGGAATTAAGATGAGCATTCATAGCACTGCCAGCCGTCAGGCGAACGCTCGTTTACCGCAGCTGGCGGGCACCCGTGCCAAGGTGTTGTCCCTATGCAATTGCACTGCGAAGATAGTCACTTATTCTGACACCGGCAACTTTTCAAACCATTATTGGGTTACAGTTAAAATATTGAAAAACAGGATTTTATCGCCTTCCGTAAAACAGTTTTTACAGCTTTCCGCAGAAGGCAGAGGGAGCGGCAGGAAAAGTTTTTACATACTCCCCGCCAGCTGTAAAAACTATGACGGCAGAGGGCCGCAAAGCTGCTTGTGGGCCGTAAAAAAAAAGACAGATTTCCTGGGAAACCTGTCAAAAAAAAAGTGCGTTGTAAAACTCTCAGCTATACCATACTGGAAAGAGAATTGGGATATTTTGCGAAGTTGTTTGCCATATCCTCCATAGTTACGTTTCTTTCGTAGAGGAATCGGCGCTCGCGACACACTACCTGCCATGTAGGAAAGAGGTAGTCGCCTTCATAATTCTCCTGCACGTAGAAGTAGAACTTGCGCTCCTTTTCCTCGCCAATTACCGTCTTGCCGTCGGCACTCATCGTGCTCACACCGCTCCACTTCAGCATGTAGGCCATCTCGCGGGCATCATACGTGCCCTTCTTGCCTTGCTCCTTGGCCTTCTTGCTGTTCTTGAAGGGTATGTTCATCTTGTCCATCTGGGGTATGAAGCTGCACACCTGCTGCCCCCACTCAGGATTGTCGGCCCAGAGCACCGATGCCACTTCGTCGAGACCATACTGCTTTCCCGAGGCAAGCCTGTAGAAATAGGCCTCGCGCCTCATCCACTCAAGATTGTGGGCATGATATTCGCTACTAAGCCACTCCCTCATGGGGCGGGCGTTCTTGCGGCGCTCGGCAAGCTCCTCGTCGGAGACAAGCTTCACGTGCCCGAAGGAGTCAAGCACGGTGTTAAGGCTGTGCAGCACCTCGTCGCAACTCTTCTCGAAAATCTGCTTCAGCCGTTCGAAGTCGCCAAAAACCTCTTCCTCCTTGCGAATCATGTCCTTGCAAACCATCAGCGTGGTCATGAGGTGGTAGAAGAATGAGGCTATCTCGTGTATAAGGGTCTTCACATTCTCCTTGTAAGCTTCCGCCCCGAAAAACAAGCCTTGGTACTTGCGGAAGGTGAGCCTTGAGTAGTCAAGAACGGGCACCACGCGGCCCTCTTCGTTAAACTTGCGCCTCACCACGGGGCAGAACTTGCGGAACATCTTCATGCTGCCGGTAATGGTGGTGCCTATGCGCCTTATCAGCTTTTCGGTGATGCGGAAACACTCGTTGTGGTCGGTGGCATACTGCTCAATGAAATTCTCTGAGAACTCCACCAAGTCGGCCGACTGCAGGTTAAGCTCGCATTGATACTTGCGCACAATGTTCAGCGTCTGCATGATTTTCTTCTCGTTGAACCGGCAGGTCAATATGCCCTCCATAACGTTCTCCTCCTCAAACTGGCGTGCTGCCGAGTAAATCTGGTTGAAACCAGTCTCGTCTCTTTGCAAAATGGTAGAATAAAGCATTTTTGTTATCCTGAATTTTTAATTAAACTTTTAGGAGTTGCAAAATTACTAAATTCCGGCAACAATTCCAAATGCTTTCAGAAAAAAGTTGTCCGTTTTAGACAACTTTTTTAAAAAAAGACAACAAAAACGCTAAAACAATCAGCCACCGTGAGCAAGGCGTAAGCCTCGCACCGCCACGTTAGTGTCATGGCCTATCTCGCACACAGTTTCGGCCAGACGGTTGAGGTAATGAAAGCGCTCGTAGTCGCTTTTGAAGGCAGGCATGTCTTCGGGCCAGGGAGCAAGGACAAGCAGCGTACCATGGGCACAGGCTTCGAAGCGGCTACGCTCGGGCTTCCAGTATCGCCCAATGGGGTCAGCCTGAACGTGAATCAGTCGCAGTCCTTGTTTCAAGGCCATATTCTTTATCCGCTTCTCACATTCAGAGACGCCCGGCGTGACCAGCACGTCTCCGCTGTTGGCAGCAGTAATAAGGCGATGGCTCTCTGTCCTCCATAATTCCGTGTTTTCGGTTGGTATGCCATCTGTGTTGCGGTGGAAGAACACTTGGTGCTTCTCAGGCTGGCGCAGGAGAAGCATGTTTCCGAAGGCACTGTAGCGCACGCCGCCAATGACGATGCACAACGCACGCTGAAACAAATCGGGGTGTTCACGTCGCATCATGTAACGGAATGGATTGTCGCTGAGATAGCGCTTCCAGTTCTCCAGTTGGCCGTCGCGCATAAGGATGTGGTCGTTGTAATTGGGCTCAAAGAGGGGTGGGCGGGACTCTACGGCTGACGCCGCAGACACAGTGGCTTCCGATTGCCACCAGGCACGGCTGACACCGCCTTTGAAGGCACCAATGATAATACCCAGGTGCTTGCCTTTGGGCAATGGCTCGTTAATCCGGACTATCATGTGCAGATGATCGGGCATGAGGCAGACTTTCCATATATCTACCATCGGATAGTGATAATGAATCTTCGGGAGTTCATTGTTGAGAACAGCCTGGCCAAGCAGCGATGGCTTGAGGTGGGGATTTTCGCCGTTACCTTTTGTCGTGCCCACAATCTCCCCAAAGACAGGAAGCCGGTTGGCAACCACTATGGTCACCTCGTATGTACCAGGCACTGCGTAGTTGTGACCAAACATGCGCCGTGTCTGACTGCTGATTTGTTTGAGATGCCTGTTCTTGTCTGTCATTTGCTAACCATTGCTGAACTTGCCATGCAAATATAATGACTTTTTCCGGAAGTTCCAAACAAAATGTAAGAAAAGTTGGGTATTTCAAGTAGAGTGCAATAATCCCAGCACGGCGGCCCGCTTTTTGCGCGTTACAGACTTGTTGAACACGCCCTTGCGCTCGCTGGCAAAGCTCACCAGCTCCCACAGCGACTTGCCCCCGCTGCCACGATTCTTGCCATGTTCCTTTACCCACTTGGCCACAGGTACCTCAATGGCCATACACCAACCCACGGCATCGCCAGGCTGAAGGAAACAGCTGGCAAGCTCCGGGTCAATCTTCTGAATATCCGAAAAAGATTTATAGTCTGACATAGAAAGTTTACCTCTATGCTGTGACATTCCAATATCCTTCTGTCTTATACATTTTCTTATTTCGTTTTCGTTATTTTTATGATTCTTATCGGTCTGCCCTGTTTGAATTGTTTCCACTGATGGAGCAATTTATCTCTATAGCCGTTATGTATAGTAATATTTTGGGCATATTTTCAATCCGCCGCAAAGGTAATTATTAGCTCAGTTCTTCGATGAACTGGGCTATTTGGCTCTTCAATAAGGGCAGGTCGTTGGTGTAGGTGTCCCAAACTAATTGCTTCTCTCATAGATAACCTTCATGTCGCGACTGGCAGTACTTTGTGCTGCGGGGCGGAGAGAACCTTCTTCCACAAGATCCACGTTGCGCCCCAGCGTTTCTTCCAGTTCGCGGCGCATCCGTGAATATGCAAGCAGGCCGAAAGGCATGCTGCGGTCGAGCTTCACAAGCAGGTCAACATCGCTGTCCTTCCGCTCTTCCCCCCGGACGAATGAGCCGAAGAGCCAGGCCTTCACTACGGGCTGCGTCTTGAAGTAGTCGGCTATCAGTTGTGTCATTGTCTGCCGGTTCATATAGCTTCCTTTTTCCTTACTGCCTGCAAAGATAGCAACTTTCCGAGGAAGTGCAAAACAAAATGTTGAAAAATATGTATTACACCCCAAGCACCACTGCTGGGTCGATATTCAGCTGCCGGCTCAGCTCACGTCCAATCTTCAATGACGGTTCGCTCTTTCCATTCAGTATCTCGCTGACTCTGGCATTGCTCAAGCCAAGCATCTCTGCCAACTTCGACTGCGTGATACCCATTTCATAAAGTCTAAGCTTGATGATGTCTATCAACGTAGGCTTGCCTATGGGGTAGTGAACATCCTCATACTCCTCTACCCTGTCCGATATCATGTCCAGTTCCAGATAGTTGGGGTCGTCCACAGGTGTGTTGTCGTTTACCAGTGGAAGCAGTTCCTCTATTCTGTTCATGGCTGCTCTGTATGCAGCTTCGCTCTTTATCTGTGCCATATCCCTAAATGTTTTGAATGTCCTTGATTGCATCGTATTCCTTATGCGTTCCTACGAATCGGATATATACCGTCTTAGGAGTAAACTGTATCAGCACTACCAGCCGGTAGTCGTTTCCTTTGATATTGAACACATAACGCTGGTTGCCAACCGCGTCAACACTGTTCAAAGTGTTCTTCATATCGGCGAAGCAAGTCCACTCAGACTTCTTCGTTTTCTCGTACCATTCCTCAAGTGCAGACTTTGCCTGAGGATTCCTGGAATAGTATTCTACCAATGCGCTCTTTGCTATAATTCTCATGACGTTTGGAATTTGCGTGCAAAGATAATTAAAGATTTTAGATTTTCAAAACTTTTTTCGGAAATTCTAAAAAAATATCAGGAAGAAGCATACACCTGAACTGCGGGAAAAAGAAGAAAAAAAACTTGAAAAAAAATGGTGGAAAAACTTGCGGGAATGAAAGTTTTTTCGTACCTTTGTAACTGTGAAAGTCAAGGCGCCAAACGACTGGAACAACGGTATTTTACCACAGCGTTCTTCAACTTATTGTTTAACCTTTTAATACCACGAAAAACACATTATGGCATTAAAACTCAACCTTTATCAGGACCGCCGCTCAGAGAGCGACAACTACGGCAAGGTCTACGCCCGAGTAAGCAACGCCAACCCCGTTGGCATCAACGAGCTGGCAAAGCACATGAACAAGCACGGAACGCCCTACACCCGCGGCGTCATCATTGGAGTGCTGTCAGACATGGTGGGCTGCATCAGGGAGATGATTCTCGAAGGGCAGCCCGTGAAGCTGGGCGACCTGTGCATCTTCAAGGCCTCGGTGGAGAGCAGCTGCGCCAACACCGCAGCCGACTTCGACATTGCCAAGAACATCAAGAACGTGAAGCTACTGGCACAGGCCACGGGCGAGATGATGCGGGCAAGCCTCAGCGAGGACGCCACCCTGGAGTACACCACTCTGGCACAGAAGGTGCGCGAGGGCAAGGTGGACATAGCCACCCTCTACGACAGCGAGGCTGGCGGCGGCTCGGGCTCAGGCAGCGGCGACGATGACATCAACCCGCAGCGACCGTAGGACTTGGACAACCACGGATTAAGGGATTACACGGAATACGTGGTTGGAAAAAAAACTCTGGCTGAGGGGGGGACGCAGCACCGGAATGGCGTTGCGCCCTCCTTTTTTCTTTACCATATGATTCTTCTAGTAATTTTGGCTACGCGCAGCCATTAATGGTTAATTCGTGGCAATAAAGAAGGGCATAAGAATAACTTTTTCGCGAAATTGGGGCGTAATTAAAAAAAATATGTGTAAGTTTGCAGCCAATTTCAAAAAAAGTAATGACAGACACAGGTAGCACAACGACATACAGACAGCAGCTGAGGAAGCGCATCATTGCAACGTCTATGACAGAATTTGCCACCAAGGGGGTGAAAGCTGTCAAGATGGACGACATTGCCCAGAAGCTGGGAATTTCAAAGCGCACGCTCTACGAACTCTACGAGAACAAGGAGCAGCTGCTACACGAAGGAGTGATGGCACACTATGAAGAAAGGGAGAGACAGCTGAACGAGCTCATGGAGAGAAAGCTGAGCGTGATGGACATCATACTGCACATCTACAAGAACGCCATAAACGACGTGAAGGACATTACGCCCGTTTTCTTCAGCGACATAGTGAAATATCCAGCCGTGCTGGAGTTCATCGAACAGTCAAGGGAGAGAAACCAGCAGCGCATGCAGGACCTGCTGAGGCAGGGCACGGAGGAAGGAGCCTTCATAAAGGGAGTGAACCACGAGCTCACCTCAACCCTCTTCAACGCAATGAGCGACATTATTATGCAACAGAAACTATACCAGAAATACTCCATGAAGGAGGTGTTTCAGAGCATTGTGTTTACTTCGCTGCGCGGCATTTGTACACAGCAGGGGGTAAGCATGCTTGACGAGCTCAACATTTAGAGGACACACAATGAACCAAAGCGCACGCACTTTTTTACTCGCAGGCTTGATAGTAGTAATACTTCTTGCCCTCCACTTCATGCCAAAGATAAGCATTGGCGACACGGAGCTGAGGCGCGTCAACGTGCTCAGCGACATACTGCCGGAGGTGATGCAGAGCGACGACGACCTGAACTTCATGCCCGAGATACCGGTGGCGCCTACTGCTACCGACAACAGAAACCTGATAGCCATAGCTGCCGACAGCAGCGCCTCGCCCTCACAGCAGGCAGCAGGCGGCCCGAACCATCCTGCCGACTCCACTTCGCCGCAGGCTATGGCCGAGATGCCCATGATACCTGCCGACAGCAACGCCACAGCAAGCACCGATGCTGCGGCTCAAGCCGGGCCTACTCCTGCCACCAACTCTGAGGGACAGACCCTCATAGTGGACTACAGCGGAGGCAGGGCAGGCGGAATGGCATACTTCTTCAGCCAGCTGTCACGCTCAAGGCAACTGGGAAGGCCCGTTCGCGTGGCCTACTATGGCGACTCGTTCATAGAGGGCGACATCTTCACCGCCGACGTGCGCGAGCAGCTGCAGGACAGGTTTGGCGGATGCGGAGTAGGGTGGGTTGACTGCGCCAGCCAGGTGAGCGGATTCAGGACCACCGTGGTTCACAACACCAGCGGCATAAAGGAGTATGAAGTGGTGAAACGGCCATTCAGCAACGCCAACCAGGGCATAGCACAGCGATACTTCACCGCCTCCGACGGGGCACGCATTACATATAAAGGCTCGCGCGTGAGGAAGCATCTGGCACAGTGGGACAAGGCCATTTTCTACCTGCGCACAGACGGCGGCCTTAGGCTGCGCACCACGCTAAACGGCGACACCACCGTAACAGACACCATAAGCGGCAGCAACTCGCTGCAGGCCATAATGCGCACGGCAGGCACAGCTCCCGGCGACTCCCTGCAGCGGCAAAGGCAGATGGCCAGCGTGAGCTATCAGGTGCAGGCTCCAGGCAGCGGCACCCTGCTCTTCGGAGTGGCACTGGAACCGTTCCACGGCGTTGTGGTGGACAACTTCAGCATGCGAGGCTCGGCCGGATACACCCTTCAGCAGATACCGGCTGCCACGCTGTCACAGTTTGCAGCACAGCGGCCCTACGACCTCATTGTGGTGCACTTCGGCCTTAACGTGGCCAATGCACGGCAGGCCAACTACTCGGGCTACACACGCCAGATGGGGCAGGCCATAGAGCACCTGCGCCAGGCCTACCCCCAGGCAAGCATCCTCGTGGTAAGCATGCCCGACCGCGACCAGCGCTCAGGAGCAGGACTGCGCACCATGAACGGAGTGGAGCAGCTCGTGGCCTACCAGCAAATCATGGCCTCCGAGCACGGCGTGTGCTTCTACAACCTGTTTGAGGCCATGGGAGGCAGGGAGAGCATGAAAAACCTCGTTGAGCAGGGAATGGCCAACAGAGACTACACACACATAAACTTCAAGGGCGGTCGCCACCTGGGACGGCTGTTCGTGGAAAGCCTCATGGCTACATATCACAGCTACGGATATTGATAAAGATGAATGATTGAAGATGATTGACCGCATACTACAACAACTGACATACAACCCCGACGAACCGCTGATATTCTCATCGGGCCTGTTCCTGATGCTTTTCCTGGGCTTCAGCTTCTGCTACATGCTCATGCAGCACACACGCACGCTGCGCCTGCTGTTCGTCACCGCCTTCAGCTATTACTTCTACTACAAGTCAAGCGGGTTCTACTTCTTCCTGCTGGCCATAGTGACGCTGAGCGACTTCCTCATAGCCCGCAGAATAGACAGGCTGAGAAATACTTCCACAGCATCCGGCGAAGAAGCGGCGGAAGCAAACTCTCAAACCTCAAATCTCAACTCCAATCTCTTGGTAGTCCTCTCCCTGGTGATAGACCTCGGACTGCTATGCTACTTCAAGTACACGAACTTCTTTGCCGGAATGTGGGCACAGATGGTGGGGGCCAACTTCCAGCCGTGGGACATATTCCTGCCCGTGGGAATATCCTTCTTCACCTTCCAGAGCATGAGCTACGTCATAGACGTGTATCGCGGCGACCTAAAACCCCTGCCTTCCCTGCTCGACTATGCCTTCTACGTGTCCTTCTTCCCGCAGCTCGTGGCAGGCCCCATAGTACGTGCACGCGACTTCGCCCCGCAGATTCGCAAGCCTCTGGAGATAACCAGCGAGATGTTTGCCCGCGGTGTGTTCTTCATCATGATAGGCCTGTTCAAGAAAGCCGTCATCAGCGACTATATTTCCCTGAACTTCGTAGACCGCATCTTCGACAACCCGTCGCTATACAGCGGTGTTGAAAACCTGCTCGGAGCCTACGGCTATGCCATGCAGATATACTGCGACTTCTCGGGCTACAGCGACATGGCCATCGGCATAGCCCTACTGCTGGGATTCCGCTTCCCCATGAACTTCAACGCGCCCTACACCTCAGTAAGCATCACCGACTTCTGGCGCCGCTGGCACATATCACTCTCGTCATGGATTCGCGACTACATCTACATATCCATGGGAGGCAACCGCAAGGGCAAGGTGAGGCAATACGTGAACCTCATCGTCACCATGCTCCTCGGAGGCCTGTGGCACGGAGCAAGCCTCAACTTCGTGGCATGGGGCGGCATGCACGGCGTGGCACTGGCCATACACAAATGGACTCGCGAGCACCTGTTCCACCACGACAAGCACTACACAAGCACGGGCCTGCGCCGCGCGGGAGCCATACTGCTCACCTTCCATTTCGTGGTGTTCTGCTGGATATTCTTCCGCAACCACACCTTCGAGGCCTCGTGGACCATGATAAGCAAGGTCTTTACCGACTTCCACCCCGAGCTGTTCGTCCAGGTGGTGAGCGGCTACTGGGAGGTGTTTGCCCTGGTTTTGTTTGGATACATCACCCACTTCATTCCCCAGAAGTGGTGCGATGGCTGCGTCACCCTGCTGCAGCGCGGCGGCGTGTTGCTTGCTGCCGTTGGCATAGCAGCCGTAATCTACATCGTGATACAGGTGAAAAGTTCGGAAATACAGCCCTTCATCTACTTCCAATTCTGAAAAAACAGCCCTTCATCTACTTCCAATTCTGAAAAATGAGTCCTTCATCTACTTCCAACTCTGAAAATAGGGCCTTTTTTGCACTTTTTTTCGTCATTACCTAAAAAAACAGCAGAAAAAATTTGCACGTATCAAAAAAAAGCAGTACCTTTGCACCCGCAATTCAGCAAGAGAGCTGAACAAAGTTTCAATCAAAACGTTGCACCCGTAGCTCAGTTGGTAGAGCACCTGACTCTTAATCAGGGTGTCCAGGGTTCGAACCCCTGCGGGTGTACTAAGTATCGAAAAGCTGGCAGGTCAAAAAACCTGCCACTTTTCATTGAAAGTCAGGACATTACGCCCTAACTCTTTGATTTCAAGCCTGTTCTAACAAATTTATTTTATTGTTGAACGACGCAACTCATTTGGAAATTCTTGGAATGATTTGGAATGGCTTGGAATGATTTGGAACGGATTCTGTTACCAATTCTGTTACCACTCTCACGAAACCTGTTACCAAATTCTTCATTTTGACCAAGTCAAAAGTGGTTTCCCAGCATTTCTGTCCTCCAAATTCCTTTTGGTTGCATTAAAAAAGGTTAAAAATGAAAGACAGAGTGAAAATTGTCTTTGACCGTAAAGGTACGGCAAAGAAGACGGGAGTTGGTAAGGTAGAGTTACAGGTATATCTCACATGGACTCAAAGGAAGTGGGTAACGGTAGGAACTGCCGCACCCGATGAATGGGAAGTTGTTGCTCAGAACAGGAACATACTTGCCAAGATGAAGCACTATGAAGAGGTCATCCGTGCCATGGAAATGTTCAATGAGGAGATGACTATCGAGAACTTCAACAAGCATGTCCTCGTATCCGAGACATCAACGAAGCCGGAAGAGTCACACCTCTTCAACGGCAACGACCTACGCCAGAGTTTCGTCGAGTACTGCCGTGAAGCACTTGCCAAGGAGGACCTTGCCAAGAACTCCGTCAAGGACCACAACGTCGTTCTCAATGCCGTTGAAGCTTCCGGCATCCTGAAGACCTTTGCCGACCTCACCCCTGCCAATGTCATTGCCTTTGATGCCTGGCTCCACCGTCAGAACAACAAGACCGACTACACCATCTACGGCTACCACAAGAAAGTCCACAAGTACACCCGTCAGCTCTGGCGGCTTCAGATGATCTCTTCCGACCCTTACGAGCATGTAAAATTTCCCAAGGGCTGCAACAAGGAGCGCATTCCCCTTATCGAGGAAGAACTCATCAAACTTCGCGAGGCCAAACTGACTGGCCATCTCGACAATGCCCGTGACCTCTTCATCTTCATGGCATACACAGGACTTGCCTTCTGTGACATGAAGGAATTCGATTATTCGACGATGACCGAAGAGCACGACGACTATATCTATATAGATGGTTCGCGCATGAAGACAGGCAGCAAGTTCTTCACCCCCATCCTCGGCCCTGCCATGGAAGTGCTGAAGAAGTACAACTACAAGCTGCATGTCACCAGCAACCAGAAGATCAATGACTACTGCGACATTGTGAGGGAGCGTCTCGGCATCACCAAGAAAGTCACCTGCCACATCGGGCGCCACACCTTCGCCACGTTGATGCTGTCCTACGGCATCCCCATGGAGCAGGTGCAGCGTATGTTAGGCCACAAGAACATCACCACAACCCAGATTTATGGAAAAATCCTGAAGGCCAACATCGAGAAGCACGTCACCGACAAACTGGCCAATCTGAAGTAGTCAGTCGTCCTTGACCCTGTAGAACACCCCCTTCAATAGCCGCGACCGTCCTGTACCCTCATGGAAGGTCGCGGTTATTTTCTCGCAGATGTACTTGCTCCCCTCGATGTAGAACAGCGCGTGAGGGTCAGGTATCTCATCCGCAAAGAACGAGAAGGTATATTTCTTCTTCGTGTCGATTGGATAAGTATATTTCAGCGGTATGCCGATGGAATCATATTCATCCTGCAAATTGATACGCAAGGAATAAGGAGGATATTTAGCCGTGAAGTCAGACCTCAGTTCCACCTTGTCAACGATGGGGCGCGGCAATTTACCCGTCTGTCGGTTGTAGCCATCCCAGAACGCCACGTAGATTTTATCGAAGTAGGCATCATCCTTCTCCTGTTCTCCCTTTGCTATAGCCCTTCCCGTGTTCGTCTGTGCCAAGGCCCCGTTGTTATAGTCCGTGTCATCATAGTCAAACGTCCTCGACCCTTCCGTCGAACCGTTTGTACTCCGTGAACCGCCATATCTGCCCGAAGTCCCAGAACTAACGCCAGTGACATTACCTTCCTCGTCCGTCTCTGTTGTATAGACTGTGGCACTATCCATCTGCCCACATTCCAGAAACAGGCACTGCCCCAGTTCTTCGTCTGTGTCATCAATCCACGCCGGGACAATATTCAGTTCTACGTCATCGGCACTTTTATCTACGACCCGACGGCCAAACTGATTGACAGCTTCCAGACGGTTTGTGTACTCATAATACTTGAACGTCTCATCATAATGGTAGATATACTGGCTATGTATCAGTTCTGCCTTGTAGCACCACATGATAAAGTACATATCCTCCGACTTGCAGTAGAACAGCTTATGTCCGTCAGAGCCATTCGGATAGCCGCGAGTATAACTTGTGCGCTGTCCGTGCCCTGTAGTCCACGACTGTACTCCGCATTTCTCCAATGTCTTAGCATACGCCAGCAGTTCCGGCATTGTCTCAAACACAAGTGCCTCGTCCTTATGCTCGCTGATGTACCACTCACAGCTTTTATACACCCACATACGGTTATCATTGTCAGCGTATGCCAGGTTTCTGGCCCCTATGTATTCCGGCTTGTTCTCCTCCGACACCTCGACCGTGTATTTGTTAATCACCTTGTCGATGTGTACGGCCTTGGTGTTATAAGCCGTGACGTGCGAGAACTGAAACGAAATCGTCTTCGCCTTGTGGTTGATGGCAAACTCCCCTTCCATCAGTTTCTCCAGTTCCTCAAAGAACTCTGTCAGCGACCAATGCGGCAGCGCATACGCAAAGTTATGCTTATACCACGTCCATGGCAGCGTGTTACAGATAAGAAGATAGTTCCACTTACTGTTTCTGATAGCATCGAAATTCCCTGTATAGCCTATCTTCTCACAAATCCTATTCAGGATATACATCAGGAACGGCTGGAAGGTAAGGTTAAACTTATTACTTGCCCAAGCCATGTTCCCCTGCTCGTCGATAGTGACCGGGTTCTGAAGGTTGCCGGAAGTGTTGTTCACCCACGGCAGCGGCACCCAGTTCACATACGGGTAGCAGTTCCACCATGACGAGTAGATATTGTTGTTCGCTGGGGTAACATCAGAAGGATAGCCAAGCGACATCTGGTTGATATAGATCTCGTCAAACGTATCAGTGAAGTTCTGTTCGCTCCTACCCTCCAGGAACTGCGTCTTAACCTCTACATCGGAAATCTGAGTGATGACGATGGAGCCAGCCTTGTAAAAAGCCTTGTCCCTTATCTCACAGTTGAAGGTGACCTTCGACTTCGCCACATCTTGCCTGTGTATATGTCCGAAGATGCGTATATTCTGCGGACAGTCCTTCAGCGGAAAAGAGATAGAAAGCGTATAACTGTCGCTTCCTGTAAACATCGAGTTCTCGCTGATATAATCAAACGAA
>JAFTAR010000201.1 GCA_017455495.1 Prevotella sp.
AGTTGAAAGGAAGTTTAAGAACACGAAGAACAAATCTCTGCTCTTCGCTTCCGACTTCTCTGACTACAACCAAGACTACATCGGCGACTTGCTCTCTATCTATACGAGGTTGGGCAAGCTTGTCCGTCTGGCAAATGGTGTCTATTTGAAAACCACCATTACCAAGTTTGGCCCTGTGTACCCCAGTCCAACAGAGATTGCAGAAGCAATAGCAAGAAGAGACCATGCTCAGGTGCTGATGTCTGGCCTCGCAGCAGAGAACTACTTTGGACTTTCCACTCAGATTCCTATGAAAATCGTTTTCCTGACGAGTGGTTCTGCCAGAAAGTTGACTGTTGGGAATACAACCATTGAATTCAAACGTGGAGTTCCTAAGAATTTCGCCTTCAAAGACAAAACTATGGCAACCCTCTGTCTGGCAATGAAAAGCATCGGTAATGGGCATGTGACGGATGAACAGAAGACGGTTCTAAGGCACTTCCTTAGCGATTATATCCAAGAGCATGACATCAAGGGCGACCTTAAACTCATGCCACAGTGGATCCAGAAACTCTTAAACGAACTCCTATATATTGAATCATGAATTGGAAAGACCTTTCCAAAGATGAACAGATAGCCGCATTACAGAATGTGGCAGGAATAAAGCACATACCACCTCAAGCCGTTGAGAAAGACTTGTGGGTTACGACCATCCTTCAGGTTGTATTCTCCCTACCTTTTGCAAACAGAATGGTTTTCAAGGGCGGCACATCGTTGAGCAAGGTGTTTGGCAAGATTGAGCGGTTCTCAGAAGACATTGACCTTGCCGTTGACCGTACTTATTTCGGTTTGGAGGGTGATTTGACAAAGAAGCAGTTGAAGAACCTCAGGAAACTATCATCCACATTTGTGCGAGACACTTTTCTTCAGGAGTTGCAGAAAGCATTTGCTCAACACGGTCTCATGGAGTTGTCGGCCATAGCCCAGCCTGACGGTGAGGGTGATTCCACATACCCAGAACCGCGGCAGATATTTATTGAGTATCCAAGCCTGTTCCGTGAGTCGCTTGACTACATCAAGCCGAGGGTAATGCTGGAAATCGGCTCTCGCTCACTGATTGAACCGACAACTGTCACGCACGTGCAGAGCCTTATTGAAAAGTCTTTTCCAGATGTTAGTACGGCATTGGTCAATCCCCCAATTTCTACAGCAGTCATAGAGAAGACTTTCTTGGAAAAGGCTTTCTTGCTGCATGAACTTTTCACTACAAATGCCGGGTGGCATGCAAACAGGAAGTCCAGACATTTGTATGACTTGGAGAAGATGATGGATGAGCCGTTCGCCGAGCCTACCATACACAATGATGCTTTATGGGCGTCCATCAGCCATCATCGTCAGGTATTTACAAGCATGAGAGATGTTGATTATACGCCCGACATCAGAAAGCGCATTGTTCTTGTTCCGCCAACGGATTTTATGAAGGAGTGGAAGGACGATTATGAAGCCATGCGTGGAACGATGGTATTCGGCACTTCTCTTACGTTTGACAATCTCATTGAAAGACTTCGCCAACTTGAAGTAAGATTCCATAATATAGAATAAAAATGACGGTATGAGGCACAACTTCAACAATACCTTTGTGGCGAGTCAGATTCTTTTTACGGATTATTTGGCAATAAGGAGAAAAATGACTACCTTTGCAGGCAAATAGAATGGAAAACGAGCCGTTCAGAGGCTCCATTTAGAAGAAAATGAACAAGCAAGAACAGGAACTAAGGAAGAAGAGTCCCATACAGATAAAGAACCGCAAGGCCGCCTTCGAATACTTCTTCATAGAGGAGTTTAGGCAGGTATAGTACTGACAGGCACCGAGATAAAGAGCATACGGGCGGGCAAGGCCTCGCTCGTAGATACCTACTGCACCATAATTCGTGGAGAGATGTGGGTGAAGGGCATGTCGGTGAGTCCCTATTTCTACGGGTCGTACAACAACCATGAGCAGAAGCGCGACCGCAAGCTGCTGCTTACCCGCCGCGAGATAAACCGGCTGGAAAGCGCCACGAAGCAGTCGGGCTACACCATTGTGCCAACGCTGATATTCATAGACCAGAACGGACGGGCCAAGATGGACATCGCCCTGTGCAAGGGCAAGAAAGCCTTCGACAAGCGCCAGACGCTGAAGGAAAAGGAGGACCGACGCGAAATGGACCGCGCCATAAAACATTATTAATAATAGCACATCATGATACGTACAATAATTTTCGACTTGGGCGGAGTAGTGATAACGCTTGACCCGCAACAGGCCGTGAGGCGCTTCGAGGAGCTGGGACTGGCAGATGCCTCAGAGAGGCTCAACTCCTACACACAGTCGGGCATCTTCGGAGACTTGGAGAACGGACTCATCAGCGCCGAAGACTTCCGCAGGGAGCTGGGCAAGCTGGTTGGCCATGAGGTGACCCACCAGCAGTGTGCCTACGCCTGGCAGGGCTACGCCCTCTTTGTGCCCCAGCGCAACCTTGACTGTCTGCTGAAGCTGAGGAAAGACGGCTACAGGGTGCTGCTGCTGTCGAACACCAACCCCTACATGATGGAATGGGTGGGGTCGGATCAGTTCGACGGACAGGGCCACAGCGTGGACTATTATTTCGACACGCTGTACCTGAGCTACAGGATGAAGCTGATGAAGCCATCGGAGGAGATATTCCGCCGCGTGCTGATGGAAGAGCAGATAGCGCCGGAAGAGTGCCTCTTCATAGACGACGGACCGCGAAACGTGGCCGCTGCCAGCCAGATTGGCATGAACACTCTTTGTCCGGAGAACGGCGAGGACTGGACAGAGGAACTGTATGAAAAGTTGAAGATATAATAACAATCCAAATATATGAAAAGGACTTTCCTTCTTTTATCATTAATCATTGGCTCATTGTTCATTAGCTCCGCAGTGGCACAGCAGAAGCGGGAGTTCCGCGGAGCCTGGATACAGTGTGTGAACGGTCAGTTCCAGGGTCTGCCCACAAGTCAGATTCAGCAGACGCTGACGCAGCAGCTTGACGAGTTGCAGCTGATGGGCGTCAACGCCATCATCTTCCAAGTGAGGCCTGAGTGCGACGCCCTCTACCAGAGTTCCATTGAACCTTGGAGCCGGTTCCTCACAGGAAGGCAGGGGCAGGCTCCCGTGCCATACTGGGACCCCCTGCAATGGATGATAGAACAGTGCCATCAGCGCCAGATGGAGCTGCACGCCTGGATAAACCCCTACCGCGCCAAGACAAAGGGTACTACGGCGCTGGCACAGTCGCACATCGCGGTGACTCACCCTGAGCGCTGCTTTGCCTACGACGGCATGCAGATTCTTAACCCTGGCGACCCGGAGAACCGCGACTATATCTGTCAGGTGGTGCGCGACATTGTGTTGCGCTACGACATTGACGGCCTGCACCTCGACGACTACTTCTACCCGTACCCCGTGGCAGGCCAGACTATACCCGACGACCAGCAGTATCGCCTGTACAACAACGGCATACAGGACCGTGGCGACTGGCGCCGCTACAACGTGAACCTTTTTGTGCGCCAGCTCTACGAAACCGTGCACACGGCAAAGCCCTGGGTAAAGGTTGGCATATCGCCATTCGGCATCTACCGCAACAAGCGCTCGTCGGTGATTGGCAGCCAGACAAACGGTCTGCAGAACTATGACGACCTCTACGCCGACGTGCTGATGTGGGTGAACAACGGCTGGGTGGACTACCTCGTGCCCCAGATTTACTGGGAGATAGGCAACCGCGCCGCCGACTATGAGACGCTGATACGCTGGTGGGCTCAGTATGCCGCCGCCCGCCCCCTTTATATAGGTGAGGACGTGGAGCGCACCGTTCGTGCCGCCGACTTGATGAATCCACAGCAGCACCAGCAGGCCGCCAAGCAGGTCCTCCACCAGCAGCTGCCCACGGTGAGAGGCTCCGTGCTGTGGTATGCCAAGGCCGCTGTCGACAATCCTGGCAACTATGCCACCATGCTGCGCCATCAGTACTGGCGCTACCCTGCCCTGCAGCCTCAGATGCCTTTCCTTGACAAAAAGGCACCGGGTAAGCCGCGCCGCCTGAAGCCTATCTGGACTGAGGACGGCTACGTGCTGTGCTGGACGGCTCCGAAGGGCAAGAACTGGGACGACGTGGCAGTGCGCTATGTGGTCTACAGGTTTGCCCAGGGAGAGCGCGCGAACATTGAGGACCCCTCGCACATCGTGGCAATAACCGACCAGCCCTTCCTGCGCCTGCCCTATGTTGACGGCACAACAAAATATACCTACGCCGTTACTGCCCTTGACCGCATGCAGAACGAGAGCAAACCGGCAAAGAAAACCATAAAACTCTAAGGAGTTAAGGGAGTTAAAGGAGTTAAAAGAGTTAAAAGAGTTAAAGACATTAGTTTTATGGCAGAACCCCTATCATTTACCACCGATGAGCGCAGGCAGGCTACGGCTCTCTATGCAGAGCTGAAGGAGAAGATGGCTATTGCTATGCAGCCAGACGACGAGCAGCTGTTGCGCTCCCACCTGCTGCAGGCCGTTGACCACTGCCAGGTGGAACGCGACGTGTTTGGCCTGAACCCCATACTGCACAGTCTGCAGACCGCCATCATAGCCGTTGAGGAGATTGGCCTCAGGCGCGATGCCGTGGTCGCCATCTTGCTAAGGCCCTGCGTGGAGGCCGGAGCGCTGTCAATAGACCAGGCGGCATCCGACTTCGGACTGCCGGCCGGACGCATTCTCCACGGGTTGCAGCACATACAGGAGCTTTATCGCCAGACGCCCGCTTTTCAGCAGAGGGAAAGCAACACTGACGGCAACGGCACCAACCTGTCTGGCCTTCAGGGCGAGAACTTCAGGAACCTGCTGATTACCTTCGCCGAGGACATGCGCGTCATCCTCATCATGATAGCCGACCGAGTGAACCTGATGCGCCAGATACGCGACACTGAGAATGAGGACGCGCGCCACAGGGTGAGCGAGGAGGCTGCCTACCTCTACGCCCCACTGGCCCACAAGCTGGGACTCTATAAGCTGAAGAGCGAGCTGGAGGACTTGTCGCTGAAGTATCTTGAGCACGACGCCTACTACCACATAAAGGAAAAGCTCAACGCCACAAAGGCGGCACGCGATGCCTATGTGGCAGCCTTCATTGCCCCTATTGAGCAGAAGCTGAAGGAGGAGGGCATGCACTTCCACATGAAGGGGCGCACAAAGAGCATACACTCCATCTGGCAGAAGATGAAGAAGCAGAAGTGTGACTTCGAGGGCGTCTACGACCTCTTCGCCATACGCATCATCATCGACTGTCCGCCGGAGAAGGAGAAACAGCAATGCTGGAACACTTTTGCCATTATTACCAATATGTACACATCCAACCCCAAGCGCATGCGCGACTGGCTCACCGTGCCTAAGTCGAACGGCTACGAGAGCCTGCACATCACAGTGCTCGGGCCGGAGAACAAATGGGTGGAGGTGCAGATACGCACAGAGCGAATGGACGAGGTGGCAGAGCGCGGCGTGGCTGCCCACTGGCGCTACAAAGGCGTGAAGGCCGACAGCGGCGGCATGGACGAATGGCTGAAGGGCATACGCCAGATGCTGGAGGACACCCACGACGGCATGCAGGCTATGGACCAGTTCCGCATGGACCTGCAGGATGAGGAGGTATACGTGTTCACCCCCAAGGGCGAGCTGATGAAGTTTCCGCAGGGAGCCACTGTACTTGACATGGCCTACCACATTCACTCCAAGGTAGGCTCGGCCTGCACGGGTGCAAGGATACGCTCCACGGGCGAGAACAGCCGCATAGTGACCTTCCGCTACGAACTGCACTCAGGCGACCAGGTGGAGATTATGACATCGTCTACGCAGAAGCCCAAGCAGGAGTGGCTCAACATTGTAAAGACCTCGCGCGCAAAGTCAAAGATACGCTTGGCGCTGAAGGAAACCCAGCAGAAGGAGGCCTTGCTGGTGAAAGAGATGCTGGAGCGCAAGTTCAGGAACAGGAAGATAGACCTGGAGGAGTCTGTCATGATGCGTACCATTAAGAAACTGGGCTACAAGGAGGCCAGCGACTTCTACCGCCAGCTGTCCGACGGCACGCTTGACGTCTCTACCGTCATTGACAAATACGTGGAACTGCAGCAGGGCGACAAGGCTCCCGCGGCCGACACCCGCTCTGCCGAGGAGTTTGTGCTTGACAACTCCCAACTCTCAAATCTCAACTCCAGCAGCTCTGACGATGTGCTCGTCATTGGAAAGGACCTTAAGGGCGTGGACTATCAGCTGGCCCACTGCTGCAACCCCATCTACGGCGACCCGGTGTTTGGCTTCGTCACCGTGAGCGGCGGCATAAAGATTCACCGCATGGACTGCCCCAACGCTCCCGAGATGAGACGGCGTTTCGGCTACCGCATAGTGAGGGCAGTGTGGAGCGGCAAGGGAGCATCGCAGTACAGCATAACCCTCAGGGTGATAGGCAACGACGACCTTGGCATTGTGAACAACCTCACCAGCATCATCTCC
>JAFTAR010000202.1 GCA_017455495.1 Prevotella sp.
CACTGAGATTGTACGCTGTGCCGAGGACGGCTCGCAGGCCGGTGCTGCCGACCAGCCCATCCGCTTCAAGGACGAGCAGGGCCAATGGCAGGCTCTGGGCGAGAACGTGCCAGTGTCAATGAACATGTGGGGCTTCACGCCCGACTACTTCGAGTATAGCGAGGAGTACTTCAAGGAGTTCCTCAGCGACCCGAAGAACATGGAGAACCTCAAGGCCGAGTTCTTCATCCCCCTCATGGTCAACAAGCTCATCACCGAGGGCACAGCCACCTGCGAGGTTCTTGACACCACGAGCGTTTGGTTTGGAGTGACCTACGCCGCCGACCGCCAGGCCACCGTAGACCGCATACAGAAACTCGTCAACGAGGGTGTGTATCCCGAGAAGCTCTTTTAGAGTTGAGATTTGAGAAAAGAGCGTTGAGAGTTGAGATTTGAGCGTTGAGAGTTAAAAAAACGACTAACATTTTCGAATTGTTAGTCGTTTTTTTCGTTTTGAGAGTCTCGTGTTGCGTGTTTTTCCTATTTTTGCACTTTAAAAGGCAGCGTTGCGGCTCTTTGCCGCCAGTGCTTGCCACACGGAGGAAAAACTAAAACGCAATACGCATGAAGAAAAGACTATTATCCATTCTATGCCTGCTTACCATGTCCGCGGGCATGTCTATGGCGCAGGGCAGCGACCCTTGGATCACCGTCCACTGCGACGAGCCAGGCCAGCTGGGCGAGCGCTTCCTCATCGCTGCCGGCGGTGCCGAGCAGTGCCAGCAAGTTACTCACCTGAAAGTGACGGGCCGCCTGGGCCGCGCCGATGCCAATGTCTTCGCCTACATGATGAACAACATGATGTACCTCGACCTGGGCGGTGTGGAGGCCGAGGACAACACCGACTCCTTCTGGACCTGTAGGAACAAGAAGCGCCTGCGCACCATCATCATGCCGCCGGGCCTGGACCAGTATCTGTCTTTGGAAGGCTGCGACAGCATTGAGAGTTTCGTCGGCCCCACTGCACCCGTGAGGGTGGGCTACCGCGCTTTCTGCGGCTGCAAGTGGCTCACCAGCATCGACCTTCCGTCATCGGTAAGGGAAATCTCAAACCAGGCCTTCCTCAGCTGCAGCAACCTCACCAAGGTAACTATGAGCCCGAAGGTGAAGATGTTTGACAACGGTTGCTTCCAGGGATGCAGCAGCCTTACCAGCCTCACCATCCCCGACAGCTTGGAGGTAGTATCATATAATGCTTTCTGGGAGACAGCCTTGAGCACCATCACCTTGCCAGAGGGCTGTAGTGTCATCAAGAGCGGTGCCTTTGGCCATTGTCCCAACCTCACCACGGTGCACATGCCCAAGACCATCGACTTGGGAGGCAGTGGCAACGCCACCGAGTGGTTCATCAGCTGTCACGCCCTTACGTATGTCACCCTGCCCGAGAACCTCAAAACCCTGTATAACGATACCTTCAACGACTGTCAGTCGCTCACTAACGTTGACATTCCTGCCTCGGTTACTACCTATGGCTACAACGTGTTCAAGAACTGTTCGTCCTTGGAGCACATCCTCGTGCCGCCACACGTGACGCAAATCGGCGACGCGTGCTTCTATGGCACAGCCATCACAGAGGTGACCACCCAGAACTGGCCCTCGCAGCTTACCACCCTCCCTCCCGCCACTTTCAGAGCCTGCGAGAAGTTGCAGCGCGTAGACCTGCGTGGCTCGCAGGTGAGAGTAATAGGACAAGAAGCCTTCAGCCACTGTAGCAAGCTAAGTAGTATAGCATTTCCAGAAGGTCTGCTCGAAATACCGCGCTATGTGTGTGACTACAGCCCGGAGCTTCAGACTGTAATCATGCCTACAGCACCTGTCAGCATTGGTTGGAGCGCTTTTGAAGATTGTACGAAGCTGAGCCATATCGACCTGCCCGCCACGCTAACCACCATTGGAGCTGCCGCTTTTGAAGACTGCCCCATAGAGGAGGTGACGCTGCCGCCGCTGGTCACCCGCTATGAGCACAGTATCTTCCGATTCACAAAGCTGCGTCATGTCGTGGTGCCAGAGGGTGTTACCTACTTGGGCGACCGCAGCTTTGAAACCGACAGCCTGCGCTCGGCCGACATTCCCAGCACCATTCAATACTTCGTAGGCTATCCCTTGGGCGACCACCGCCCCTACTTGGAAAGCGTCACCCTACGCATGCTGATGCCGACAGAGGGGACTTTTGCAAGAATAGGTCCGTGGGAGAACACTACCAAGTTCTACGTGCCGCAGGCCACGCTCGCTGTCTGGAAGGCTCGTTTCCAAGATATGTACCCGTCAGAGAACGTGCTGTCCATCGAGGGTGGCTATGACCCGGGCCTGCTCATTGTGCCCAATACGTGCAACATTGATGCCAGCAACAGTCTTAACGACCGCAAGCGCGACGTGTTTGTCACATGGAATGAAGCTGCCAACTGGTATCAGTGGGGCAAGCTGCATGTGACCGAGGACGGCCAGCTCGCCGCCGCCACCTATCGCCACACCCACTACCTCGGCCCGTGGTATCAGGCCACCAGCCCCACGCTCATCGTCGACGGAGAGATGACTGCCGACCGCGTGGAGATGCTCTTCCAGCCCCACAGCTGGTATGGCTCATGGATATTCATGACGGTGCCGGCCGACATCTGCCGCGCCGACATCACGGCCCAGTACCCCGAAACGCCCTTCACCGTGCGCCGCTACGACAGCCAGGCCCGCGCCACCGGCGACTACACCCACACCTGGAAGACCGTGGAAATGACCGACACGCTGCGCGCCGGGCAGGGCTATTTCTTCCGCTACGACCCCGCCTTCGTGCGCGACCTCTACGACGTGTGGCAGTATCAGCCTGAGTCCGACTTCTACTTCAAGTCCCGCGAAGGGGCCAACACCTACATCTTCCGCAACAGCGACGTGACGCTGCCGCTACAGGACTGGCGCGGCGAGTTCGAGCACAACCGCGGCTGGAACGCCGTGGCCAACCCCTGGCTGTGCTACTATGACATCATGCACCTCCAGACGGAGTCGCCCATCCTCGTCCTCGACGGCTCCGGCTTCAGGGCCTACAGCCCCCTCGACGACGACTTCATCCTGCGCCCCAACGAGGCCTTCTTCATCCAGCGCACCGACGAGCAGACGGCCCTCACCTTCAGCAAGGCCGGCCGCCAGGACAACCGCGACGTGCACCATGCCGCCACCGCCCGCAGTGCCCGCCGCGCCGCCATGAACAGACAGCGCGTTGTGTATGACGCTGTATTACAGCGTCAAACGGAACAAGGCGTTGACACCCTCCTGGCCCGCACCCGCGTGGTAGTGAACCCGCAGGCCACG
Organism: Prevotella sp.; assembly: GCA_017455495.1. Lineage (GTDB taxonomy): Bacteria > Bacteroidota > Bacteroidia > Bacteroidales > Bacteroidaceae > Prevotella. Next base: position 3,337 of record JAFTAR010000202.1, read on the forward strand.
CTGCGCTACGACCGCGGCAAGGACGCCCCCTTCATGGCTACTGCGCCCGATGGTTCTGCCATCGGGGCCGCCTCCCTCTGGACCGAGCAGGGCGGCGTGAGCTACAGCATCAACGAGCGCCCGCTTGACGACGGCCTCGTGTCCCTGGCCTTCACCGCCCCTGAGGCCGGCACCTACACGCTGGCCATCAGCGCGCGCGCCGGCAGTGCTGTCAGCGGTTTTCCCGCTGACACCCCCGTCACCCTCATTGACCACGAGGAGAACACCTGCATCCAGCTCAGCCCCTCCTCCCATGGAGAAGAGCCGGCGCTTGGCACCTTCACGGCGCTGGGCGCCAACACCTTCACCGTCACGGAGCCAGGCACCTACACCTTCACCGTCACGGAGCCAGGCACCTACACCTTCACCGTCACTGAGCCAGGCACCTACACCGACCGCTTCACCCTGCGCATAGGCAGCGGCATCACTGCCGTTCCGTCTGTTGCGACTCAGTCGCAACAAGCAGAACAGCTCTACGACCTGCAGGGACGGCCCGTCAGTGCGGAAGCAAACTCTCAGCTCTCCACTCTTCCCTCTTCCCTCAGAAAGGGCCTCTACATCCGCAACGGACGGAAAGTCATCATCAAGTAGCCACACATTATATATATCAGGAACAATGGAAAACAGAAAAGGAACAATGGAAAACAGAAACAGTTGTCCCAAGTTGTCTACGTTGTCTTTAATCCCAACAGCTATGAGAAGAATCTTCAGCCTCTGCATGGCGTGCCTCGCAGCGACGACGCTCCTTGCACAACAGAAATACACGCTCACCCTGAAGAGCGACCCCGACGGCATCATTGAGAACTACTCGGTGGCGAACGGCGAGACCAACTACCTCTTCATCGACGACAACGGGGAGTACATCTACTACACCGAGGAGACCATCAACCTCCCCGCCGGTGCCAAGGTGCGGCTGAGGCCCCAGAGCAACCGGTTTCGCCGCGACGGCCGCTCCTACTACCGCTTCACCGAGCAGTTTACCCAGCAGCAGGACAGCCCCGTGGAGATAGAGATGACCTACGACCGCAACGGCGACTTCGACCGTGCCGACTTCATCATGCCGGCCCACGACGTCACCATCACCGAGCACTTCGTCTACGACCCCGGCAACATCAGCTACCCAAACCCGCAGCCCAACCTGTGGGACGCCTCCACCGGCACCCTCATCGTGGACAATATTGAGCGGGGCGACTGGGACGCCTTCCGCAACACCGTGCCCGAAGCCGAGCGCGACCTGCTGCAGAAGGTCATCGTCAGCGGCACGTTCATGGCGGCCGGCATGATGGAGCACCTGGCCCTCTATCCCAACCTGCAGGTGGTAGACCTGAGCCGCACCACGCTGACCGACATTGGCAGCTGGCGCTACCGTCAGTGGTACGACGATGCCCTCAACGCCCTTACCGACGTGCTGCTGCCCAGCACCATGCGCACCATCAACGGCTACGGCTTCAACCAGAAGCCGCTGCAGAACCTGACCTGCTTCGCCGTGACGCCGCCTGAGGTCACCGCCACCGACTGCTTCACCAACCCCAACATGACCGTCTTCGTGCCTGCCGAGGCCATACCACTCTACCAGAAGGCTCCCGTGTGGAAGGACTTCACCATTCTGCCCATCGATGCCAATGCCTCGCAGCTCAGCGTGGCCCTCAGCATCAGCGATGCCGAGTTGCTTCGTCTGCGCAACATGACCATCGAGCTGGTGAACACCAAGACCCGTCAGGAGCGCCGCATGGTCATTGGCAGCCGCAAGGACTACGCTTTCCGCTCGCTGCCGGTGAACACCGTCTACGACGTGCGCTTAGTGAACAGCCGTGGCATGGTGCTCTCAGAACAGCAGAATGTCTTTGTGGGCGAGGATGACATCACCGTCACCTTCGCCACTGCCGCTATCCACTGGCCCCACGACCTCACGGTGACGCTGACGGTGAACAACACCCCTATCACCCTGGGCGACAGCAACGAGCCTGCCGTCATCTGGAACGATGACAAGGGCAACTTCCTGGAGCGTGGACGAACGGTGCACAGCGTGGTGAACGGCCAGCAGCTGAAGATGATTGTACGCCTGCCAAACACCAACCACTGGTACTACTCGCTGATGGAGGACACGGCAGATGTAGTGGTCAGCGATGACGTTACCGAAATACGCCATAATATTCCCGACGTGGAGCGCTGCAACTACTCCATCAATGTCTACCCCCGTGCAGCATCCTCGGCAGGCGACATCAGTTACACCGTCAGCCTGACGCAGCCACTCTCCTCAGGCAGCCGAAACATTTACTCCGGCGGTCTGCCAGGCACCAACATCAACTCCTTGAACCCGCGTGAATGGTTCAACTACATTGAGTTTTGGGGTGTTGACGATGCCCTGCCACAGGGCATCTACGACATCACCGTGACCGACCGCAGCGGACAGTATGCCACACAGACCAAGCGCGTGACAGTGACACAGAACGGAGTGCTCAACTTCTATATGCAGCCCAACCGCGGACAGTGGGTCAGCACCGACTTCTACTACACCGCTGCTAGTTCCGACGGAAAAGCGTCGGACACGGCGGCTGTGTCTGGCGCTTCTCCGTCGGAACCCCAACCCTACGCCGACGCTGCACAGCTGCGCCTCGCCCTGCGCAACACCACCACGGGCGAGGACATCAGCGACATTGTGCGCATTGGCAATGGCAGCCTGCGCCTCAGCCAGCCAATACCCGTAGGCACCTCCCTGCAGCTCACCGCTACCGACCCCGACGGCTGGTTTGCACCGGCCACCGCCACCACAACAGTGATGCATGCCGACAGCACCCTGCGCTTCAACATACACTTGCAGGAGCGGGGCAGCATACTCTTCACCACGCCTACACGCGGCACTTACGTGCTGCTCTTCGGTCCCGACGGCCAGCTTGCAGCACGCTACCGCTGCGGTGCTGAGATTGACACACTCTTCGCCGCGCAGACCATGCCCCTGCCAGCCGGACGCTACACCGCAGTGGGCCTTACCGGCGGCAATGGCAACTTAGGCACTCTTTTAGGCGCACTGCTCACCACGGCCGACGTGCAGCGCCTGCTCACTGAGGATGTGGACTACGTGAAGAATGTGGTGGACATCGCCGATGGACATAACGTCACCGTGCTCTGGCAGCAGGTGCCCGCCGTCCGAGGCAACATACAGCGCTTCATAGACAACAGCCACACCTACATCAACCTGGCCAAGAGCGAGCTGGTGGTGGGAGCCTACCAGACCCTGCGCCTGCAGTTGGCTTTCCGCGACGAGTATGCCGCCGACATCAGCGACGTGGTGGTTAGCACGCGCGATGACGCCTTGGGCAACAGCAACTACTCGACCTACGTCGCCGGCTCCACGATGGTGGGCAACAGTGTCTATGACTTCGGGCGATATGGCCGCACCATAAACCTTGGCGGCAACTGGCGGCAGCAGATACGCGAGTGCTGGATGGCACGCGAGGCCACCGACGAGGCAGTACTTATGGTGAAGGTGAGCTTCACATACCAGGGCCAGACATACACCGAGTATCTGAGCACCGACGTATACTACATAGACGATGCCACCATGCAGGCACCGGCTACCACCAGCACTCCGCAGTTCATTGCCAGCGGCCAGGCCACGCCCGGCTCCGCCATTGAGGTGTTCGACGACAAGGGGTTCCTCCTCGGCACAGCCACCGCCAGCCCTAACGGCGACTGGATGACACAATGCACCCTGAACGACTCGCCCTTGGCACGCCTGATGAACAACTCGGTCCACCTCGTCAGCGCACACATCACCAACCCCGAGACAGGACAGATGGTGATAACGGCAGAGTCGATGGTGGTTTACGATGAGGGGCACATCAGGCCTAAGACGGTCGAAATGTCGTTCTTCAACTACCACCCCGTACACATGTTCACCGAGCATTTCGTCTGGGACTACGAAACCATGCAGCCGCAGGCTAAGTCGTATAACTTCTCCAACCTGGCAGGCGTGCCTACCGACATCACCTTCACCGTTGACCTCACCGAGAACGACACCACCGTGGTGAGTCAGGTCATGCTGTGGGTCTTCACCACCGGGCCGGAGCGTTATCGCCTGCTGGAATGTGTGTACGACAAGGACTTGAACCGCTGGGTGGCCAAGGACATCTTCAACACTAACTCTTTGCCTAACAACATCCACGTGGAGGTGACGAGTCGCCGCCAGCCGGTGATGGACGACCGGCAGATAGGCTCGCTCGTCAGCGACCTGAACAGCTGGCAGAGCGACGGGCAGAGCTTCAGGACTAAGATTGACGAGCTCTTCAGCCGCATGGATGCCATCATTGAGCAGAACCGCCACGATGACGAGGCTAAGGCTGAGATGCGCCGGCTGATGATGGAGCTATGCCAGTACACGGGCGATGACTTCGCAGTGCTTGAGGCCAGAATGCAGAACTTCGTATTCGACGAGGCCAAGCTGAGCCAGGCCCTTGACGAGATGGAGCAGTTCATGCAGCAGTATGGCGGTTTATACGATGCCATTTACAGCATTGACCTCTTCGACCAGAGGGCCGACTTCCAGGTGCCCGGCATCACCATCACTACAGCAGAAGGGATGACAGTTGCCAGCCTCCTGGCCGACGGCTATGAGGAGATGAGAACCACTGGCCAGCCGGTATATGTGAAGTATAACTCGCGCGTGGTGAGCATGGTGAGCCTCAGCGAGAACATTGCCATCACCTTCGACAACTCCGTAGTCAGCAGCTCACGGACCAACGGCCCTATGAGGGCAGGCGGTGCCTTGCAGGACATTCAGAATGGCTTGGTCGAGCTATGGAACAAGATTGACAATAACTTCGATGAAATCGGTGCTTTCAACGGAATCATCGATACCATCATACTTCAGCTCGAAACCCTGCTTGAGAACTCGGAGACCGGATGGCAGGTGCTGAGGGAGTCCTACTACGGATATAGCAACAACTGGGTGGAACTGCTGGACAAAACGATAATAAAGCGAGTCAGCTCTATGCTGAAGAGCGTAAACTGCTTCCGCAAGGGCGTGACATGGTTCAAAAACAAGCTCACGCAGCTGAAGGCTGGCAACTGGGGGTCGGGCATGCTGTCAGTAATCAGCGCCATCCGCAACACCAGAGACGCCATAGCCGACATTGCCAGGCTTCAGGATTTCTACTCCATGATACCTGAGGAATGTCCGCGCGAGCAAGACAAGGCCGACAAACTGCGCAGAGACATCTACCAGGCATTCTTGGCAACAAAGGTGTTCTATATCTCAATGCTCGATGCCGATGCCCTCAACATCGGTGCAGCAGTGGCACAGGCCAAGGAGATGCAAACCATGCTGGGACTGACCCTTAACGCAGCCAAGTGCATGGCATCCATCATGAAGTCGTGTGCTGCCGTGGCTCTTAACTATGTAGCCCTGAAACTATACGCCGAAAAGAGGGCGGCTCTCATTGAGGGCTTCCAGTACGAGGTGAAGCGGTTGGAGTGCAAGAAGCGCGACCTGAAGCCCGGCGACGAGGTTGACGGCTGCTGGCGCGATGACGGCGACAACTTCAACATTGACAGCGGACAGGCAGGAGCCAACCTCTTCAAGCGCCATAGGGGAAACAACAGACTGTGGCAATTCCTTGACTGGCTGGGGGGCGGCGACGGCTCTGGCGACGGTTCCAACTGCGGTCCAAAGCCAGACCCCGACGGCGGCGACAATGGCGGCGGCAATGGCAGCGGCAATGGCAGCGGACGCGGCGGACGCCGTGGCGGAGGCGACTTCCCCGGAGGCTCACAGCCCATACTCGACCCCTCAGGATTTGTATACGAGGCAGTGGCAAGCAACCGCGTGCAGGGAGCAACAGCCACCATCTATTATAAGGAGGAATATGAGGATATGTACGGCGACAAGCGCGAACGAGTGGTCGTTTGGAATGCTGAGGACTATGCCCAGCAGAACCCCCTCTTCACCGACGAGAACGGCGAATACGCCTGGGACGTGCCGCAGGGCCTGTGGCAGGTGAAGTTCGAGAAGCAGGGCTACCAGACCACCACTACCGACTGGCTGCCCGTGCCGCCTCCGCAGCTCGACATCAACGTGCCCATGAGCCAGTTCTCGCAGCCCGTGGTGCAGCGCGCCAGGGCTACAGAGCAGGGCATCAGCATCACCTTCGACAAGTGGATGAAGCCTGGCACGCTGACCACCGAGAACATCACCGTGACACACAACGGCAACGTAGTGGAAGGTACGCTCCAGATGCTCGACCAGACCTATAGCCCCGACTCTGTGGCCTACGTGCGCTCCCTGCGCTTCGTTCCCTCCACCTTGGGGGCAGCAGGAGGGGCCTCGGCCTTCACCCTTGGCCAGCAGCTCACGCTCACCGTGGCCGCTACGGCAGAGAGCTATGCCGGTGTGACCATGGCCGAGGCATACACGCAGACCTTCGATGTGGAGCGCGTGGTGGAGACCATCGTGGCCGACTCACTCGTCACCATGCTCTACGGCCAGCAGCAACAAATCAACGTTTATTTCACCCCAGCAGAAGCTGCTGCCGGCAAGGTGCTCACCGTCACTTCGCTCAATCCCGACGTAGCCACAGTAACTCCTACGGAGATTGTTCTCCCCTCCCTTGGGGAGGGGCAGGGGGTAGGCTTTACCGTCAGCGGCAAGCTGCTCGGCACCACGGCCCTGCGCCTGCAGATAGAGCAGGACGATGTGGAGCAGCTGGTCATCGTGGGCGTGAAGGAGAAGAACGACTTCATCTGCGCCGAGCCTAAGTCATCCATAGCCACTGGCTCCGTCGTAGACCTGGGCACGCGCCTCTACCTCAGCTCTGCCACCGCCGGCACCAGCATCATCTACACGCTGGACGGCAGCTGCCTCTGCAGCGACAGCGGCACCCTGCACGTCTACAACCCGCAGACGGGCATCGTCCTCAACCAGGACACCTACGAGGTCACCGTGCGCTGCATGGCTGTGGCCGAGGGACTGGAGGACAGCGACGAGGCTGTGTTCATCTACTACATACGCCAGAATGCGCAGCCCGTGGAGCCGCCCGTCACTATTGACATAACCACTGCTGAAGCCGGCTACTGCACCTTCTTCGACTCGGAGCATGCCTTTGCCCTGCCCGAGGGCCTCACGGCCAGCATAGTAGTGGGCCAGCAGGACGGCCGCCTGGTCTACCAGCAGCTCAGCGACGGCATAATCCCCGCTGCCACCGCCGTGCTCATTGAGGCCACGCCCCGTCGCGCCGCCACCTTCACCCTCACCAGCACCACCGCTGCCGATGTGCCCGGCGGTTCTCCGTCGGGCACCAACCTGCTCCACGGCAGCGACAACGGCGGCTGGACCACTGTTGACGGCGACAACTACTATTATAAGCTCAGCTACGGCCCTACCGGCACATCGCTGGCCCAACGCTTCGGCTGGTTCTGGGGCGAGGCCGCCGGCGGTGCCTTCAGCATCAGCGGACAGCACAAGGGCTGGCTGGCGGTGCCTAAGTCGGCCGGGGCACGCGCCTACCTCATCACAGGCGAGGAGACTGGCATTGACGAGTTTGTCAACTCGGCAGCCGACGCCATGTACCACGACATGCTGGGCCGCAGCCTTGACCACATCAGCCGCCCCGGCATCTACCTGCAGAACGGCCATAAGATTGTGATTAAATAAATAATTATGGAGTTAAGGGAGTTCTTGCATCCCTTAACTCCTTTAACTCCTTTAAAAATGAAACCAACAATAAAACTTCTTTCCGCAATCTTCGCTGTCGCGCTGGCCTTCACGGCCTGTGGCGGCGGCGGCGGCTCCGACGAGCCGGAACCCACACCCACACCCACTCCTACTCCTACGCCCGACCCAGGCCCTCCCTCGGGCAAGCACCTCACGATGACGTGCGACATGCCGGCCGATGCCTCGGAGGTGACCATCAGCCTTACGGGCCTTACCAGCGAGGTGAGAAGCAAGAGCGGCTCGGCCTCGTGGCTCACCACCACCCTGCAGCCCTACACCTCCGGCACGCCGCAGCTGACAGTGGCCTGCCAGCAGAACCTTGATGTCAGCGAGCGCTCGCAGGACGTGACGCTGCTGGCCCACAGCCAGGCCTCCACCAGCAAGTATGAGGTGAGCGACACGCTGGTGCTCACCGTGCGGCAGACCGTCTACCAGGGTGGCGGCACCAATACCGACGACCCCAACAACACCTACAGCGACCAGCCGGCCTACTCAAGGACAAGCCGATAATACTCTAAAGTACTCTAAAGCCCTCTGCACCGTCTTTCTGCAGAGGGCTTTAGTTATGTTAACACATTATCGCGCTTTGTTTGTCGTTTTTTTCTTACCTTTGCCGTCCAAACTACTTACGTCATACTTCATACTTACTACATAAATGGAGCCCAGCAGTAACATTCCCCAGGAGTTCAACTCCTTCTACCTCAAGGACGTATCGTTTGCCCACCTTATGACCCACCGCATCTTCAGCGTGCTCATAGTGGCCAACCCCTACGATGCCTTCATGCTTGAGGACGACGGCCGCGTGGACGAGAAAATATTCGACGAGTACACCGAGCTTGGCATGCGCTATCCGCCCTCGTTCACCCAGGTAAGTACCACCGAAGAGGCCCAGAAAGTGCTTGAGACCACCGATATAGACCTGGTAATATGCATGCCAGGCAATGCCGACAACGATGCCTTCCAGGTGGCGCGCGAGGTGAAGGCCTCAAACCCCGGTGTGCCCTGCGTGGTGCTGACACCCTTCAGCCACGGCATAACCCGCCGCATGCAGGACGAGGACATGAGCATCTTCGACTACGTGTTCTGCTGGTTAGGCAACACCAACCTCATCCTCTCCATAATAAAGCTCATTGAGGACCGGATGAACATTGACCACGACATGGAGGAGGCCGGCGTGCAGATGATTATGCTGGTTGAGGACAACATACGCTTCTACTCCTCCGTGCTGCCAAACCTGTACAACTACATATTGCAGCAGTCGAAGAACTTCTCAACCGAGGCCCTCAACCCCCACGCCGCCGCACAGCGCAAGCGCGGCAGGCCCAAGGTGGTGCTGGCCACAAACTACGAGGAGGCTTGGGCCTTGTGGCAGAAGTACCACGACAACACCCTGGGCATCATAAGCGACACCCGCTTCCCCATGGAGACACCCGTGGGCCGACTCTCGCACGTGGAGGAGGGCGACCCCGAGGCAGGCCTGAAGCTGCTGAAAGCCATACGCCAAGAGGACGAGTACGTGCCCCTCATCATGGAAAGCTCGGAGACCCACAACCGCGAGAAGGCCGAGGCCGAGGGCTTCCACTTCATTGACAAGAACTCGAAGAAGATGAACGTGGACCTGCGCCACCTGCTTGAGGAGCACATGGGCTTTGGCGACTTCATATTCCGCGACCCTCAGACCAAGCAGGAGGTGATGCGCATAAGGACGCTGAAGGAGCTGCAGGACAACATCTTCAACATTCCGCAGGAGTCGTTCGTGCGCCACATTCGCCGCAACCACATGAGCCGCTGGCTCACGGCCCGCGCCATATTCCCCGTGAGCCAGTTCCTGAAGCACGTCACCTGGCACAAGCTGCAGGACGTGGATGCCCACCGCCAGATCATCTTCGACGCCATAGTGCAGTACCGCAACATGAAGAACATTGGCGTGGTGGCTGTGTTCGACCGCCTGAAGTTCGACCGCTATGCCCACTTTGCCCGCATAGGCGAAGGCTCATTAGGCGGCAAAGGTCGCGGCCTGGCATTCCTCGACACCATACTGAAGCGACACCCGGAGCTGAACCAGCTGCCAAACGCCACCGTGCAGATACCGAAGACGGTGGTGCTGTGCACCGACTTCTTCGACCGCTTCATGGACGACAACAACCTGTGGGGCATTGCCTTGAGCGACGCCCCCGACGAGGAGATTCTGAAGCACTTCCTCAGGGCACAGCTGCCCGACGACCTCATAGCCGACTTCTTCACCTTCTTCGAGGCCATAAAGAGTCCCATAGCCATACGCTCCAGCTCGCTGCTTGAGGACAGCCACTACCAGCCCTTCGCCGGCATATATGCTACATACATGATTCCCTGGCTTGACGACAAGTACGAGATGCTGCGCCAGCTGGCCTGCGCCATTAAGAGTGTCTATGCCTCGGTGTACTACCGTGACTCGAAGGCCTACATGACGGCCACGCAGAACGTCATTGACCAGGAGAAGATGGCCGTGATCTTGCAGGAGGTGGTGGGCCAGCACTATGGCAACCTCTACTACCCCACGTTCTCGGGCGTGCTGCGCTCGCTGAACTACTACCCCATTGGCGACGAGACGGCCGAGGAGGGCATTGCCAGCCTTGCCCTCGGACTGGGCAAGTATATCGTTGACGGCGGGCAGACGCTCCGCGTGTCGCCCTACCACCCCAAGCAGGTGCTGCAGCTGAGCGAGATGGAGCTGGCCCTGACACAGACGCAGACAAGGTTTTATGCCTTGGAAGCCCCCTCCCCCGGCCCCTGTAGACCCACCCCCGGCCCTTCCCTTGTAGGGAGGGGAGCAGATAGTTCTGCTACTAATGACGGCAATGCTATATACTCCCCACCCAACAAGGGAGGGGTCGGGGGGGGGTCTGTAGGGTCTCCCTCATGGTCGGTCGACGACGGCTTCAATATAAAGAATGTACGCGTGAAGCAGGCCGACAAGGACGGCTCGCTGCAGTATATCGCCTCGACCTACGACCCCGTGGACGGCATCATTCGCGACGGCATATACGAGGGCGGCCGCAAGGTAATATCCTTCGCCGGAGTGCTGCAGCACGGCGTGTTCCCCCTGCCGGAGCTGTTGCAGATGGTGCAGAAGCTTGGTGCCGACGAGATGCGGCGCCCCGTGGAGATAGAGTTTGCATGTAACTTAAGACCCTCCCCAAGCAGACCCTCCCCCAGCGGACCCTCCCCCGACCCCTCCCTTGTAGGGAGGGGAGCAGATAGTTCTGACTTTGATAATTCCGCAGACATGTCTATATACTCCCCTCCCTACAAGGGAGGGGCCGGGGGTGGGTCTGTAGGTTCTGTCGTCGGGGCCTTATACCTCCTCCAGATTCGCCCCATCGTGGACTCCAAGCAGGTGCTTGACGAGGACCTGCAAAAGATTCCCGACACGGAGTGCCTGCTGAGGAGCCACAACTCGCTGGGCCACGGCATTTCGGAGGATGTGGTCGACGTGGTCTACGTGAAGACCGACGACAACTTCACCGCCGCCAACACCCCGCAGATAGCCATGGAGATAGAGCAGATAAACCGTAGGTTCTTAGAAGATAAAGGCTCATATATCCTTATTGGCCCGGGCCGCTGGGGCTCGTCAGACTACTGGTTGGGCATTCCCGTGAAGTGGCCGCACATCAGCGCCGCACGCGTCATCGTGGAGACGGGACTGAAAAACTACCACGTAGACCCCTCGCAGGGCACCCACTTCTTCCAGAACCTCACCTCCTTCGGCGTGGGCTACTTCACCATCAACACCTACACCGGCGACGGCATCTTCCAGAAGGAGGTCCTCGATGCCATGCCTGCCGTGGAGGAGACCGAGCACGTGCGCCACGTGCGCTTCGACCGTCCGCTGAAGATTATGATGGACGGCAAGAAACAGGAGGGCGTGGTGCTGCTGCCTGATAAACAAAATTAAAGCATGTTAGATGAGAAAGACTATTATCCTGGGCCTCGCGGCCATTAGCATAATGACATATTCCTCCTGTGCCGGTGGCGGCGGCAGCGTTGCCGACGGTGCCGCTGGTGACAGCATAGCAGCCGTTGAGGTGGACTATGCCAAAGGCTTCACCGTGCGCGACTCGGCAGGCATGCACTTAGTGAGCGTGGGCGGCGAGCTGCAGGTGGACGGCGATGCCTCGCTCACCAGCCGCTTTGCCCTCGTGCCCCGCGGACTTGACGTAGAGGTGCCGCAGGGCTATGAGCGTATAGACGTCCCCGTGAACCGCTGCATCTGCATGACGGCCCTGCAGCTGTCTAACTTCACCGCCCTCAACGCCCACGACTTCGTTACGGGCATAACGGGCACGAAGAACCTCTTCGACGAGGACATGCTGCAGCGCGTGAGCAGCGGACAGACGGTGACCATAGGCATGGAGGGCAATTTCGACTTGGAGATGGTAATAGCCGCCCAGCCCGACGTGATTTTCATCTCTCCCTCAAAGCGCGGCGGCTATGATGCCATCCGGGAGAGCGGCATCACTATGGTGCCCCACCTGGGCTATCAGGAGCTGTCGCCCTTGGGGCAGGCCGAGTGGGTGAAGTTCATTGGCATGTTCCTTGGGCGCGAGCAGCAGGCCAACGAGGTCTTTGCCGGCATAGAGCAGCGCTATAACAGCCTGAAGACCAGCGTTGACAGCCTTGGCGGCCAGCGGCCCACCATTACCAGCGGCGAGATGCACTACGGTGTGTGGCATGCCGTGGGTGGCCGCAACTATCTGGCACAGATTTTCCGCGATGCCGGTGCCGACTATGTTATAAACGACGAGGAGACCTCGGGCGAGGACCTGGAGTTTGAGCAGATGTATGCCCTCTCGGCCAATGCCGACTACTGGCGCATACTGAACAGTTTCGACGGCGACTTCAGCTACGAGGCGCTGCTCGACCGCGAGCCTCGCAACAACCTCCTCAAGGCTTTCCGCGAGCACAAGGTAATCTACTGCAACATGAAGCGAAGCCCCTACTACGAGCTGTCGCCCGTCAGCCCCGACCTGCTGCTCAAGGACTTCGTGGCCATTTTCCACCCCGAGCTTGTGGAACCCGACTATGAGCCTGCCTTCTACCGTCTCTTGGAATGATATAATACAACTTCGCATGTATATGAAACAACCACAGATTTAAGGATTTATGGGATTTCCCACCGGTGATTAAACCGCAGTAGGCAGATTACACTGATTATCCCCGAAATCCCTTAATCCGTGGTTCAATAAAAGTTGGATAAATCAATGTTTGCGCGATACCGTCCTGCCATATTGTTTCCCGTCATGCTTGCCGCCATCTTTGTCTTGTTGGTGGCCAACCTGATGATAGGCACGGTGCCCATTCCCGCCGGTTCTGTCTGCCGCATCCTGTTTGGCGACGAGTCGCAGTCGGAGATATGGCGAAACATCATCTTCCAGGCTCGCCTGCCCCAGGCCCTCACCGCTGTTGCTGCCGGTGCCGGCCTTGCCGTGAGCGGCCTGCAGATGCAGACCGTGTTCCGCAACCCGCTGGCAGGGCCGTCGGTGCTGGGCATAAGCAACGGCTCGGCGCTGGGCGTGGCCTTCGTGGTGCTGCTGTCAGGGCAGATAGGGGGCACGGCCCTAAGCCGCATGGGCCTCTTGGGCAATGCCGCCATCAGCATTGGAGCCATTATAGGCGCCTTGGCGGTGATGGTGCTCATAGTGTGGGTGGGAAACAAAGTGAAGGGCAATGTCACGCTGCTCATCATCGGAGTGATGATAGGCTATCTGGCCAATGCCATTATAGGAGTGCTGAAGTTCCTCTCGCCCGACGAGGACGTGAAGTCGTTTGTGGTGTGGGGCCTTGGCTCGTTCTCGCGTGTCAGCGGCGGCGAGATGGTGCTCTTCGTGGTGCTTATGGCAGTGCTGCTGCCGCTCAGCTTCCTTTTAGTGAAACCCATGAACCTGATGCTGCTCGGTGATCGCTATGCCGCCAACCTTGGGCTGAACGTGCGCCGTGCAAGAACCCTGGTCATAGTATGCTCCGGCGTGCTGGTAGCCATCGTCACGGCCTATTGCGGACCCATCATGTTCATAGGCCTTGCCGTGCCCCACCTTGCCAGGGCATTGTTCCGCACCAGCGACCACCGTATGCTCCTGCCTGCCACGGCAGTATGCGGCTCGGCCTTGGCCCTGCTGTGCAACATCATTGCGCGCATGCCGGGCTTCGAGGGTGTGCTGCCCGTCAACTCCGTCACGGCACTGGTGGGAGCGCCCGTCGTGGCCTTCCTCCTCTTCCGCCGCCGCTCCGAATAGCAACACCATTTCTTGTTGCACTACTTGCACCTCTTGCACCTGTTGCACCTACAGAACATTTTGTGTTGCACCTCTTGCACCTCTTGCACCTACAGAGCATTTTGTGTTGCACCTGTTGCACCTGACTGCTACTGGCGGGGAGGCTCCCCACGATTCTGCGGAGGCTCCCCATGATTCTGCGGAGGCTCCCCACGATGCTGCGGAGGCTCCCCACAAGATTACAGTAACAGGACAAGGTGCAACAGGTGCAAGAGGTGCAAGAGGTGCAAGTAGTGCAGGTTGTTTTATATATAAGCAAAGGCGCAGCCCCTTGGGAAGGAACTGCGCCTCAGAGTAAAGATGAAGGCGGGTTATCTCAACACAATCTTTGAAAGCGTGTAGTTATCGCCGGTGATGACAAGTCCGCCGTTGGCAATGATATCGTCAAGCACTTCCTGGACCAGAGTCTCTGTAAGAACTCCCTCGTCCTCGTCAAGGTCATACTGTCCGGGAATCGGATCAGGCAGTGCACCCCAGCTGTCACCGTGGCGCAGGCTAATGCAGCCCCAGTTGCCAGGATTGTTCTTCTTGTAGTAGAACATAATCTTGGTGTCTGCTGCAACTGTACTCCAGTCATAGCCGCCCCATGCCAGTTCTTGATTGCCGTTCCAGCTTGAGCATACCCACTCGCCACTCCAAATCTTTGTCTCAGGAATGGGAATAGCCACCTTTGTCAGAGTGAAGTTGTCGCCGGTTATTACGAGACCGCCGTTGGCAACGAGGTCGTCAATAACCTCCTGTGTCAGTACCACAGAGAGCACACCCTCGTCCTCGTCAAGGTCATACTGTCCGGGAATCGGATCAGGCAGTGCACCCCAGCTGTCACCGTGGCGCAGGCTTATGCAGCCCCAGTTGCCAGGATTGTTCTTCTTATAGTAGAACATGAGCTTAGTGCCTGCAGCAACCGTGCTCCAGTCATAGCCGCCCCATGCCAGTTCCTGATTGCCGGCCCATCCAGAGCATACCCACTCGCCGCTCCAAATAGCCATTTCGGGGGCATCGCTGTACATGGCAATCTTGGCAGACTCTACGCTGTAGTTCTCATGCTGCACGAGGGTCACCTTGCCGTCGCCCATGCCCTCAGGCACTACAAACGATATTTCGGTAGCACTCTGTGTGAAGGCACCCTTCTCAAGCGGTTCCTTAATGGCAGGCAGGATAAGCTTTGTGATGCGGTCAAGATTCTCGCCAGTGATGGTGATTACCTGTCCCACCTTTACGTCGGCAACAGGGTCGGTGCCTGTTACAGTTGCCAGAGGCACGGTGATGTCAACAGAAGTGGTGAGGCCTGAGGCGGCAGTCATGGTGACGGTGCCCGACACGGTGGTGGCGGGAACGGTGACGCGGATGCTCTTGCCGTCGTTTGCCACAGTGAAGGGAACCTCGCCCACGGCGGGGAACTCAACAGTGGTTATGAGGTCAAGGTTCTCGCCCGTGATGGTAATCTGGTCGTTGAAGTCGGGTGTGGCGTTAGAGACGGCAGTAGCCTTCGGAGCATCGACAATGAGGTTGCCGATAACTTCGTTCTCAGCACCTTCTGAGCCGTCGTTGTAGGCCAGCTCGCCGGTCTTGGCCTCCATGGGCACGCGAACCTGAATCTCGTTGCGGGTGTTCTTCAGGAAGTCGGCGGCATCGACCGTGACATGGTCGAAGAACACCACCTGGCCGATGTTCCACACATATTCACCCTTGATGGTGACGATGTCGCCAGGGTGGACAGGGCTGGGAGAGTAGGACGAGACCTTTATCTCCTCGGCAAACGTGATGTTTGAGGAAGAGACGATGGTGTCGCCGCCCTTGGTGACGAGATAGAGCTTGCCGGGCACGCACTGGTCGGGCACGGTGACTGTCATCTCCTCAGAGTTAAGCAGCTGATAGTCGGCAGAGATAAAGGTGGTTGAAGGAGTCACCTTCTGGTTGCCCTCCGGGAAGAGCACCTCCTGGATGTTGTTCAGCTGGGTTCCGGTGACGCGCATGGTGGCGCCGCGTGTGATAGGCATGGGGCCAAAGCCTAAGAGGTTTACACCTACCTTGCCGTACTGGCTGGTGGTGAACTCATCGTCGGTACAGCCGGTAAAGGCGCTTGCCATCACCAGGCCGGCCATGGCCAATGCTGATAGTTTACGATATATCTTCATAATACTTAATTCTTAATTCGTAATCGCGAAGCGACAACTCTTAATTCTTAACTCTTAATTCTTAACTCAATAGGCCACAGCGCGGACGTTGTCTATGCGTATGATGGGGTGACATGTTGTGCCGCTTGTCACGCCTTTCCAGACGAAGAGTGTCAGTCCGGTGAAGTTGCTGGCTGTGAGGGGGACACTGGCCGGTGTGCCGTCGTGCTTGTACTTGAAGGTGGAGAAGGGCAGTGTCACTGTCACCCACTTGCCTCCGGTGTCGTATGAGCCAGTGGCGTTCCACGGTGTCCAGAGTCCGCGAGGATAGTCGGTACCGTTGAAGAACGAGTTGTTGGCAGTGAGCAGTGTAACCTGTTCGTCGCCAGAGAAGATGCACTGCATGGAGAGGTTGGTCCAGGGGTTGCTGGAGGGAATGTTCACCTCGAACTTCAGGGCCATGTTTGCAAAGTCGGTAAAGCTTACGAGGTCTGATAGGCGCGCGTTGGTGCCGGTGAAGGTGCCGTCCCAGTCGCCAGGCCAGTACTCGAAGGCGAGGTTGCCGTCGGCCCAGGTGTCGTTGTCCACATCACAGTCGCCAAGGAAGAGGTAGCTGCCGTCGAGTGAGTTTTCGTCGCTCACTATCAGCTGGTTGTGCCAGCCGTGGTTGGTGAGTCCGGTAGACTTGTCGCCGGCGTCGTAGGTGCCCCAGTCGTTGAACAGCATACCGTTGGTGTCGTGGTAGTTGAACTTGGCCTTCTTCTTGCCGTAGACGGTGGAAATCTCGATGGGGCCTTCAGCCAATCCTTCAGGCACGGTGAAGGTGATGGTGCTGATGGTGAACTCATCAATGTCAATCTTCCTGCCGTTGATGGACAGAGAGAGCGGCACGTTGGGGTCGTCCACGAAGTAGTTGCCGTAGATGGTGGCCGTCTCGCCGGCCTTTGCCCACTCGTTGCTCATGTTGTTGATGTTCGGTCCGGGCACCAGTACGCTGAAGTCGTAGGTGGTGGTGTCGTTGGAGTTGTTGACCATGAAGATCTTGTTGAACACCTCACCGGGAATCTGTCCCGGAACGGTGACAATCATCGTGTTGTCGGTGATAAGGCTCGGAATGAGCTTTGCCTCCTGGTCGTTGAAGAACATCTTTGTGATGCTGCGCAGGTTTTCACCCACAATGCAGATGTTGTTGTCCATGTAGGCTCCAGTAATGATGGAGTCGGCGGCCTCAACATTCACGGGGCGGATATAGCGGATGGTAGGGCTGCCTTCGCTAATCTCATACTTGTCCGGCTCGTCCTCGCAGGCTGTGAAGCCTATCATGGCAGTGGTGGCCAGGGCAAGATAAAGTCCTTTAAATATCTTGTTGTTCATAATTGTTTTATTCTATGTTAGGGGGCTTTGTTTAGTAGCTGTAGGTGGCACGCACGTCGACATGGACGGGATCCTCCTTCAGGTGCGGGTTGAAGGTGAGGTCCTCCATGGGGAACGGAATGGTGAAGCTGTTGATGTTGACGTTTGGAGCCGGTGTTTCCTCATTGTAGGAAGCTGTCTGGTCGTTGCCGTCGTCGTCCTTGTTGGTGAGCAGCCACTGGCCGGTCTCAAAGTAGTTCTTGAACACGAGGTCCAGGTTCCAGTACTGGTTGCGGCGCTGACTCTTAAGCTCGTTGATGGCGCGGTCGGCATTGTAGTATGACAGGCGCACGAAGTCGTACCAGCGGTCGCCCTCGCAGGCCAGCTCCAGGCGGCGCTCCTTCCAAACCTTGTCGAAGGTGAGCGATGTCTCGGCGGCAGCATTGGGTATGGCACGCTGATGTACGGCGTTGTAGGCTTTCAGGGCATCGGCATCGTTGGTCTGGCCCAGGAGCACCTTTGCCTCAGCCAGCACGAGGTAAACGTCGGCAAGGCGGAGCAGCGGGGTGCACAGCGAGCTGGCCATACGGGCTGCAGAAGTGCCGAGAGCAGTAACGTGGTCGGCATTGTTGCCATAGAGGTGCTTCACTACGTTGCAGCCGGTGGAAGAACGGTGCTCGCCCCAGGCGGCAGAGTTGTAGTCCTTGTCGAACTCAAACCTCATGTAGTCAAAGCCGCCCTTGTCGCGCCAGAGGTAGGGCACTACGTCGCCAACGGTCATCAGAGTGGCCTTGCGGCGGGTGTCAACGTCGGGTCGTGTAGCGGGGTCATCGAGGATGTTGAAGCCGAAGGCATCCTGAAGGTCAACCGACGGGCCACCCCATTCGCCCCATACATCACCGTACTCGTCCATGCCGGTCATGCCGAGGTCTGACTGGAATGTGTTCTGCGAGGTCCACTGTGAGCTTACCACCCAGCGCCATGCTATCATGTTCTCAGGCGACTTGTTGCCCTCAAGCTTAAACACGTCGGCATAGTTCTTCTCAAGCGAGCGTCCGGAGTTGTCCATAACGTCCTTTGCCAGCTCGTATGCCTTCTGCAGGTCGTTGCTGTCAAGGCTGCCGCTGACACCGGCCTTGGTGAGGTAGACCTTGGCCAGAAGGCCCTTGGCGCAGTACTTGTCAAGGCGGCCCTCGGTGCAGTGCTCGGGAAGAAGCTCGATGGCCTTCTCAAGGGTCATGACGATGTACTCGTAGACATCGGCCTTCTGCACACGTGGCTGTTCATTATAGTCGCCAGCCTCAATCATTGCGGCATTGTCGTGTACGATGGGCACATCGCCAAAGGTGCGTACCAGGTAGAAGTAGGCCATGGCCTTCCAAAGCAGGCACTCGCCTACGGTCTGGTCCTTAACAGCCTGTGAAGCGCCGCCACCCTCAATGTAGTGACGTACAATATTTGAATGGCCATTGACAGCCCATAGGGAGTAGGACATGTTGCGCAAGTCCTCATCGTTGGAGTTCAGCGAGAAGTCCAGATAGGGGCTGGAACCCCAGTAGTAGTTGCCGGAGAGCACCTCGCCCACCTTGAAGAATCCGCGCTGGAAGTCATACCAGGGAGAGTTATAGAGATAGTCAACGGCAGCAATACACTCAGCGTCGGAGTTGTAGTATCCGCCGGCTACGTAGTTGTCCTCGGTGGGACGGTCAAGGAAGTCCTCGCAGGAAGTAAGTCCCAGTCCTACGACCGAGGCAGCAAGTAAAACTTTTATCTTGTTGTATTTCATATTGATTGTCCTCCTATAACATTAGAATGATAAGTTGATGCCGAATGTGCAGGTAAAGGGCGAGGGATAGCGTCCGTTGTCAAGACCGAACACATAGCCGTTGGCATCGGTAGTGGAAGCTCCGATTTCCGGGTCGTAGCCGTCGTATCCGGTAATGGTAAGCACGTTCTGCAGGTTGCAGTAGACGCGGAGGTTGTCCAAGTAGAGCTTGCTCACGATGTTCTTCGGGAAGGTGTAGCCAAGCGAAACGTTCTTCAGGCGGATGTACGAGCCGTCCTCAATATAGCGTGTGGAAATGTTCTGGTTGTAGCTGTTGCCAATGGCCACGCGCGGAGTCTTCGTGCCGGCGTTGGCAACCTCAACATTGGTGATGTCGTTGTACCACAGGGTGCCGTCGGTATAGACCTTGTCGGCATCGACGGGAACAAGCTGGGCGCGGTCGGCAATCTTCTCCTGTATCTGGTTGTTCCAGGTGCTGGTCATCGAAGTGAGGTTGATGGAGGTGTAGTTCATCACCTTGTTGCCCACGGAGCCGTTGATGAAGATACTGAGGTCGAAGCCCTTGTAGTTGAACGTGTTGGTGAAGCCGAAGGTGAACTTTGGCAGCGGCGAGCCTATGCTGGTCTTATCGTACTCGTCAATGATGCCATCGTTATTGATATCCTTGAACTTCAGGTCGCCGGGCCATACGGTGTTGCTCTTGTTGTACTTCGTGGGGTCGGTGACGTGTGAGTAGGTGCCGTCGTCGTTCTTGATGACCGACTGCGAGTAGAGTGTGTTGACGGGCGAGCTGAGGATGTCGGCAAAGTCGCGGTAGACACCTTCCACCTCATATCCGTAGAAGTCGTACATCGGGCGGCCTACTGATGACACGGCCACTACGTCGCTCCACTGGCCGTAGCCGATGATGGCGGCAGAAGTAGTGCCCTGCAGGGCCACCAGCTTGTTCTTGTTGAAGGAGAACTGCAGGTCGGTGTCCCAGCTGAAGTCGTTGGTAAGAACGGGCGTGGCCTTAAGCTCTATCTCAAGACCGGTGTTGCGCATGGTGCCGTAGTTGCCGTAAGGAGCGGTGAGGGCGCTCGACGGGTTGCCCTGGGTGCCGAGGTAGGAAGGCAGCTGCATCATCATGAGCATGTCCTTCGACTCCTTGCGGTACCAGTCGATGATGAGGTTCAGGCGGTTGTTGAAGAAGCCCAGGTCAAGGCCGAGGTCTATCTGTTCCTGTGTCTCCCACTGTATGGACTCGTTGGGCAGGCCTGAGGGGCGGTAAGACTGTCCGAGTGCCGACGGCATGGCGGCGAGGGCCACTCCCCACTTGTATCCGCCAATGTTGGCATTACCGGTCTGGCCCCAGCCCACACGCAGCTTGCCGTTGCTGAGCCAGTTGCCGGCAAAGTCCTTGATGAACTTCTCGTTGCTGAAGCGCCAGCTGGCGGCCACTGAGTGGAAGCCGGCCCAGCGGTTGTTGGGGCCGAAGTTTGAGCTGCCGTCATAACGGAAGGTGTAGGTTGCGTAGTAGCGGTCGTCGTAATTATAGGTTTCGCGCGTGAAGAACGAAGCCATGGCAGCGCTGCCGAAGCCGGAGCTGTAGTCCTTGTCGGTCTTCTCAACGAGCGATGGGTTGCGCACGTCGTTGCGCGGCAGGTTCTGGCCGGTGATGCCCTGATACTTCCATGTTGACTCCCAGCACTCCTGACCAAGCATGGCAGTGAAGCTGTGCTTGCCGAAGGTGCCGTTGTAGGTGAGGTAGTTCTTCAGCTGCCAGAAGGTGTTGTTGTTGCTCTACCAGTGGTCCTGGTTAGCGGGCTTCTGCCAGCCGCCAAGGTCAACGGAGGGTTCCCAAGTCTCGGCATTGGAGCCGGAGATGTCGTAGCCCAGCTCGGCGTGCCACACAAGGTTGCTCAGGAAGCTAACCTCGGCAAAGATGTTGCCGGTGAGCTTGCGGCGCTCCAGGGTGTACTGGTTATAGTTGGCCAGGGCCACGGGGTTGGGGTTGGTGTAGCCCTCGCGTGCCTCTGTGTAGTAGTTGCCCCAGATGTCGTAGATGGGTATGTCGGGCAGGGTGGTGAGCGAATAGCTGATGACACCCTCTGTGCCGTCGGCCTTGGTGAGGTCGTCCTTGGTGTTTGAGAATGTAGCCGAGAGACCGAGCTTCAGCCAGGGCTTGAGCTGTGCGTCAAGGTTGGTGCGCACGGAGTAGCGGGTGAACTCAGAGCCGATGATGGTACCTTCCTGGTTCATGAAGTTGCCGGAGACGTAGTATCTCACGGCATCGGTACCGCCCTGTGCCGAAATCTGGTGGGAGTGCTGCAGGGCTGTCTGGAACACGGCGTCCTGCCAGTTCGTACCCTTGCCCAGGATAGAGGCATCCGAGTAGTTGGGGTTGGCCTGGCTCTTCATGATCCAGCCGTTGTTCACGAAGTCCTGATAGTACTCTGAGTATTCACGCAGGTTCATCATGTCAAGGCGCTTCATCTGGCGGTTCACGGCAAACATGCCGTCGTAGCTGAACTTAGCCTCGCCGGCCTTACCGCGCTTGGTGGTGATAAGGACGACGCCGTTGGCACCCTGGGCACCGTAGATGGCGGTGGCAGAGGCATCCTTCAGGATTTCCATTGACACGATGTCGTTGGGGTTCAGCGTTGACAGGGGCGAGATGGTAGACACCTTACCGTTGCCAAGGCGGTCGCCAAGGCCGAAGTCGGCACCCGACTGTCCGCCGGTCTGCACGATGACACCGTCAATGACGTAGAGAGGCTCCTGGTTGGCGTTGATAGAGCCGATACCGCGAACGCGGATGGCCGATGACGAGCCAGGGGCACCGGAGGTGGTGACGGCGGTAACACCGGTGGCATGGCCCTGAAGGCTCTGGTCGAGAGAGGTGATGACACTTCCCCTGAGGGCATCCTCGCCGATGGAGATGGAGGAGCCGGAGAGGTCGCTCTTCTTCATAGTACCATAGCCCACGACCACCACTTCATTGAGCATCTGGCGGTCTTCCTCAATAGTGATGTTGTAGACATTCTGTGTAGCCGTGACTACGATTTCCTTTGGCAGGTAGCCCACATAGCTCACTACCAGCGTCTGGCCAACAGCTGCCTGAAGCGAGAAGTTGCCGTCGAAGTCGGTAGCAACGCCGTTGGAAGTTCCCTTCACTTTGACGCTGGCACCGATGACAGGCCCCGTATGGTCGCTTACTACACCTGTGATTCTCTTGGTTTGCTGCTGTACCTCGGTGAGTGCCGGCGACTCTGAGTCGCCAGTGACACTGCCTCCAACAGCAAACACCTGCGGCGAGTAGCTTAGGCCAAGGCCAAGGCATACAGCCGCCAGCATTGTTTTCTTACTGTGGTTTGATTCCATAGGTTTAATAGTTAGTTAATATATAAGTAGGTGTTTTACATTTTTTTTGGCTAATTCGGTGCAAAGATAATACAAATAAGCGAGACAGCTTTACACTTTCTTGCCTTTTATTGATACTAATTTACAAAAGAAAGCTTAAAGACTGCCGTCTTCACCATATATCTTCCCGTTATCGTCAATGAGAAGTATTTTTAGTGTGCCTTTTGGCAGCAGTGGCCCGCAGTGCCTGTAGCAGTGGGCAATAACGACGCGGGCAAAGGAGGCAGTCTGCTCACGGGGAATGGCTTGCCACAGCTCGCGGGCAAGGGTGATGGTGCTTAGGTCTATGGCAGCAGGGGTGTCTTTGCCGGTAGAGCAGGGAATGCCGGCCTCGTTGAGCAGCAGGGCTATGAAGTCCTTGTCCATAACGGAGCGGCGGCTGTGGGTGTCGAGGTGTCCGGCGGCCAGCTTGACGGCCTTGCCAAGCATGACGCCAAGGGTTACGCGGGGAATGCCAAGCTCGTGGGCTATCTGCAGCGTCTGGCCTATGTAGTTGCCATACTCCACGAAGGCCTGCGGCGGCAGCTCGGGGAAGAGGGCCTTGACAAAGCGCTCACTCTTTGCTCCGCTGTTTATCACCACGTGGGCTTGCGCTTGGCAGGGGAAGGCTGCCTTCGCCACCTGCATGCATTTGCGGATGCTGTTGACAAAGGCCTCCTCGCTGAAGGGCATCACAATCCCGCTTACGCCGATGATGCTTATGCCGCCCTCTATGCCAAGGCGGGGGTTGAAGGTCTTCTGGGCAATGCGCTCGCCATCGGGCACGCTGATGGTGATGGCGACAAGCTCTTGCGTTCCTTTGGTTGCAAGCCGGCAGAGTGGGAGCGGGTTCTTTAGCAGCAGGCGGATGTTTTGTTCTATCATCTGCCGCGGGGAGCGGTTGATAGCCGGCTGACCGGGGGGATAGTCGAAGCCGGGCAGGGTGAAGCGGCCCACGCCGCTGCCGCCCTCAATGACTATTTCAGGCCCGGCGGCAAAACCGCCGGGAGCACTGAGAGCAGGGCCAAAACCGCCGGGAGCACTGATAGCAGGGCCAAAACCGCCGGGAGCACTGATAGCAGGGCCAAAACCGCCGGAAGCACTGAGTCTGGAAGCAAAACCGCCGGGAGCAGTAGTGTGCCCGGCGGTTTGCCCGCCGGGAAGGAGGGCTGCTGTGGTTTTGCCGCCGGGAAGGAGGGCTGCGGCGGCCCGTATCTCCAGGCCGTCGGTGACATCGGGGTCATCGCCGGCATCTTTTATCACGGAGGCATAGCCATCGCCGTAGGCCACAGGCACGCTGATGGTCTCGCCATTGGGAAGGAGCACCGGCACTTCTGAGGGCAGCGGGCCTGCCTCTGAGGGCAGCGGGCCTGCCTCTGAGGGCAGCGGGCCTGCCTCCTTCTGCTCTTCAGCAATGAGCTGCATCATGGCAGCCACGGCGGCAGCTGTGGCACAGGTGCCCGTGGTGAGGCCGCTTTTCAGGGGGAAGAAATCGGGAAGCAGCCGCTCCACCTGGCGGCGCAGGCCGTAGGGGCCGTTGACGGTGATGAAGGCCCCGGGCATGGAGGGGCGTGCCAGGGCGAAGATGGCCATGCCCTGCCTGCGGGCGGCTTCCACCTTCTCAGCGAAGCCTCCGGAGAGGCCGCTCTCTTTCAGCAGGATGACATCGGCAGGGCGGTCGTCGTCCTCGCCGTAATAGCACAGCTGGTCGGGCGTGGCCCCCTGGCTTAGCGCCAAGCTTAGCGACGACTGGCGCCGCAGGATACGGTAGCGCAGGCAGAGACCGGCCTCCTGCTCCAACGGCTTCAGGCGGCCTATGCTCTTCACGCCTAAGGTGCTGAGCACCGTCGTCCCCTTGGGCAGACTGCTTAGCCGTAGCAGCATCTCGTCCATATCAGCAAGCCAGCTGATGTCCTCCTCGCGCGGAGGAAAGATGCGCTCGTAGTGCACCACGGGAATGCCGAGCTGCCCGGCGGTGGCGGCCACCGTGAGGTGCAGCTCGGAGGCAAAGGGGTGGGCAGCGTCTATAATGAGCTTCACGCCATGCTCCTGGCAGAAGCGCGCCATGGCAGCGCTGTCCATGGCACCGCTTATATGGGTGCCATGGCTCAGCTGCAGGTCCTGCTCCCCCGTCTTGGTGGAGTAGAAGAATGGCGACCCGCTCTCTTCGAGCACTCCTGCGGCCATGCGGCCCTCGGTGGTGCCGCCAAGCACGAGAATGGTGTGGCTCATGGGGTTGCCGCTATAGTCCACGTGCTCTCAGCAGGGCAGCAGCATCGGGCTGCTCCATGCCGGTGAAGCTGGAGAAGAGCTGCATCAGCGGCAGAGTGTTGCCACGGCTGAGCACCTTCTGGCGGAAGTCATTACCCACGGCGGGGTCGAGGGCACCGCGCTGTGCAAAGACATTGGCTATGTTGACGGCAAGCACCTCGGTCCACAGGTAGCTGTAGTAGCCGGCGGCATAGCCGCTGCTCCAGATATGGTTGAAATAGCTGGTGCTGTAGCGGGGCGGCACCTGCTGGTCGAGCAGGCCCACCTGGCGCAGTGCCTCGCGCTCGAAGGCGGCGGCATCGTCGGCAGTGGGCACCTGGTCCTGAGGCAGCATGTGCCAGGCCATGTCAAGACAGGTGGCGGCAAGGTTCTCGCCAAGGGCATAGCAGGGCTGGAAGCTGATGGACTGCAGCATGCGCTCCTTCAGCTCGGCAGGCATAGGCTCGCCGGTCTCGGCATGGCGGGCATAGTGGTCGAAGATCTCGGGAATGGAGGCAAACGACTCGTTGAACTGCGAGGGCATCTCCACGAAGTCGCGGGCCACGCTGGTGCCGGCCAGCGAGTGGTACTGGCAGTCGGAGAGCATGCCGTGGAGGGCGTGGCCGAACTCATGGAAGAGCGTGGTCACCTCGTCCCATGTGAGCAGCGAGGGCTGTCCCTGCGGTGCCTTCGCATTGTTGCACACGTTGAAGATGATGGGGCGCTGACCGCGGTAGTGGCTCTGGCGGGCGAAGGAGTCCATCCAGGCTCCGCCGCG